>CAYZSE010000292.1:0-1508 GCA_964481035.1 uncultured Geminicoccaceae bacterium | reverse complement strand
AGGCGCCTGTGTCTTCTCCCTCTCGTCCATTCGCGTGTGATGGCCTCGGGTCGAAAGCAGGGGACGGGGGTGGCAGAGTTTCATTCGCAACGGGGAAAAACGCGAGTTCCGGCAGTCCAGACGGGAGCGTCGGGTGCGGCCGCCGCTTCGAGGCCGCGATCGGCGGCGCACCCCGCGGCGGCGGATCGCGACCGGGTGCGCCATCCTCCCGCATCGAAACGTCGGCACGCAGCGAGCGCATCCCCGGCTTGACAGGCCATCGCAGCTCCGCGATTGGCCATCGCGTGCCCTCCAGCATCCCGACACCGTCCCATGCTCGATGCCCTCCGCCGGCTTCGCTTTCGCCTTCACCTCTGGCAGAGCCGGTTCTCCGAGGCCCTCGCCGTCGCCGAGGGGGAGGGTTGGTGTCCGCCGGAGGAGCGGGCGTGGATCCTGCATCGTCTCGGTTGCTACCGATCCGTCGTGTCCCTCGGCACCGAAGCGGGGTGCGGGCGCGCGGCGATCGCCGTCGGCGCGTCGCTGGCGGCCTGCGGGGAACCGCAACGGGCTGAGAGCTTGCTGCGCCACGCGGCGACCCGGGGTTGGCTCTCGGGCGCCCGCCGGGTGGCGGCGGTGCGTGCCGTTGCGCCCTTCCACGTCGATCTCGCGGCCGAGCTCGTCCGTGAGGTCACTGGCCGGCCCGGTCTCAAGGCGGCGGTGCTGCGCGCTGCCGGCCACGACGCCCCGGCGCGGCGGCTGGTCGACGAGGCGGTCGCTGCCGGGCGGGCGGAACGCGAGCCGGACCTGTTCCTCCTGGAAGCGAATTTCGCGACGACGCCGGCCGCGCGACGCGCGGCGCTCAACGCCCATCTCGGTGCGCACGGCCTGTCGCCGATCGCCACCGCCGCCGACGACGTCCCGCCCAGCCCGGCAACCGTGCGGGCCACGGTCGCGCCCGCCACCGCGCGCGGTCCGCTCGTCACGGTCATCATGCCCGCGTTCGACACCTCGGCCCGCATCGGCCCGGCCGTCGCCTCCCTGCTCGCCCAGACCTGGCGCGATCTCGAGATCCTCGTCGTCGACGACGCCAGCACCGACGACACCGCGGCCGCGGCCGAGCGCGCCGCAGCGGGCGATCCACGGGTGCGGGTGCTCAAGCTCGAGCGCAACGGCGGCCCTTACGTCGCGCGCAACCACGCGCTCGCCGCGGCGAGCGGCGAGTTCGTCACCTGCCACGACAGCGACGACTGGGCCCATCCCGAGCGGATCGCCCGGCAGATCGCGCCGCTCCTGCGCTTTCCCCGGCTCGTCTGCACGACCTCGAACTGGGTCCGCGTGACCGACGACGGCACCTTCTACGCGCGGCCGATCTACCCCTTGTGCCGTCTCAATCCGGCGTCACCGCTGTTCCGCCGCGAGCCCGTCCTCGCCCGTCTCGGCGGCTGGGAGCCGGTGCGGGCCGGGGCCGACAGCGAGTACCTCGCGCGCCTCAAGCTCGCCTTCGGCCCCTTCACCTGGCGCCGCGTGGC
>CAYZSE010000291.1:0-1518 GCA_964481035.1 uncultured Geminicoccaceae bacterium | reverse complement strand
CAACATACGCCGGACGACGCCACCCACCAAGCCCGACGCAAGGCGTAGGCACCGGAACCGGATGAGAGCCCAGCCCGCACCACGGCCGAAGACGTGCGCAGGCCATTGGCGCAGCGAGGACCGCGTGCTCGCCCGAGGCTCGGGCCGTTCTAGCCCGGCGTGCGCAGGGCGCGGCGGAGCGCGTCCTGGTTGACCGAGCGGCCATGGAACGGCGCGATTGCGTGCCATGGTTCCAAGACGACGAGTTCCCAAACACTCGTCGACGCGTCGGTGCGCGGCGACCTGCTTCGTGTCCTGGGGGGTGCGTGAAGTCGATGCGGCGCCCGTCCCGCGCGCGTCGCGTCGCGTCGAGGGTGCTGGCGACATCGAGGCCGAGATCGTTCGCGACGCGCAGCTCGCAGACGACCTCGCGACCGAGCGACCTGCTCGCGAGCACGTTCAGTCGCGGTGCCCAGCAGGCGTGCATGTTGTCGCCGACGAGCCCGAGCGCGAGCCTGCTCATTATGGGCTTCATTGGCGGTGAGGCGAGAACGGGGTCGAACGTTTTCTACCGCGTGACTATCTGATTTTGCGCGAACTGCCTGTGGGCAACTGGGCGTTGTCGGACCGATTTGTCGTTTTGAATGTTGCTTCGCGGGATCTTCTGTTGCGACCCCGCCTTCACAATGTTGTTGCTCGCGGCGAGCGGTGGATCAGCGATCAGCAATGCGCCATTCAATCCGGCGCTCCGCCCGATAACAGCAGAAGACGCCAGTCTTTACCGAATTCTTCAAATGTCGGCCAAGTTCCGGATGGGTCGCAGGGAGTTTGCCGATGGCATGGCGGATGCGCCATGTGACCGCCGAACGCGCGCGCTCGCCCTGATCACCCATGCGCCGGCTTCGACCGCCGAGCCCGAGCGCCGACGACAGCGCCTCGATCAGGTGATCCATCTCCGCACGCAGCTTTTCGGCGCGGCCAGTCTCGCTGTCGCGCTGCAGGCGGCGTAGGGGAGGCCCGTCATCAACATTCTGGCGAGTACGAGAAGCCCCGGGCAGGTCTCCGCCGTTCGAACGGATCAGGCCGAGCGGGTGCTGGCGATGCTGATGCCCGCATCGCCGCCGATCCGCCCTGCCCCTCGATCTACCCCGGTCCGGCGCAATGCCCGTGCCATGTCCTACCTTCGCGCGGGCGCTTGGCGGACGGGCGCTGGCCGATGGTGCGGCGCTTCTGAGCGGGGCGGGCGCGGCGCTCTGGCTCGCACCCGGCGCCGAGCCGCACCAGTGCACACCGGCGGCTCGGGTCGAGGAAAGCGTGGGCGAGCGCCGGCCAGTCGAGGTCTTCGCGCTGTTCGATGACCCCGAGAGACTGGTTTCGGGCCTCCCGGCGCCGGTGCCAATGCTCGGCCTTTCCCGCTTAACCCTCGTCAACGAAGGAAAAATCCGGCTGCGGCCGGATCGGGAGAACGCTTTCGCGAGGGCTTTGTTGGCGGTGGGGGCGGGATTCGAACCCGCGGTGGGCATAACCCACGGTGGTTTT
>CAYZSE010000290.1:0-1525 GCA_964481035.1 uncultured Geminicoccaceae bacterium | reverse complement strand
ATGCGCCAGCGGCTCAATCGCTGGTCGCCGGCGAACACGGTGTGGACGAACCCGGAGGTCGTCGAGCGCACGCTCGCCGAACATGGCGCCAATTTCTGGCGCGGCGCCGAGCTCTTCGTGGAGGACCTGCAGCGCATCGTCGCCGATCGCCCGCCGGTCGGCACGGAAAATTGGACGGTCGGTCGCGACGTCGCCGTCACCCCCGGCAAGGTCGTCTTCCGCAACGAGCTCATCGAGCTGCTCCAATACACGCCGACGACGGACCGGGTCCGGCCCGAGCCGATCCTCATCGTGCCGGCCTGGATCATGAAATACTACATCTTGGATCTGGAGCCCGAAGACTCGCTGATCCGCTGGCTGGTGGGCCAGAGTTTCACGGTCTTCGCGATCTCGTGGAAGAACCCGGATCGCCACGATCGCCATCGCGGGCTCGACGACTATCGCCGGCTCGGCGTCATGGACGCGCTCGACGTCGTGGGCCGGATCGTGCCCGACCAGCGGGTGCACGCCTGCGGCTATTGCCTCGGCGGCACGCTCCTCGCGATCGCCGCAGCGACCATGGCCCGCGACGGCGACGACCGCCTCGCGACCGTCACGCTCCTGGCCGGCCAGACCGACTTCAGCGAGGCGGGCGAGCTCATGGTGTTCATCGACGAGAGCGAGCTCGCCTACCTCGAGGACATGATGTGGGACCAGGGTTATCTGGACAGCCGCCAGATGGCCGGCGCCTTCCAGCTCCTGCGCTCGCACGAGCTGATCTGGTCGAAGCTCGTGCGCACCTACCTGATCGGCGAGCGCGAGCCCGTGAGCGCGATGATGGCCTGGAACGCCGACGGCACGCGGATGCCGGCGCGGATGCAGACCGAGTATCTGCGCGACCTCTTCCTCGACAACCGGCTGTCACGGGCGCGCTTCGCCGTCGACGGCCGGCCCGTCGTCCTCGAGGACGTGCGCGTGCCGATGTTCGTCGTCGGCACGGAAAAGGACGACATCGCGCCCTGGCAGTCGGTCTACAAGATCCGCCTGCTCACCCACACCGACGTCACCTTCGCCCTCGCCGCCGGCGGCCACAACACGGGCATCGTCAGCCGCCCGGGCCACCCCAAGGCGCGGCACAAGATCGGCGAGCTGGAGGCCGACGCCGCCTACGTGCCGCCGGAAAGCTGGGTGCAGGGCACGAAATGGCGCGCGGGCTCGTGGTGGGAGGCCTGGGGGACGTGGCTCCACGCGCGCAGCGGCGAGCCCTTGCCGCCGCCCATGAGCGCACCGGACCTGCCCGTCCTCGGCGACGCACCTGGGAGCTACGTGCTCCAGCGCTGAGCCTTTGTCCGCGACGCTCGAAACATCGAGCAACCACCGGCCGCCGACGAGCGCTTTCATGCCGTGGGAAGGCGGCAGGGGCGCTTGATCGGCGAAGCTCTACCGAAGAGGGACACCGCGGCAGCCCGGTCGCCGGTCAGGCCGGCTCCGGCACGCGGCGCAACGCCACCGTCTTCCGTACGCCCGGCTCGAACTCCTCGATGCG
>CAYZSE010000289.1:0-1525 GCA_964481035.1 uncultured Geminicoccaceae bacterium | reverse complement strand
ACTGGTTCGAGGAGCTCGACCGCGCGGCCTGGTTCCGGCCCGACGCGGCCGTCGATGTCGAAGTCGCGCGGCGCTTTGGCGGGCTGCCCGACCAGGCCCTCGCGGGCGCGCTGGACGGCTGGCGGCGGACGGCCCGCGGCACGCTCGCGCTGGTGCTGGCGACGGATCAACTGCCGCGCAACCTGTTTCGCGGTACCGCGCGCGCTTTCGCCTACGACGCGCGCGCCCGCGACGACGCGCGCCTCGCGCTGGCGCGCGGCCTGCCGGCGAAGCTTGGACGAGACGAGCGGCTGTTCCTCTACCTGCCGTTCGAGCACAGCGAGGATCTGGCGGACCAAGATCTCGCCTGCCGGCTGATCGGTGCCCTCGGCGATCCGGTCTACACCGATTACGCCGAGCGACATCGCCAGGTCATCCGGCGCTTCGGCCGCTTTCCGCACCGCAACGCCCTGCTCGGCCGCGCGACGACGGCGGAAGAAGCGGCGTTCCTCGACGCGCACGGCGGGTTTTAGGGCGTTTCCCGTTTGGATTGATCTAGGCCTGTCCCGCGCCCCCGCCCGGACACCCACGAGGGTACGATGCCACGGGCGGCCGGGCGGGGGCGCGGGAGGCTCGAGCACTTCGAAGAACGCTCTGGCTCAGGCGTCGGCGGCGATGCGTCCGCGGGTGGTGGCAATGCCCTCGGCGAGAGCCGCCATCAAGCGCTGGCGTCGCTCCGGCGAGGCCACGAGGTCGCCGATGAAGGCGGCGTAGATCTCCCCCGGCTCGGCGAACCGGTGGTGCAGGAGCGCCAGCACGCCCGATTGGTAGGCGCCCCCGAAGCGCGTCCCGACGGTCGGGACCTCGGTAACGCGGACGGGCTGGCCGTTGACCTTGAGCGGGCCGTAGACGCTGCGATAGCCGAGGATCTCGCCGACGGGCGGGCGGTCGTCGATGGCGACGCAATCGCGCAGCGTCATCACCTCGTAATTGCGGCCGACCGATTCTGACGCGTGCATGATCTCGAGCTGAGAGTCGTCGAGGAACGTGACCGAGACCAGCGCGGTGGCGCCCGGCGAGGGCAGCAGCGTCGCCGGCACCGAGCCGTAGCTGGTGATCGCCGCGGCATAGACGACCGCGTGATCCTTGAGCTGCGCCGGCACGACCGGGACGATCGCCTCGGGCCCGAACTTGGCGGCGAGGCGTGTCGGTGCGCCGTTCGAGCCGATCGCGAGCACGGGCGTGCGATCGGCCAGCAGGCTCGCGTCGAGCGGCGAGGTCGCGCCGTCGCGGAAGGCGAACGCCTCCTCCCGCAGGTCGTAGGGATAACCCTCGGCCGTTTCGACGATGCGATAGATCAGCTCGGCGTTCATGACGGCATCGTGGGCCAAGGTTGCGGCGCAGCAATACAGCGACAATTGTCGTACCTTAGGCGCAAATCCTATCAATTGAACTTACAGGCAATCCTATCAACTAGGACGTGCGCCGAGGCGTCGAGAATGGCGTCGCCGTCGATCCGATGGTGGGCGTAGCAGCCCGTTGACGA
>CAYZSE010000288.1:0-1540 GCA_964481035.1 uncultured Geminicoccaceae bacterium | reverse complement strand
GCGAGGTCGGCCAGCTCATCGGCGCGCGGGGCCGGGACCGGCTCCCGGGCCCACGGCTCGATCCCTCTCGGCTGCCCGGCCCAGGCGACGATGAGCGCCTGGCGCGTCGCCGGGTCGAGATCGGCGGTCTCGGCGAGCCCCCGCTCCTGCTGGAACCGCAGAAGCGCCGCGCGCGTCCGCAGGCCGACGATCCCGTCCGCCGGGCCGGGCGCGAAGCCCATCGCCGCCAGCATCTCCTGCGCTTCGCGGACCTCGCGCTCGCTCAGCCCTTTCGGCTCGGGCGCCGGCAACGGCTCCGGCACGGGCTCGGGCGTCGGCGGCGCGGCGGGCGGCCACGCGAAGAAGAACTCGCCCTCGTTGGTCCGAAGATCGCGGAGCTGCGGGGTGATGGCCGCGTTCCAGCGCGCCCGGTCCTTCTCCTCCGCGACGCGGATCTTGACGTAGGCCACGAGCTCCGCGAGCGAGACGACGTCGTCGGCCGCATAGGCCGTCGCGGCGTCCGCAGCCCCGCGCAAGCCGTCGAGCACGGCCGTCGTAAAGAGGCTGCCGCCCCAGGCCGCGCCGGCGATCGCCTGCTCGTCGCCGGTGCCGGCCGTCAACAGGTGCCGGCTCGGCCGCGCCAGCTGCTCGATCGCGAGGTCACGCGGCGACGACTTGGCGACCTGGCCGGCGAGGCCGCTGAAGCAGGCATCGAGCAGGTAGAGGGCTTGGCGCGCCGCCAAGAGGTCGTCCCAGCGCTGCAGCGCGAGCATGCTGACCATGCCGGCCCAGCTGTCTGGTGCGCTCTCTTTCAGGGGCAGGTAGCCGCGCTGGGTGCCGTTCGGCAGCGTGCGCTGGTCGCCGTGGCCCGACCAGTAGAAGAGAAAGCGGTCGTTGCCGTCGACGAGGGCCGGAAAGACCTCCTCCATGAGCTCCTCGATGCGGTCCTCGGTGGCCCGTTCCTCCGTCAGCACGTGGACGTGATCGAAGCCCGCCTCGTCGATGAGGAAGTCCTTCATCCGCAGCGGGTCGTTCGCCGTCGGCAGGTCGGGGTAGCCGCGCGCATAGTCGCTGATGCCGACGACGAGCGCGTAGCTGCGGCTCTCCGAGAACCAATCGAGGCCGAAGTTGCGCGCGACCGTATCGCGCACCGTCTGCGCGTCATCGCGCGTGAAGACCCGGTCGATAGCCGCAGCGTCGGCGCTGCCGGCCGCCGCCATGAACCCGAGCGCGAGGACGACGCGCCGCGTCATTCGCGCGGCGCGGCCCGGCGCGCGAGCAGCTTGTCGAGCAAGCCGACGACGCCCGTGAGCAGCGACACGACGGCCGTCGCGAGGGCGAGCCAGGCGACCGTCTCGCTCTCGCCCTTGGCGACGACGCCCGGCGGCGCGCGGGTCGTCCACCATACCGCCGTGGCCGCGGCCGCGACCACGAGCGCCGTCACGATGATCCAGGTCCGTCCCAACCGCACGTCGCAGCCGTCCCCCGCCCGTTGCACGTGAAGATAACGTCACGCGCGCGGCCGTGTCGACCGTGAACGAAGGCCCCGCCTCCACCGCCT
>CAYZSE010000287.1:0-1551 GCA_964481035.1 uncultured Geminicoccaceae bacterium | reverse complement strand
CCCGACGAAGAGCCACCGTGTCGGAGGACGCCGTGCGCAGGTAGACGTCGTGGAGGTGCACTGTTCCGCCGGAGGTCGAGGCCCGTGGCCGCCGAACCGCGCCGATTCCACTTCATCTCGGGCCTGCCGCGCTCGGGCTCGACGCTGACGGCGGCGCTGCTCAAGCAGAACCCGCGCTTTCATGCCGGCATGTCGAGCCCGATCGCGTCGCTGTTCGAGGGGCTCATCGCCCAGGTCTCGGCCGGCACCGAACTGTCGACGATGGTCGACGACGAGCAGCGGGCCCGACTGTTACGCGGGCTGTTCGACAGCTACTACGCCGACCGGCCAGAGCCCGTCATCTTCGACACCAACCGGGCGTGGACGGCGCAGCTGCCGGCGTTGATGCGGCTGTTTCCCGAGGCCAAGCTGCTCTGCCTGGTACGCGACGTCGCCTGGATCATGGACTCGATGGAGCGCCAGTACCGGCAGAACGCCTTCGAGCACACCCGCCTCTTCAACAGCGCGGCCGAGCGCTCGACCGTCTACACCCGCGTGGAGGCGCTCGCCGGCGCCAACCGGCTGGTCGGCTTCGCCTGGCACGCGCTGAAGGAGGCCTGCTATTCCGACTACGCCGAGCGCATCGTCATCGTCGACTACGATCTCCTGACCCAGCGGGCGCCCGAGGTGTTCTCGCTGCTCTACCAGTTCCTCGGCGAGGCGCCCTACGCCCACGACTTCCAGGCGGTGAGCTACGACGCGCCGGCGTTCGATGCCCAACTCGGGCTCGAAGGGCTGCACCGGGTGCACCCCGAGGTCGCGCCGCGCCCGCGCTCGACGATCCTGCCGCCCGATCTGTTCGAGCGGTACGCGAAGCTCGCCTTCTGGCGCGACCTGCCGAAATCCAAGGCGTTCCGCATCGTCCAGCAGGGGTCGGCCAAGGACCAACAGCAGTCGATGCCGGCGGGCGCCGGCCCCATCGTCGATTAGCGTGAGCCCCGAGGGCCGGGCGGGCCACTCGCGCGCGAAGCGTTGCCGGCACCGTGACCACGCTGTCGGAAAGGGCCCGGCTTCAAGCTGAGCGAACGTCCATCTCATTTTCCTGTTTGTTGATGTAGATCAGCGCCCCCGGTGTCGGTACGTGCGATGACGGATCGGTAATAAACGGGCGCGGTCTCCGTCGGCGTCTGCCGTCCATGGGCCCGCCCAGGAGCCGAGAGGGCACCATGGCACTGTTCTTGGTCAACTCGACCAGTGACGGGACGGTCGACGACGAGTTCTTGACGCTGCGTGAGGCCGTCGAGGCCGCCAACGCCGATCCCGGTTTGGACATCATCAACTTCGAGCTCGGCACCGAGCCGGCGACGATCGTGCTCGACGGCGAGCAGCTGACGATCATCAACGACGTCGTCATCGACACGGACGACCAGGACATCACCGTCGACGCGGACCAGCGAAGCCGGGTCTTCGAGGTCGACGGCGAAGGCGTCGATGCCGTCTTCAACGGCCTGACGATCACCGGAGGTCGGACGGCCGGGGCGGATGGCGACGGCGCCGGGATCTTTGGCGGTA
>CAYZSE010000286.1:0-1556 GCA_964481035.1 uncultured Geminicoccaceae bacterium | reverse complement strand
GCGCCGTGAGGGGCGGCGGGGTTCGCCGGGCATGGGCGGGCCCGTTGCGGGTCGCGCCCGGGCGGTCCACATCGACGGTGGACAAGGAGGGGCCGCGCTGACGACGCTCGAAGTGACGGCCGACGGGCAGCTCACGCTCGAGGAGAAGCTCGTGCGGCATCTGGGCGTGGCGCCCGGGCAGCGGGTCGCGGTGCGCGTCTTGCCGGGCGGGCGGATCGAGATGCGCGCGGCCACGCCGGGCGGCACGATCGAGAGCTTCATCGGCGTGCTCGCCGGCAAGTCCCAAGCGCGGCTCGGCATCGACGAGATGAACGTCGGCGACGTCTTCGGCAGCGGCGCGCGCCTCGGCCTCGTCGGCGCCGGCGTTGCACAGTGCCGTGTCGAGTTGCGACCTCATCAGGGCCATCGAACCGCCATCGCCTTCGCTCATTTGGCTCTGAAGGAAACACAGCCCCGACCCGTACGGCATCAAAGACGTTCCCCGCGGCCTGGGACGTCACGCCTAGAGGTGGTAGGTTCCGGGTCGGGTTCAGCGACTTGGGTGATGCGGATGCCCGTGCTTGCAAAACGAAACCAAAACGGGCGTTTTCGTTTGTCCGACAAGGGCTTAGAGCCGTTTTTGGCGATCTCGCCGGTGCGGCGGCGGCGGGCCGGATGATCGCCGTCTGGGCCTGGCTCTGGCAGGGCCTCGTGCTCGTGCTCATGGCCGGGCTCGTCGGCGTCGCCGCGTGCGGCGTGGCGCTTTGGTGGCGGCCGCTCGCGGTGGTCGCCCTCGACCTCGCGACGCTGCCCTTCCGCTGGCTCGACCGATTTCTGAGGAAATATGTCTAAGGCAATGATTTTAAACGACCGCGGCGGATCGACCAGGCGAGCAGCGCGAGCACGACGGCGACGCCGGTGAGGTCGACGACCAGGTTGGCGGGCCAGACCGTGGCGACGCCGGCGGCGAAGGCCAAGGCCCGAAGCGGCCAGGTGAGGGGGGCTTCCATGCAGCCCTGCAGGGCGGCGGCGATGGCGTAGATGCCGACCAGCGCGAAGGCGAAGACGGTGACCGCCTGCCACCACTCGCCGGAGAGCAGCGGCGTGTAGGCGAACAGGAGCGGGACGATGTAGAGGCCCTTGGCGATCTTCCAGCTCTGCAGGCCGGTCGTCATCGGCGGCGCCTTGGCGATGGCGGCGGCGGTGAAGGCGGCGAGGCAGACGGGCGGGGTGACGTTGCTGTCCTGGCTGAGCCAGAAGATGATCATGTGCGCCGAAAGGAGGGCGGCGGTGACCAGCGCCGGGTCGAGGAGCTGGTCTCTGAGGGTGAAGCGCAGCTCCTGGGGCAGGGCGGTGACGATGGCCTGGGCCTCGGCCAGGGGCAGGGGCTGGCCCACCGCGCCGGCCAGCGCCGGGTCGGCGAGCGCGAGCAGGGGGGCGATGGCCGCGGGGATGCCGTCGGCGACGAGGATGTCGACGACGTGGTTGTCGCCGATCATCCCGGCGAGCGCCGGGGCCGAGAGGGTGGCGAGCACGATGTAGGCCGCCGTCACCGGCAGCCCCATGCCGAGGACGAG
>CAYZSE010000285.1:0-1571 GCA_964481035.1 uncultured Geminicoccaceae bacterium | reverse complement strand
ATTTCGAGACCAAGAAGCTCTTGCGCGACAAGAGCCTGCACACGGTCTGCGAGGAAGCGGCGTGCCCGAACATCGGCGAGTGCTGGTCGAAGCGCCATGCGACGGTGATGATCCTGGGCGACACCTGCACCCGCGCTTGCGCTTTTTGCAACGTCAAGACCGGCGCGCCGCAGGCCGTCGATGCCCGTGAGCCGGATCATCTCGCCGAGGTCGTGGCGACCATGCAGCTCGAGCACGTCGTCATCACCTCCGTCGACCGCGACGACCTCGAGGACGGCGGCGCCTTTCAGTTCGTCCGCTGCATCGAGGCGATCCGCCGGCGCCGGCCGCGCACGACCATCGAGATCCTGACGCCCGACTTCCTCAGGAAGCCGCTGGAGGTGGTGGACGCCATCGTCGCCGCCAAGCCGGACGTCTACAATCACAATCTGGAGACCGTCCCCCGTCTCTACCGCACGGTCCGCCCGGGCGCGCGGTACTTTCATTCGTTGCGCCTGTTGGACCACGTCAAGGCAAAGGATCCCGCGCTCTTCACCAAGTCGGGGATCATGGTCGGGCTCGGTGAGGAACGCCGTGAGGTCTTGCAGGTCATGGACGACATGCGGTCGGCGGGCGTCGATTTCCTGACCATCGGCCAGTACCTCCGGCCGACGGCGCGCCACCACGCGGTCGAACGGTTCGTGGAGCCGGTCGAGTTCGAGGGGTTCGCGCGGGCGGCCCGTGCCAAGGGGTTCTTGATGGTCGCGTCGTCACCGCTGACGCGCAGCTCTTATCACGCCGGCGCCGACTTCCAGAAGTTGCGCACCGCCAGGGCCGCGCAGCTCGACGCGGCGGCGGGCTGAGGCAATGCCGACGCACGCCGAAAAGCGCCATCTGCCCTATACACCGCACGAGCTGTTCGCCCTGGTGGCCGGGGTCGACAAGTATCCAGAATTTCTTCCGTGGTGTCGCGCCGCCCGCATCACCGAGCACGACGGCGACGTCTTCTACGCCGACCTCGTCATCGCCTTCAAGGTCTATCGCGAGCGATTTCGCTCTAAGGTGACGCTACACCCCGAGGCGCGTCAGATCGACGTGGAGTATATCGACGGTCCTTTCCGCTACTTGAACAATCACTGGTCTTTCAAGGAAGCGGAAGACGGTGGCTGCATCGTCGATTTCTATGTCGATTTCGAGTTCAAGTCGAGAATGTTGCAGCGGTTGATCGGCCTGTTGTTCAACGAGGCGGTCCGCCGCATGGTCGCGGCCTTCGAGACCCGCGCCGAGGCGCTCTACGGCGGCCGCGCGGGTGCGTCGGAAACCCTCTCGGTGTCAGGCAATCTCGCCACCTCCAGCCGCTGACAGCAGCAGCGCCAGTGCCGCCTCGACCGTCGCCGCACGCACGTCGGCGCGGTCACCGGAAAAGACCTGGGCCGCGTGCCGCGTGGCGTCCGGGCCGGCGACGGCGAGGTGAACGAGGCCCACGGGCTTGGCCGCGGTGCCGCCGCCCGGTCCCGCGATGCCCGTGACCGCCACTGCGGCGTCGACGTCGAAGGCGCGTCGGCAGCCCTCGGCCATCGCCCGTGCCACGC
>CAYZSE010000284.1:0-1579 GCA_964481035.1 uncultured Geminicoccaceae bacterium | reverse complement strand
GGCTCAGAGGCTGTGAAGGAATGGGCGGCGACGGCGGCGGTGATTGTGCGTGAGCACCAGCCGGGGCGAAGGGGCATCCGGGTCGGGCGACCCGGTGGGAGGCTGCGGGTCGCTCGCGCCGGGCGCCGCGCCGGCTTGGCTCATGCGAGGCGTGGCGGGCGGCTCATGCGGGCTTCGCCGCCGGTGGGGCGAGGAGGCGGGTGAGGTTGTGGGCGATGGCGTGCCAGAGCGCGATCGCTTTGGCTTTGACGAGGCCGCGCACGGGCATCTGCTGGAGACCGCGGCCGCGGGCCCCCGCGTTGACCCACTCGCTGGTCGCGGCCCGTTCCTTGTAGATCGCCTGGCCTTCCTCGCTCGCCATGCGCGCGCGCCAGGCTGCGACCGGCGGCGCGTCGCCGGGGCGCGGGCCGGGCGGGTGGCCGCCGCGCCGCTTGGACGGCGGGGCGTAGAGCGCGATGCCGCGGCCGTCGAGGTCCGTCACCGCAGCCAGCGAGACGAAGCCGCCGTCGGCGAGCCACGCGTCGGGAACGGTGCCGTAGCGTTCGGCGATCTGATCCACCATCGGCACCAGTTGCGGCTGGTCGTTGCCCCGGTTGGTGACGTCGACGCCGACGACGACCCCGCTTTCGACGTCGGTGGCGTACTGGACGTTGACCGCCGGTCGCCAGCCACCGTCGGCCATCTTCATCACCCGCACCTCCGGGTCGGTCGTCGATGCCCGCCGCGCGCGGCGCTTGTCGTGCTCGTCGTCGCCCTCGCCGGCGTCGCCCGAGCTGCCGCCGCGTTCGGCGTCCACGGCCTCCACCGCGTCGAGCGTGCGCAGCGCCGCCTCGACCCGGTCGAGCCGCTCGGCCGCCGCCCGCTCGCGCGCCGCCCGCCGGCGTCGGTCCGCAGCCGTCGGATCGGCCTCGAGCTCGGTCTTGAGCGCTTCCACCTGCGTCTTCGCCTCCTCGCGGCAGCGCTCGAGGCTCCGGCGCCGGCGGAACGAGGCCGCACCGGCCGACGCGCGCACGCGCATGCCGTCCTGCGCCACCCGTTGGAGCGTCACCAGGCCTTCGTGCATCAGCCCCGCCACGCTCGCCGTCAGCACGCTGTCGAGCCAGTCGACGTGCGCCACCCGGAAGTCCGACAGCGTGTGGTGGTTGACCTTCACCCCGCCGCAGAGCCAGCGATAGGCGACGTGCTCCGTGCACAGCCGCGCCAACGCCCGGGCGCTGCCGACCCCGTCCACCGTGGCGTAGAGCCAAAGCGCCACCAGAATCTTCGGGTCGATCGCCGGCCGGCCCGCGCCGTCCTCGCTCGCCCGGATCCGGGCGTAGAGCGGTTTGAGGTCGAGCTTCTCCACGAACGCCCACACCGCCCGCGCCGGATGGCCCGCTTCGAGCAGATCGTCGAGGCACACCGGCTCCAGCGCCACCTGCCGCCGCTCCGCTTCCACCACCCGCGGCCGCGCCTGTCCCGCCGACCGCTCGCGCCGCTGCTCCGGCAGATCACCGAACAACTCGCTCATCAACCCACCCTCGCTGCCGGCCTCGACCCGATCTCAGCACACGACGGCGATTTTTTCACGGGCTCTCAG
>CAYZSE010000283.1:0-1611 GCA_964481035.1 uncultured Geminicoccaceae bacterium | reverse complement strand
AGCACCGCGGGCTTGCCCGCCGCGCGCGCCGCGGTGACCGCAGCGAGCACCTCGGGCGTCAAGCGACCGCCTCGACGAAGACCTCGACGCGGCCGCCGCAGGCGAGGCCAACCTCCCACGCTTCCTCGTTGGAGACGCCGAACTCGAGAAGCCGGGGTGCCGCCCCCTCCATGATGTCGAGGGCCTCGGTGACGACGGCGCCCTCGATGCAGCCGCCCGAGACCGAGCCCACCATCTGGCCGTCCTCGTCGACGCCCAGCATCGCGCCCACGGGCCGAGGCGAGGAGCCCCAGGTCGCCACGACCGTGGCGAGCGCGGCCTTCTTGCCGGTCTCGCGCCAAGCCTGCACCCGCTCGAGCACGTCGTCGATCATCAGGCGGCCTCCTTCTCGCTCGCCTCCACCCAGCGGCGCATGGCGCCGCGCACCGGCAGGGGTCGGCTCATGATGTGGGCGAGCTCGTCGAGGCTTTCGAGGTTGTGGACCGAATGAAAGGCGTCGACGTGGCGGATCATCGCCTTTGCGCCCGAGGCGAGGGGGGCGTAGCCGTCGAAGCGCAGGAGCGGGTTGAGCCAGATGAGCTCGCGGCAGCTCCGCTGCAGCCGGTCCATCTGCTTCTCGAGCCCACGGCCCGCGTCGCGGTCGAGGCCGTCGGTGATCAGCAGCACGACGGCACCCTGGGTCAGCACGCGGCGCCCCCACACGCGGTTGAACGCCTCGAGGCACGCGCCGATCCGCGTGCCGCCGGACCAGTCCGCGCAGGCCGCCCCGATCTTGTCGAGGGCGACGTCGATGTCGCGGTTCTTCAATTGGCGGGTGACGTTGGTGAGGGTGGTGCCGAAGAGGAACGTGTGGACGCGGTCGCGGTCGTTGGTCAGCGCGTGCAGGAAATGGAGAAGCAGCCGTGAGTAGCGGCTCATCGAGCCCGAGATGTCGCACAAGCCGACCAGCGGCGGATGCCGTTCGCGGCGCCTCTTGCGCTCGAGGTCGATGGCACCCCCGCCGCCGCGGAGCGAGCCCCTGAGCGTGCGGCGCATGTCGATGCGGGGGCCTTGCGGGTCCGGATCGAAGCGGCGCGTCGCCACCGTGGCGATCGGCAAGGCGAGGCGCTGCATGGCGCGCTTGGCCTGGGCGGTCTCGTCGGCGGTCATCTCCTCGAAGTCCTTGGTCTGCAGGATCTCGTCGGCCGAGTAGGTCATGACCGCGTCGAGCTCGACCCGCTCCTCTTCCGGTCGCTCGCCCTCGCCCTCGCCGGGGCGCTTCTCGGGCGCCATGGCATCGGCGACCCGCTTGCTGACGTCCGATCTCGGGCCGGGCGGCGCGCCCTCGGCCTCGAGCGTCGGCAGCATGAGCTGCATCAGCCGCTCGAGGAGCTGCGGGTCGCGCCAGAAGATGTGGAAGGTCTGATCGAACAGCTCGCGCTGGTCGGCGCGCGTCACGAAGACGGCGAAGAGCGTCCAGTAGAAATCCTGGCGCGAGCCCAGACCCGTCGCTTCGAGCGCTCTCAGGGCGTCGAGCACTCGGCCCGGTCCCACCGGCAGGCCGGCGGCCCGCAAGGCGCGGCCGAAGTGCACGACGTTGACGGCCAGGAGGCCGCCTTCGCTGGCGACGGG
>CAYZSE010000282.1:0-1614 GCA_964481035.1 uncultured Geminicoccaceae bacterium | reverse complement strand
CTCAGACGGCGAGCAATCGGCGAGCCTCACGCTCACCGTCGGCGTCGAGCCGGCAGCGCGTGCCGCGCCCCTCGCCGGCGCCGACATCGTCGTCGCGGTCGAGGACGGGGCGCCCGCCACGGGCAACCTGCTGCTCAACGACCTCGATCCGAGGGGCGGCACCCTGGCGGCCGAGCTCGTCGGCGGGCCGACGCACGGCACGCTCGAGCTCGCGGCCGACGGCGCCTACAGCTACGCGCCCGATACCGATTTCAGCGGCGACGACGTCTTCTGGTACCGCGCCGTCGCGGCCGACGGGACGGCCAGCGCCCAGATCGCCGTCAACGTCGTCGTCGCCGCGACCAATGACGCGCCCGTCGTCGACGACACCGCCCTTGCACAGTTGAACGCCGACCTGTCCGGCCTCGGCCTCGAGGAAGAGGTGAGCGCGAGCCTGTCACTGCCGGCCAGCCTCTTCACCGACGTCGACGACGCGAGCTTGGACATCTCTGCGCATTGGGGCTCACCGGACGGCCTCATCGTCGAGGCGGACAGTGGCTGGCTGCGGTACGACCCCGACAGGGGCACGTTCGATCTCGCGCCCGGCGCCAACGACGGCGGCAGGCACGACGTCTACCTCACGGCCCGCGATGCGGCAGGGCTCACGGCCGACGTCAAGCTGACCCTCGACGTCGGTGAGGCCAACGCCGCGCCGACCGTGCAGCGGGCCTATGTGAACGGCTCGGTCGACGAGGGCGCGACGCTCGACCTCGCCCCGCTCACCCATTTCACCGATCCCGACACCGGCGACGCGCTGCGCCTCGAAGTCCGCCTCGCCAACGGCGATCCGCTGCCCGAATGGATCGTGTTCGATCCCACGGCGGCGACGCTCCACGTGACCGAAAGTGGCGCGACCGCCGCATTCGGGCACGAGGAGGTCAACACCCTCGCGCTCCAGCTGCGCGCGGTCGATCGCCCCGCCGGCCAGGAGGGCCTCGCCAGCCAATGGACGGATTGGCGCCTCGACGTTGTGCCGTTGTCCGACCTTCTCGACACACCGGCGGAGACGATCACCGCCTTCGAGGATCTCGCGCTCACCAACGCCATGCTGACCGGCCGCTTCGCGACGGCGGCGGGCGCGCAACTGACCGCGACGCTCGACGGCGGCGCGGCGCTGCCCGCTTGGCTGGACTTCGATCCCGCGACCGGCCAGTTCTCGGGAACGCCGACGGACGCCGATCTCGGGCCCCAGACGATCCGGATCGTGGCGTCGGATGCGGCGGGACACGTCGACAGCGAGAGCTTCAAGCTGGTCGTCGAAGGTACCAACGACGCCCCCGAGGTCGACCCGGCAGCGATCGCCGCGTTCGAGGCCGCACTCGGCGAAACCGAGCAGGGCGCCGAGTTCGTCGCCTACATCCCGGCCGACCTGGCGGTCGATCCCGATGGTCAAGCCGTCGACATCGCCCCGGATCTCGCGAGCTTGCCGGCCTGGCTCGCCTATGACCCGCCGACCGGCAAGCTCTACGGCACACCCGGCAACGACGACGTCGGCGAGGTCGTCATCCGCTTCTCCGCCGTCGAGCAGGGCGGCGCCGGGCTCGCGACCGGTCCCTTCGAAGTCCGCTTCGAGGT
>CAYZSE010000281.1:0-1626 GCA_964481035.1 uncultured Geminicoccaceae bacterium | reverse complement strand
CCTTCTCCAGGTACTCGAGAAAGGTTCCGCGCCATTCGAACTTCTGACGCTCGGCCCGATCCTTGGCGATCAGATCCGCAAACCCGGTCGTCGGCGCTTCCGCCATCGGCATCATTCCCTACTGAGATCGATCATCAACCCAACGCGCTGCAGCTCCGCGGCAGAGAAGATTGTTATTACCCATAGAGTATAGCGCAAAATTCGGCGCTGACACGTGACAATTCGCGCGCGATGCGAGCCCGATGTTGAAGTGAATGTATGTTCAGACGCCGCCGTCAGACAGAACGACGGTGGCGCGTCGGGCCCACGAGCGGGCCGCATCCTCGCCGACCAACCGGCATCGCGACGCTCGTCCATCTCCTCAGGCTAACCCATCCTCGTGCCGCTGCCCAGGGCCCACGGCCGCGCGAGACGGCGCGTCGCCGGCATTTCTCCCAACCTCAACGCGAAGGTAGACATTCCGCGAAAGTTGGAGAATGCTGTTGGGAATAGGCAATCCAATTGTCTGAAAGCTCGGCAATCGGATCGACGCTCTCCGAACCAACAGGTCGATGCGGGAACGCGCCCCCATGGAAGAACGGTTGTACGCCATCTCTGAGCTTGCCGGCTCGCTCGGTACCACCCCTCGCGCGATCCGTTTCTACGAGGACAAGGGGCTGGTGAGACCGCAGCGAGTCGGCTCCAACCGCTGCTACGGCGAACGCGAGCGTCGTCGCCTGGGTCTGGTGCTGCGCGGCAAGCGTCTCGGCCTTTCCCTGCGCGAGATCGCTCGCTGGTTGACGCTTTACGATGCGGGCGCCGATGCGGTCGCCGCGTCGCCGCGCCTGCGCGAGGATGTCGAGCGACGCGTCGCCCAGCTCGAGCAGCAACGCGTCGACGTCGAGACGACGCTCGCCGAGCTCGCCGAGCTGCGCCGCGCGGCCAATGCGCTCCGCGACCATGCCCAACGGGGCGAGGCGGCCGATTGACGAGGCGGCGGCGTCGCCGACGACCCTGAAAAAGCAAAGCCCGTAAGCGGCAGCGGCTGGGAGAGCACGGTTGCGAGCGACAAGCCTCATTGCCGCCGGCACGGTCGTGTCGGTCGTCGGTAGCCATGGTCCCGCCGGCGCCGCCGGTTTCGCCATTCGCGAGCAGAGCGGCAGCTTCCAGGGGCTCTCTTTCGCCGGCGTGGCCGCGGGCGGCGCCGACATCTCGACGATGTATTTCAATCCCGCAACGCTCGCCCTGCACGAGGGCTTCGCGGCGCACGCGTCGCTGAGCTACGTCTTGCCGACGGCGGAGTTCCAGCTCGACGAGGCGACGGACGGCGCGGGGGTGCCCACCGGCGGCGGCAGCGGCGGCGACATCGCCGCCGACGCCCTGGTCCCGGCCGCCTACGTGATGGGGAGCCGGGGCGATCTGCGCTTCGGTCTGGGCCTCACCGCGCCGTTCGGCCTCACGACCGACCAGCCCGACGACTGGGCCGGGCGCTACTTCGCGACCGAAAGCGAGCTCACGACAATCAACATCAATCCGGCGGTCGCCTATCGCCTCACCGACGGGATCAGCATCGGCGCAGGCTTCGTCGCTCAGTACGCCGACGCCACGCTCGCCAACGCCGTCGACCTTCGCGCCGTGGCAGCCCCG
>CAYZSE010000280.1:0-1632 GCA_964481035.1 uncultured Geminicoccaceae bacterium | reverse complement strand
ATGATCCTCGCCGGCAACGTCGCTTACGAATCGATGGGCCTCGAGACCTTCGGCTTCGCCTTCGGTCGCGCGGACATCTGGCACCCGGAAAAGGACATCTACTGGGGTGCCGAGAAGGAGTGGCTGGCGCCCTCCGACGAGCGCTACGGCGACGTCGCCGATCCGGCGACGATGGAGAACCCGCTCGCCGCCGTGCAGATGGGCCTCATCTACGTCAATCCCGAGGGCGTCAACGGCCAGCCCGATCCCTTGAAGACGGCCGCGCAGGTGCGCGAGACCTTCGCCCGGATGGCGATGAACGACGAGGAGACCGCGGCCTTGACCGCCGGCGGCCACACCGTCGGCAAGTGCCACGGCAACGGCGACGCCGCCGGGCTCGGCCCGGCGCCCGAGGCCGCACCGCTCGAGGAGGCCGGACTGGGCTGGCAGAACCACGCCACGCGCGCCGTCGGCCGCGACACCGTCTCCTCCGGCATCGAGGGCGCCTGGACGACCCATCCGACCCAGTGGGACGGCGGCTACTTCGAGCTCCTGCTCGGCTACGAATGGGAGCTCCAGAAGTCGCCGGCCGGCGCCTGGCAGTGGATGCCGATCGACATCGCCGAGGAGGACATGCCGATCGACGTGGAGGACCCGTCGCTCCGCCGCATGCCGATCATGACCGACGCCGACATGGCGATGAAGGTCGACCCGAGCTACCGCGCGATCATCGAGCGGTTCGCCGAGGATCACGCCTACTTCTCGGACACCTTCGCGCGGGCGTGGTTCAAGCTGACCCATCGCGACATGGGCCCGAAGGCGCGCTACATGGGCCCGGAGGTGCCCGCCGAGGACCTGATCTGGCAGGATCCCGTGCCGGCCGGCCCGACCGACTACGACGTCGCCGCCGTCAAGGCGAAGATCGAGGCCAGCGGGCTCGCGATCGCCGACATGGTGGCGACCGCGTGGGACAGTGCCCGGACCTTCCGTCAGTCGGACCTGCGCGGCGGCGCCAACGGGGCGCGCATCCGCTTGGCACCCCAGAAGGACTGGGCCGGCAACGAGCCCGAGCGGCTGCAGCGCGTGCTCGCCGTGCTCGAGCCGATCGCGGCCGCGAGCGGCGCCTCCGTCGCCGACGTCATCGTGCTCGCCGGCAATGTCGGCATCGAGCAGGCGGCGAAGGCGGCGGGCGTCGCCGTCGCCGTGCCGTTCACGCCGGGCCGCGGCGATGCGACCGACGCGATGACGGATGCCGATTCCTTCGCCCCGCTCGAGCCGATCCACGACGGCTACCGCAACTGGCTCGCGCAGGACTACGCGGTGAGCCCGGAGGAGCTGATGCTCGACCGCACCCAGCTCATGGGCCTGACGGCGCCGGAGATGACGGTGCTGACGGGCGGCCTGCGGGTGCTCGCCACCAACCACGGCGGCACCGGTCACGGCGTGTTCACCGACCGGGTCGGTGCGCTGACCACCGACTTCTTCGTCAACCTCACCGACATGGCGAACGTCTGGCAGCCCACGGGCCCGAACCTCTACGAGGTCCGCGACCGCGCCACCGGCGAGGTCAAGTGGACGGCGACGCGGGTCGACCTGGTCTTCGGCTCGAACTCGATCCTGCGCGCCTACGCCGAGGTCTACGCCCAGGACGAC
>CAYZSE010000279.1:0-1644 GCA_964481035.1 uncultured Geminicoccaceae bacterium | reverse complement strand
GATCAGCGCCGGGTCGTGCTCGAATTCGCGCGCGACGACCTGCTTTTGCTGGTTGCCGCCGGAAAAGGACGTGGCGCGCAGCTCGGGGTCGTCGGGGCGCACGTCGTAGCCCCGCATCCAGCGCCGGCAGAAGCCTACGATCGCCGCTCGGCTCAAGAAGCCGCCCTGGCCGTAGGCGGGCACGTCCTGGTGGCCGAGGACGGCGTTCTCCCAGGCGGGAAAGCTCTTGACGAGGCCCATGCGCAGGCGGTCCTCGGGGACGTGGCCGAGCGCGCCGGGCCGCTCGCCGGGCGTCACCGGCGCGCCGGCGACGCGGATCTGCCCGGCGGCGACGGGGCGGATGCCGGCGATGGCCTCGAGCAGCTCGCTCTGGCCGTTGCCCGTCACCCCGGCGATGCCGACGATCTCGCCGGCGCGCACGGCGAAGCTCACATCGTGCACGCGCTCGACGCCCTGGCGGTCGCGGAGCGACACGCCCTCGACCTCGAGCACCGGCGCACCCGGCCGCGCCGGGCCCTTCTCGACCCGCAGCAGCACCTGGCGGCCGACCATCAGCTCGGCGAGCTCGGCGGTCGAGGTGGCGGCCGTGCGCCGATGCGCCACCATCGCGCCGCGGCGCATGACGCCGACGTTGTCCGTCGCCGCCATGATCTCCTTGAGCTTGTGGGTGATGAGGACGACGGCGCGGCCCTGGCGCTTCAGATCACCCAAGATACGAAAGAGATCGTCGGCCTCCTGCGGCGTGAGCACGCCCGTGGGCTCGTCGAGGATGAGGATCTCCGCCCCGCGCCACAGCGCCTTCAGGATCTCGACGCGCTGCTGCAGGCCCACCGGCAGCTCGCCGACGACGGCATCGAGGTCGACCTCGAGCCGGTATTCCCGCTCGATCCGCTCGAGCTCCGCCCGCGCCCGCGCCTTGCCCGCCTTCAGGCGAAAGCCGCCCTCGGCACCGAGGAGCAGGTTCTCGAGCACGGTGAACGGCTCGACCAGCATGAAGTGCTGATGCACCATCCCGACGCCGTGGGCGATGGCGTCCTCGGGCCGACGGATGTCCACGGCCTCGCCCTTGATGCGGATCAGGCCCGCATCGGCTCGATAGAAGCCGTAGAGGATGTTCATCAGCGTCGACTTGCCGGCGCCGTTCTCGCCGACGACGCCGTGGATCGTGCCGGCCTCGACCACGAGGTCGATGGCCTTGTTGGCGTGGACCGGCCCGAACCGCTTGTCGATGCCACGGAGCTCGATGGCGGGCGCCACCGTCCCTGTCCCGGCCGCTGGCCTACTGCTGGGTCGAGTAGTAGTCCTCGACCTCGATCGCGCCGGCGACGATGCCGGCCTCGGCCGCCTCGATCGCGGCGATCATCTCCTCGCTCATCAGCGCCTGGTTGTGCTCGTCGAGGGCATAGCCGACGCCGTTCTCGGCGAGGCCTAGGCTCAGCAACCCGCTCTCGAGCTCGCCGTTCATGGCGTCCATGAAGGCGTCGTAGACGGCGACGTCGACGCGCTTGAGCATCGAGGTCAAGACGTGGCCGGGGTAGAGGTGGTTCTGGTTGCTGTCGACGCCGATGCCGAGCTTGCCCGCATCCGCCGCCGCCTGCAGCACGCCGAGGCCGGTGCCGCCGGCGGCGTGGTAGACGACGTCCG
>CAYZSE010000278.1:0-1647 GCA_964481035.1 uncultured Geminicoccaceae bacterium | reverse complement strand
GGACGATCTCGGAGTTGACCAGGCTGCGCTCCTGCCCCTGGCTCTCGTCGCGTGCAATGGCCCGCATGAAGTCCGCCGACCAGGTCGACGAATCGCCGAGACTTTCCTTGATGCTGCGTTCCAAGCGGTCGAACGCTCCTGACTGGTCGATGCTCGACCCTGTATAGCCCGTTTCTGCGCCCGCACTGGGATTGGTCTTGAGGAGCGTTGCCGCGCCGGGGATATTTTTGGCGATGTCCGGGACGAAGTCGCTGGCCGCGAGCCCCAAAGCGATGTTGCCGCCGATCCTGTAGGCGTCCTGCTGGCTGACGCCCGTCTGCGCGGCGAAGCTTTCGACGGCGTCCTTGAAGTGCTGCTCCATGAAGGAGCGGGCGGCAGAGCCGGAGGACCGCCAGCTCTCGTTGAAGACGGTGCTGTCGTTGGCGCGGTTGTCGTCGCTCCAGACCTCGGCGACCGATCGGGCGACGCGGGTGCCGAAGGCCTGCGTCTTGGCCTGCAGCTGCTGCTCGGCGGCCTCCACGCTGCGCTCCTGTCCCGTTCGGTAGGAGAAGGTCTCCAGCAGGTTGCCGTAGCCGGTCGTGTAGGCGCCGGCGAGCGGGCCCACCTCGCGGCGCGGGAGGACTTGCGTCTGCGGCGCGACTTCGAAGCTCCTGGGCGCGATCTGGCCCTCGTTGATGTGGTCGCCGCGGCTGAGCATGGTGGCGAAGCTGGTGGCGGTGATGGCACCGCCATAGGCGAGGAGGAGGGCGAGACCCGGGACCCCGGCGGCGATGTTCCCGGCGACGGCGAGGTAGTCGAGGATGGCGTCGTCGGCGTTCAGGAGGCCCGCCATCGAGGTGATGAAGGTGCCGGCTCCGTCGAGGGCGTCGAGCCGGGCGGCGAGCGCCATGTGCGTGTAGAGGTGCACGATGGCGAGGCACGGCATCCAGAGCTGAATCCAGAACATCAGGAGGATGAGCCGCGTCGCCATGGCATAGCCGGTGACGCCGGCGACGAGGAAGATCGCGGCGATCGGCGTGATCGCGAAGACGAAGCCCTCGAGGAAGGTCAGGACCGGGCGCAGGTAGCGGTTGAACAAGCTCTGGCTGCCCAGCCACTCGGCGTTGCGCGCGCGGATGGCGTCGTCGATGGCCGTGGCGTAGGCGTACTTGAAATGGTCCTGGTACCACTTCTTCACGGCGTGGTCGTAGAGCGGCACCAGCACCGAGGCGAGGATGTAGTCCTCGGCACTGGCGGCGGTGAGACCCAGGCTGTCGAGCGCCGACTGGACCCGCGCGAGCGCGTCGGCGCCGTCGAGGGCATCGAGCGAGCGGGCGAGCACGAGGCTCGAGAAGTCGGGCAGGAATTCGTCGCGGGTGAACGTCGACAACTCGACGAAGGCGTCGGTGCAATCGAGGTCGCGGGCGGGCCCACCGATCCAGATGCGGGTGCCGAAGATGCGACTGTCCCAGCGCAGCGCCTCCATGAAGTCGGCCGCACGGCTGAGGTCGTCGAGGGACTTGTGGCCGCCGGTGAGCGCGCCGGTGGTGCACTCGCGGATGTAGTTGGTCCAGCTCTGGGCGACATCAGCACCGGGCACCGGCGCGTTGGCAGCGCCCAGGCTGTAGACGGCGAGCGAGTGCAGCCGGACGGTCTTCAGGGTCTCGG
>CAYZSE010000277.1:0-1649 GCA_964481035.1 uncultured Geminicoccaceae bacterium | reverse complement strand
GCGCCCGGTCAGCTCGACGTCGATCCCGAGGCGGCCGAACGGGCGCTCGAGCGGACGCTGACCGCCGAGGGCGCGCTGCTGCTGCCGGCCGGTCGAATCGAGATCGAGCCTAGCGTCCAATACCTCCGCCGCGAGACCGATGATTTCGTGGTCCTGCGCAACGAAGCGGGCCAGGTCCTCGACTTCGGGCCCGTCGACGTCGAGCGCAACGAGACCACGGCGGCGCTGGACCTGCAGCTGGGCCTTCCCTTGCGCACGCAGCTCGAGGTCGGCGTACCCTTCGAGTTCGTCAACAGCGATCGCACTGGGACGAACGTGTTCGGCGGCCGCGAGACCTCGAGCGACAGCGGCTCGGGGCTCGGCGACGTCACCGTGGGTGTGGCGGCGACGCTCCTGCGCGAAGAGGGGTGGCGGCCTGACGTCATCGCCCGGGTGACCTGGGATACCGCGACCGGCGAGGAGACCGACGGCGATCTCGTCATCGGCGAGAGCTTCAACGAGGTGCGCAGCAGCCTGACCCTGCTGAAGCGGCAGGACCCGCTCGCCTTCGTCGGCACGTTCTTCTACGAGGCGGCCTTCGAGAAGGACGATGTCGACCCGGGCGACAGCTTCGGCTTCGGCGTGCAGGCGGTGCTCGCCTCGAGCCCGGAGACGTCCTTGAGCCTCGGCTTCCAGCAGAGCTTCGGCCAGGACGTCGAGGTCGGCGGACGCCGGATCGACAACTCGGGCGCGACGCAGGGGATCTTGACGGTCGGGGCCTCGACCATCCTGGCCCAGGGCCTGCTCCTCAACTTCACCCTCGGCGCCGGGCTGAGCGACGACGCGCCCGACTACTTCATCCGCGTGGGCCTACCGTTTCGCGTCCCTCGGGCGGTCTTTTGAGGTCTAGGTGACGCCGGCGGTCAGCCCGCCGGGGCCGAGCGGCGGGCGCGCAAGGCCCCGAGCGCGCCCAGGCCGGCGAGCAGCAGCCCGGCGGCGCCCGGCAGCGGCACGACCGTCGCCTCGCCGAAGGCCTTGCTGACCGAGCCGACGACGAGCGAGCTGACGCCCGCGATCTCGACGATGAACGAGCCGATGGCCGACGCCTCCGCAGCGCCGTTGCCAGTGCTGCTGACGGCGTTGGCGAAGACCAGGCTCTCAGCGTCGCCGGCGCTGATCTCCACGGAGCCGAGCGCGCTCGCCGCTTCGCGCATCGGGTCGTCGAGCGCCGTCAGCGCCGCGATGCCCACCTCGTAGTCGAACTGGACGAAAACGGCGTTCAGGCCGCCGTTGGAGATCTCGTACGCGCCGAAGGCGTGCGCTTCGCCCGTGGCCCCGGCGAAAGCGCCGGGACCGACCGCCGAGGCGGCGCCCTCGACCTGCGCCAGCTGGACGAGGTTCGCGCCGAGCAGGCCATCGCCCGGCTCGCCGGTGCCGGAGCTGACGCTCAGGGCCACCGTGGATACCGTCGCTTGCGCCGAGCCGAGGTCATGCGGGTCGACGGTGAAGGTCCGCATGAGCTCGAAGGAGTGCTCGTCGTCGGGGCCGTTCCCGCCGACGACGGCCAAGGCCGTTACCTCGGTGCCGACGATGGACGTCGCGGCCAAGGCCGCCGGGTCGCCGAAGATCGAGCTGATCGTCAGCGACGCCCCGGCCCCGGCGCCGAAGGT
>CAYZSE010000276.1:0-1656 GCA_964481035.1 uncultured Geminicoccaceae bacterium | reverse complement strand
CTCAGATGCGCGCTCACGAGCGAGAGCGAAAGCCCGAGCGCCTCCGCCATCTCACCGACGCTGCGCTCGCGCTCCAGGCAGAGCAGCGCGATGCCGAGCCGGTTCGGATCGGAGAGCTGACGGAAGGTCGCCGCCAGACCGTCGCGGAGCGCCGGTTCCACGCCTCACTCGCATGGTTGAACAGCCGTTGAAGTGTTAGCGCCAGCGAGCGGGCCGGTCAATCCCCGCCAAGATCCAGCCATCAGGCGGCCGGCAGCCCATCGTCGATGACGAGCAGCAGGCGGACATCGCCGGTGCCGGCGATCGGCGGGGAGCGGTGGACGATCGGCGAGGCGGTCGGGTGGCGCCGGCCGGTCAGGATGACGACGTCGCCGGTGCGCATCGACCATGCCGTCGCGGTGGTCGCGGGCTCACCGCCGTCGAGGACGCGCGCCGCCTCCGGCATGGGCAGGATCTGCGTGCCCGGACCGACATAGGTGCACAAGAGCCGCAGTACGAGGTTGTCGGCGTGCCAGCGGCGGCAGGCGTCACCGGCGATGCGCTCGATGCGCACCCGCGCGGCCTCGGTCCCGGCGAGCGCCACGAACCGAGCCAGCAGCATCAGGATATCGGCCTGGAAGGCCGGGTGATCGTCGAACAGCTGCTCCAGCTCGGTGGCGATCCCCGCGGGCGGGCCCTTCAGCATGACGCGCAGGTCGTCCTCACGGACCAGCCTCGCCACCTCCTCGTGCAGCGGCGGCGGCAGCACGCGCCGCTGCACGAGGAGACCCGTGTCGTTCGCCGCCACGAGCTCCATCAGGCTGCGACCTCGCCGCGCGCGCCCCACAGCGGGAACGGGTCGGGCAGGTCGAGCCACGCGTCGGCGCCGGCGGCCAGCTCGGCCTCGGTCAAGAGGCAAGCACTGAGCGCCCGGTCGATCGCCTCCCGGTCGAGGCCGATGCCGATGAAGACGAGCTCCTGGCGGCGGTCGCCCCAGGCCGCGTCCCAGCGGTCCGCGATCATCCGCCGCCAGCCTTGGTCCTCGGGCCAGCGCTCCTTGGGCACCGCCGCCCACCACAGGCCCGCCGCCCGATGCTGGCGCACGGCGCCCGCCATCGACATCTCGCCGACCCACTCCGGCCGCGAGGCGAGCCAGAAGAAGCCCTTGGCGCGGACGACGCCGGGCCATGGCCCGTCGTTGATGAACCGGTGCAGGCGCTCGGGATGGAAGGGCGTGCGGGCGCGGAAGACGAAGCTCGTGATCCCGTACTCCTCGGTCTCCGGCACGTGCTCGGCGAAGCCGTAGAGCTCCTGGAACCAGCCCGGGTTCTTCTGCGCCTCCTCGAAGTCGAAGCGGCCGGTATCGAGCACCTCGGCCAGCGGCAGGTCGGCGTTGACGGCCTCCAGCACGTTGGCTCTCGGGTTCAGCGCGTGGATGACGCCGCGCACCTGCTCCAGCGTGCCGGCATCGACGAGGTCGGTCTTGTTGACGACCACGACGTCGGCGAACTCGATCTGGTCGACGAGGAGATCGACCACCGTTCGCTCGTCCGCCTCGCCCAGGCTCTCGCCGCGATCCCGCAGGAAATCCTGGCTGGCGTACGCGCGCAGCAGATTGGCGGCGTCGACGACGGTGACCATCGTGTCGAGCCGCGCGACGTCGCCGAGGCTGTTGCC
>CAYZSE010000275.1:0-1702 GCA_964481035.1 uncultured Geminicoccaceae bacterium | reverse complement strand
TCGATCGCGTTCGGGTCCATGCGGCCGGAGCTTGGCACCTCTGCGTTAACGCGGTGTTGACCACGGCGTGCGATCCCGGCGCCATGCGCAAGGACGATCATTCGTGGCCGGCGCCCCGCCTGACCGCCTATGGGCTGTGGCTCGTCGGCACGCGGCTGGGCGCGCCGATCCTCGCCGCCGCCGTGGTCTTGGACCTGCTCTGGCGCTGAGGGCGCGGCGCGCGGGCGGCGGGCGGGGAGGTGGTGTTGGAATTGCTGCGGGCCATGGCGGCGCAGCCGTGGCGGGCGACGGGCTCGTGCCTCGCGATCGGTGCCCTCGGCGGCGCGCTGTTCCAGGCGCTCGGCCTGCCGGTGCCGTGGCTCTTGGGCGCCATGCTGACGACGACGGCGGCGACGCTCGCGGGCGTCGGCCTGCGCGTCGCCGCCCCCTTGCGCGCCGTCATGCTCGTCGTCATCGGCGTGCTCATCGGCAGCGGCTTCGAGCCGGCGCCGCTGGCGCAGTTCCTGCGCTGGTTCTGGAGCCTCGCCGCCTTGCCGCTCTACGTCGTCGTCATCGCCGGCCTGGTCATGGCCTACCTCCGCCGCGTCGCCCGGTTCGATCCGCTCACCGCCTATTTCAGCGCGGCTCCGGGCGGGCTCGGCGAGATGATCCTCTTGGCCGACCAGCACGGCGCCGATGTCCGCCGGACGAGCCTCGTCCACGCGCTGCGCGTCCTCCTGCTCGTCACCGCCATCCCCTTCGTCGTCGACCAATTGGGCCTCATCGTCACTGAGGCCGTGGCGAAGCCCGAGCCGACGCTCGCCGAGACGGCGTTCCTCGCGGCCACCGGCCTCGCCGGCTACCTCACGGCCCGGCTCGTCCGCCTGCCCAACGCCGTGCTCCTCGGCCCGATGCTGGCCTCGGCCCTGGTCCACCTCTTGGGCTGGAGCGAGAGCCAGCCGCCGCACGTCCTCGTGGCATCGGCCCAGATCGTCGTCGGCGCCTCGGTCGGCTCGCGCTTCTCGGGCCTCGGCTGGCGCGAGGTCGCCGCCACGCTCGGCCACGGAGCGGTCATCACCGTCGTCATGCTGGCCCTGAGCGCCGGCTTCGCCTGGCTCATCCACCCGCTCGCCGGGGTCGGGCTCCTGCCGCTGATGATGGCCTACGTGCCGGGCGGGGTCGCCGAGATGGCGCTGGTCGCCATCGCTCTCGGCGTCGATCCGGCCTACGTCTCGACCCACCACGTCGTCCGCATCATGCTGGTGGTGAGCCTCGCGGCGCTGCTCGTTCGCTGGGTGCAGCGGCCGGAGAAGCGCTGATCGGGCGGATTTGTGCGTACCCGAGGCCATGCACGGGGCGGTGTCGGGAAGGTCTGAGCCTTTGAGACGGATCGCGAAAACGCCGTCTCGCTGGGTTCGTTCGGTAATACGGCCGCGCCCGGCCCACTCCTCGCCGCGGTCCGTGGGGACCGTCGTGAGGATACTATTCCGTGCTGACTTTCGCCAGAATTCAGGCCGAGGGCTCGGCGAGTTCTTGGCGCCGTTCGATGCGTTCGATCCGGGCGCGCAATTCGGCGAGCTCGGTGTGGCGGTTCAGGTCGCTGGTCACGAGCGTGGCGAGATACCCGTTGATCGTGACCAACTGCTGCTCGATGGCCGTCAAGCGCTCGCGCGTCTGCGCGTCCTCGCCGCGGACCGCCTTCAGCGTCTCGTCGATGAGCTCG
>CAYZSE010000274.1:0-1721 GCA_964481035.1 uncultured Geminicoccaceae bacterium | reverse complement strand
GGCTCAGGTCCTGCTCGGCCTCGGCCATGGGCTGGGTGGTGAAGCCCTTGAGGCTGGCGAGCTCGCGGGCGTCGCGGCCGATCTCGATCGGGCTCGCGATGTAGGCGGTGACGAGCTCCGCGAGCGAGCGCAGCGCGTGGACGTGGATGCGCTCGTAGCCGTGGCTCGCATCCACCCCGAAGGTGATGAGTGCGGTGCGCACGTCGGCGCCGGCCTCGATCGCCGAGGCGCTGTCCGAGCGGTAGTAGCGAAAGACGTCGCGCTGGTGGCGGATGTCCTCGTCCTGGCAGAGCCGGATGAGCTTTTGCGTCAGGTGGTAGTCGAAGGGCCCCGTCTGGTCGGCCATGGCGACCGTCACGCCGAACTCGGAGCTGTTCTGGCCGGGTGCGGTCGTCCCGTTGTCGATGGTGACCATCGCCGCGACCTCGGGCGGCAGGACGGCGGAGGCGCCGTGGCCCACCTCCTCGGAGATGGTGAGGAGCCAGAAGATGTCGACCGGCGGCGTCTCGCCCTCGCGGCGCATCGCCTCGAGCGCCGCCAGCATCACGGCGACGCCCGCCTTGTTGTCGAGGTGGCGCGAGACGATGAAGCCGTTGTCGAGGAACTCGGGCGAGGGGTCGATGGCGACGAAGTCGCCGACATTGACGCCCAGCGCCTCGAGGTCGTGCTGGTTGCGGGCGAGCGCGTCGACCCGCACCTCGACATGGTCCCAGCCGGTCGGCTGGTCGTCGACGCGCTCGTTGAAGGTGTGGCCCGAGGCGAGGAGCGGCAGGATCGAGCCGCGGTAGGCGCCCTGGTCGGAGAAGATCGTGCAGCGGGCACCCTCGGCGAAGCGCGAGGACCAGTGCCCGATGGGGATGATCTCCAGCCGGCCGTTGGGCTTGAGGTTCTTCACCTGGCAGCCGAGGGTGTCGAGATGGCCGATGAGCGCCCGCGCCGGGCGGCGCAGCCGGCCTTCGGTCACGGCGCGGATGGCGCCGCGCCGGGTGAGCTCGTAAGGCACCTCGAGCCGCTCGAGCTCGTCCGAGACCTCGCGCACGATGGTGTCGGTGTAGCCGGTCGGGCTCGGCACCGTCAAAAGCCGGCGCAGCTGGCGCTGCAGGTAGGCGGTGTTGATCAACAGGCGGCCCATCAGACCCCCGCCGCCACCCACGCCTCACGCGCCGTCGTCGGCATCGACTGCGGGAACAAGAGGTCGATGAAGCGCTCGGCGGTCGGCTGCGGCTCGTGGTTGGCGAGCCCCGGCCGCTCGTTGGCCTCGATGAAGACGTAATCCGGCTTGTCGGGCGCCTTCACCATGAGGTCGATGCCCGTCACCGGGATGTCGATGGCCTTGGCCGCCGTCCGCGCCGCCGCGACCAGCCGCGGATGGACGATGTCGGTGACGTCGTGGATCGTGCCGCCGGTGTGGAGGTTGGCGGTCTTGCGGACGTTCAGCTCGCGGCCGGCGTCGAGCACGGTGTCGAGGTCGACGCCGGCGCGCGTCAGCGTGCGCTCGGTCTCGGCGTCGAGCGGGATGCGGGATTCGCCGTCCGTCGCCGCCATCCGCCGCCGCGACTGCTGCTCGATCAAGCGGCGCACGGACGAGGTGCCGTCGCCCTTGACGTGGGCGGGCCGCCGGATGGCCGCGGCAACGAGCTTGAAGTCGATGACGATCAACCTCAGATCCTGGCCTTCGACCATCGCCTCGACGAGCACCCGGTCGCAGTGCTGCCGTGCTG
>CAYZSE010000273.1:0-1724 GCA_964481035.1 uncultured Geminicoccaceae bacterium | reverse complement strand
CGGGGTAGCTCTCGGGTGCGGCACGATCGTGGACGAGACCCTTGTCGCGCCAACTCGGCCGCCCCACCGGCCAGCAGGACCTCAGCGGTTGAACAGCACCGGCGCGCCGGGCTCGATGCGGAAGGCGAGAGGGGCGGCGCTGCCGTCGGGGCGAAACGCGCGGTAGAGGCCGTTCTTGACGTAGAGCTTGCCGTGCTCGCCGCAGACCTCGACGCCGCTCACGACGAGCTCCTCGCAGAAGATCCCGTCCTCGCGCAGGCGCCACCGCCGCTCCAGCTGCTCGCCCGTCTCGGTAGCGATGCGCTTGGTGCCGTCGCGGGCGTAGTGGACGGTGACGCCGTCCGCGACGAGCGTGTTGCCGACCAGGAGGGCGGCTCGATCCGCGGCGGCGACGCGGCGGGCGCCCTGCTCGACGAATGCGGCCTCGTCGCTGCCGGCCGGCACCACGGCGGCGCAGCCGGTGAGCAGCACCAGGAGCCAGAGGCACTTCATTCGGCGCCGGCCGTGGGGATGTTGACGACCTCCCCGCAGTGCTTGCAATGGACGGCGTCCGGATCGTGCCGGGACAGCCCGCAATTATCGCACACCGCCTTGACCTTGGCCGGTCGGAAGATGGTCGAGAGCAGGCGCAAGAACAGCGAGATGCCGAGGATCATGATGAGGACGGCCAGCAGTCGGCCCCACTCGCCCTGCAGCGTGATGTCGCCGAAGCCCGTCGTCGTCAGTGTCGTGACGGTGAAATAGAGGGCATCGACGTAGTTGCTGATCTCCGGGTTGATGTGGTGCTGGCTGACGAAGACCACGGCGGTGGTGATGAAGAGAAATACGCCGAGATTGAGCATCGCCAGGAGCAAATCCTCGTTGCGGCGTACCCCGGGCCAATCGCGGCGCAGCAGGCCGAGGATGTGGTAGGAGCGAAAGAGCCGCAGCGCCCGCAAGATCCGGAGGAAGCCGAGATTGTCGGCGTAGGCGGCGGCGAACATCGAGATCACGACGATGACGTCGGCGAGGGTGACGGGGCGCAGCAAGAGGGCGAGCGGGCGGGGGCTGATGTAGAGCCGCGCGGCGAGGTCGGCGAGCAAGAGAACGCCGAGACCGAGTTCGACGCCGACCATCCATCGCCGCTCGGCGGCGAAGGTCAACTCGATGAAGAGCGCGATGGTGATGACGTCGACGGCGAGCAGGCCCCAGCGGAAGGCGATCGAGGTCCGATCATTGCCGTCATAGAGCCGCCGCAGCGCCGTCCTCAGCCGCGACGGGCCGGCGCGCTCCATGCCTTCAGCCGAAGAGGCCATCGCCCTGCTCGTCGATGATCCGCTTGGCCTTCATCACGGCGTGCTCGCGCGCTTCCTCGGGATCGCTGATGAGGTCGGCGCGGACGAGGTGATGCTCGCGGGTCTCGCCGTCCACCTCCTTGGTGATCCGCGCCGCGAGCTGCCACTGCCCGCGCGTCTTGTAAGGCTCGGGCACGATGACGAAGCCGCGGTACTCGACGGCATGGCCTGGCGCCGTCTCGTGCCCGCCCGCGCCCGTCTTCCCGCTGCCGCCGAACGCTCTCTTCCACCACCCGAACACCACTGGTCCTTTCGTCCGCGTGCACCCGCTATAGGCTGCGCACGTCCTTGGGAGCGCGCAAGCTCGCGTCTTCCGAACGATGGGTACAGGGGGAAGAGGCGTCATGGAACCGACGATCGAGGGCGCCCGCACGTTCGTCGCCCATGCGG
>CAYZSE010000272.1:0-1730 GCA_964481035.1 uncultured Geminicoccaceae bacterium | reverse complement strand
CGATCGACGACGACTGCCAGGCGCTGTTGCGGTTGAGGTAGGAGACCGCGCTGTTGGCGGCCGAGTTCGTGGCGAACGTGCTCATGGTCGGTTCCTTCTACCTGAAGGGGGTTCAGCGCCGTCGTGGCGCCCCGTCAACCGATGACGGGATGAGCCGAGCTTGCCAGGAACCTCTGAAGAAAGGCTTAACGGCGCGCATGGCGACGGCGCTCAGGCGTGCGGCTGGTGCTCCACCCACGACCAGCCGCCGAGGGCGTCGACGAGCGGACCCAGATGCGCGGCATAGTTGCGCCAGCGGCCCACGCCACTGCGATCGATCTCGCGGCGGACCTGCTCGCCGCTGGCCGTGTCGACGACGTTGCGCGAGTGCTCGGGGTGCAGGGCGCTCTCGTCGAAATCCACCCCGCAATCGCCCAAGATCTGCTTGATCACTTGTTGCGGCTGCGCCACCAGCTCCTCGTACGTGACATCGATAAAGTCGTCGATGCCGCGCTCTCGCCAGCTTGCCATGACTCGTGCGTACTGCCGAATCATCTGGGCGATCGTGGTTTGTCTGAACGCGTAGCTCAGCGCCATCATGTTCTTGCTGAAGCATGAGAAGCCGACATCCAAGTGATGCCGGCGGCAATGAATGATCTTCGCTTCCGGGAACAACTTGTGAAGCAACGGGAGCAGGCGGTAGTTGTTGAGTTCCTTGTCGACGATCACTGGGTGGCGGGCGCCGGCCGGCGTCGCGGCGACCTGGCGAAGGTAGGCTCGCCGCATCGCCTGCAATCGCGGGGCGGTCAGATACGCACGGAACTTGGCCGGCGACATCGTCGAATCGAGGGTCTCGCCGTAGCATTCGCGTAAGCTCGCCCGCCACAGTTGCGACAGGAAGCTCGATTCGCCGACGCTCCCGACGCCTGTGCGCGTCGTCAGTATCTGCTCCAGCAGCGTCGACCCGCTCCGTGGCATGCCGACGACGAAGATCGGCCGCGCCGCCTCCTCTCGCGGCTCGACGGGCGCGATCGGCGCGATCGCCAGCATCAGATTGTGCACGAATTCTTCATAAAATATTTTACTCTGCATATTGACGAGCGGTGCGCCAATTTCGTTCGCGCAAGTGAACTGGGTAAAGGCCGCATCAAAATTGTTTTCTTTTTCGAAAATGTCCGCCTTGATGAAATGTAGACGCGATTTTTCCTCGTTGCCGAGCAGGGGATTGCCGAGAAGCTGGCCGATCCGGGCAAAGCGAGGGTCGTCGGAGCCGAAGGGGCGAAGCTTGTAGGTGATCTCGAGGGCTCGGACGTTGTCGGGCCGGGCGCGGAGGACGCGCTGGGCGAATGCCGTGGCCGCAGCCTTGTCGCCGCGCCACTTCTCGAGGACCGCCCGGTCCAACAGGACGTTCGGGTTGTCGGGATCGGCGGCGAGAACCAGGTCCGAGTAGCGCGCGCTCGCTTCGATGTCGCGGTGCTGGCGCCACGCCACGACGGCCAGGCCGGCATAGGCGTTCGGCTCGCCGGGAGCCAAGCGGAGCGCCTCCTCGAAGGCGCGCTCCGCGGCGAGGAAATCCTCGACGGCACAGGCCGCCTTGCCCTCGTGGACGAGCTGTTCCGCGCGACGTCGGTTCCGTGAGACCATCGGACGTTCTCCCTGCCGCCACCGGCGGCGGCGCGATCGGCTCGGACGGTGGTTACTGCAGCAGCCGCATCAGGTTCTGCGGCAGCTGGTTGGCCTGGGCGAGCATC
>CAYZSE010000271.1:0-1731 GCA_964481035.1 uncultured Geminicoccaceae bacterium | reverse complement strand
CATTTGAAGGCATTGGCGAAACACTGACGCTCAGGTGCCGCAGAAGGTGGCGTGGACGACCTCGTGCGGCTCGGGCGGCAGCCCATGCCGCTCGCGCCCGGGCTGGTCGTCGTAGGGCCGGGCCAGGACCTCGAGCAGCGTCGCGAAGGGCTCGAGATCGTCCCGTTCCGCCGCGGCGGCGATCGCCTCCTCGACGAGGTGGTTGCGGGGGATGAAGGCGGGGTTGACCGCCCGCATCGCCGCCCGGCGTTCCTCGTCGGTGGCCGGCTCGGCGGCGAGCCGCGCCCGCCAGCGACCGAGCCAGGCGTCCAGCGCGGCCGGCTCGGCGAAGAGAGCGCGCAGCTCGCCATCGCCATCGCGGGGCACGCGGCTAGAGGCAGCCAACCGCCGGAACGTCAGCGTGAAGTCGACGCCGGCATCGGCCATCAGCCGCAACAGCGTCTGGATCAGCTCGCCGTCGCCCTCCTGGGCCGTGGCGAGGCCGACCTTCGCACGGAACCTCGCCACGAACGCCGCCTCGAACTGACCGGCGAAGGCGTCGACCGCCGCCTGGGCGCTCGCGACCGCCGCCGTCTCGTCGGCGGCGAGAAGCGGCATCAGAGACTGGGCGAGCCGCGCCAGGTTCCAGTTGGCGACGCGCGGCTGGTTGGCGTAGGCGTAGCGGCCGCCGTGGTCGATCGAGCTGTAGACCGTGCCGGGATCGTAGCCGTCCATGAAGGCGCAGGGCCCGTAGTCGATGGTCTCGCCGGCGACCGACATGTTGTCGGTGTTCATGACGCCGTGAATGAAGCCGAAGGCCAGCCATTGCGCGGTGAGCTCGGCCTGGCGGCCGACCACGGCGTCGAGCAGCGCACGGTAGGGCTGGTCGGCCTCGCGCGCGTGGGGATAGTGGCGGTCGATCACGTGGTCGGCGAGCAGGCGCAGCGCCTCGGTGTCGCCGCGTGCGGCGAAGAACTCGAAAGTGCCGACCCGCACGTGGCTCGTGGCGACCCGGGCGAGGATCGCGCCCGGCCATGCGCGCTCACGCACCACCGGTTCGCCGGTGGCGACCGCCGCGAGCGCGCGGGTGGTCGGGACGCCGAGCGCGTGCATGGCCTCGCTCACGACGTACTCGCGCAAAACCGGCCCCAGCCACGCGCGGCCGTCGCCCATGCGCGAGAAGGGGGTGCGGCCGGCGCCCTTGAGCTGGATGTCACGGCGCACCCCGGCACGGTCGACGACCTCGCCCAGAAGAATGGCACGGCCGTCGCCGAGCTGCGGCACCCAGCCGCCGAACTGGTGGCCGGCATAGGCCATGGCGAGGGGCTCGGCGTCGCTCGGCAGCCGGTTTCCGGCCAAGATCTCGACACCCTCCGGCCCGGCCAGCCGCGCCGGGTCCAAGCCGAGCTCGCGGGCCAGCCCGACGTTGAGCCGCACCAGTCGGGGGGCGGCGACCGGCGTCGGCGCCAGCTTCGCGTAGAACCGGTGCGGCAGCCGCGCGTAGCTGTTGTCGAAGGCGAAGGAGAAGGTCATCGGCGCCGCCGCTGGTGTGCCTGCTGCCATGAATGTCGGGGCGCGTTGATCGCGGTCAAGGCGCCGGCCGAGCCTTTACCCCAGGTTTGCGACGACTCGCGCGAAAGGACACGAGACCGTGCACGAGGGATTGGCGCCGCTGCAGAGCTTCGAGCATATCGACCGGCTCTGGCACGCCTTCGAGGCCCGCGCGACCGGGGGCGTCTCGCCGATCGCCAT
>CAYZSE010000270.1:0-1788 GCA_964481035.1 uncultured Geminicoccaceae bacterium | reverse complement strand
GCGCCGCCTCGAGCCGGCGGCGGATCCCAAGGCCCGCGGGCTCGCGCCCGGTCAGCGCCGACGTCGCGACGGGGGCCGCTTCAGCGGCTTCTTCTGGGTCACCAGGGCGGTGACCGCGGCGAGGCCGGCCGTGGGCAGCAAGATCCACGCCGGTCCGCCATAGCCCCAGAAGGGCTTGCCGTCGACGAAGGACATCGCCGTCGCGTAGACCACGTAGAGCCCGACCCACGCGAGGTAGTTCAGCGCCCAGTGCTTGAGATAGCGAATGAGCCGCCCCCACGCCGGTGGGTGTCAACCGTCGCTCGCCGTGGCGAGCAGGCGTTGGTAGGTCACCTGATACTTCAGGATGTTGCGGACGTAGTGCACGGGCTGGTGCGAGACGACCTCGGCGGTGGCCAACTCAACATGGTCGAACCACCGGTCGGGATCGAGGCCGCGGGCGGCGGCGTGGCGCCGCGCCTCGGCGATGTTCCCCGGCCCGGCGTTGTAGGCGGCAAGGGCGAAGAGCGCCTGCTCGCGCGGCGGCAGGCCCGCGGCGGCGAAATGGGTGTCGACGAGCCAGCGGGCGTACTTGGCCGCGGCCTCGATGTTGACCTCGGCTCGGTCGATCCCGGGCAGGGCGACGTAGGGCTCGGCCGCGGTCGACGGCAGGATCTGCATGACGCCGACGGCCCCCCGGTCGCCGCGGGCGGCCTGATCGAGCCGGCTCTCCTGAAAACCCTGTGCCGCGAGCAGCGTCCAGTCGAAGCCGTAGCGCGCACCCGCTGCCTCGAACGCCGGGCGCAGCGCCGCGAAGCGGGCGCGGGCCGCTTCTGCGGCCGGATCGCTGAGCCGATTCGGATCGCCCAGATAGCGGTCGACAAGGATGTTGCCTAGACGGGAGCCCGCCGCGATGCCGGGTACGAAGGCGTCGAGCAGGGCGCGCAGCGCAACGCTGTCGGGGCGGACGGCGAAGGCGATCTCGCGCCCATCGGCGACGACCAGGCCCGGCGGCAGGACGAGCTCTGGATAGACCTCCTGCCAGAGGCGGAGCTTGTGCCGGTCGACGACGGTCGCGGGCGCGAGGCCGGCGGCGACGAGGTCGAGCAGATCCTCGTCGGTGAGCTCCGGATCGACGATCGTCACCGCGAGCGGCGTGTCGCGCGCGGCGTTGAGCGCCGCGACGTGCTGGAAGTAGCTGCTCTCCAGCCGCAGGTGGAGCGGGATGGCGGCCGCGGCGAGCGCGTCGAGCGAGGCCGGCACCGGCGTTCCGGGGGCGAGGACGACCTGCTCCGCCGCGTCTTCGCGCAGCGGCATGGTGAAGGCCACGCGGTCGGCGCGCTCCGGGGTCACCGTCAGGTTCGCCGCGACGAGATCGCCCTTGCCGGCGAGCAGCCAGTCGAGCAGCAGGTCGCGCGGTGCCGGCACGATCACGACCTCGATCGGCGTCGGCAGGCGCTCGTTGGCGAAGGTCTCGAGCGCCGTCATCCGGGCCTGCGTCAGCCCGCGCGGCTCGCCCCCGTCGAGGTAGAAATGGGTGCGGCTGTAGGCGGTCAGCACCCGGACGAAGCCGCGCGCCGTCATGCCGTCCAGATCCCCCGTCCACGCCTCGGTCACCGCCAGCGGCAAATTCCGGCCCAGCGTCCGCGCCGGATCGTCGCCGCGCGCGGCCCCCGGCGAGAGTAGTGCGGCGGTGAGGGCAAGAGCGGTGGCGATGGCCCGCCGCGGCCCGGTCTCGGCGGGGGCGGTCACGCTCAAAGCTCGGCGAAGAGGTCGGTCGATAGGTAGCGCTCGGCGAAGGACGGAACG
>CAYZSE010000269.1:0-1792 GCA_964481035.1 uncultured Geminicoccaceae bacterium | reverse complement strand
CTGCTCGCCGGCGCCGCCGGCCTCACCGTACCCGCCTGGCGCACAGCACCCGCCGCTGCCGCGCCTCGCGCCTTCACGCTGCGAGCGGCACCGGGCCGTATCGGCCTCGCGTCGCCGGGCTACGGCGACACCGCCGCCTGGTGCTACGACGGCACCGTCCCCGGGCCCCTGATCCGCGTTCGCCAGGGCGAGCGCCTGCAGATCACGGTCGACAACGGCCTCGCGGAGCCGACCACCGTCCACTGGCACGGGCTGCGGGTGCCCAACGTCATGGACGGCGTGCCCCATCTCACCCAGCCGCCGATCGCGCCCGGCGGGCGCTTCGTCTACACCTTCGACGCGCTCGACGCCGGCACCTTCTGGTACCACCCGCACCAACACAGCTTCGAGCAGGTCGGGCGCGGGCTGTACGGCCCCTTGATCGTCGAGGAGGCGGAGCCGCCGGCGGTCGACCGCGAGCTCATCTGGGTGCTCGACGACTGGCGGCTCGACGCCGATGCCGAGATCCGCGACGACTTCGGCAACTTTCACGACGTCAGCCACGCCGGCCGCATCGGCGGCACCGTGACCATCAACGGCCGCGTGCCCGACACCATCCCGGTGCGCAGCGGTGAGCGCGTCCGGCTGCGGCTCGTCAACGCCGCCAACGCGCGCATCTTCGCCCTCGACTTCGCGGGCCACGCGCCCGTGGTCGTCGCGCTCGACGGCCAGCCGGTGACGCCGCACGCGCCGGCGGACGGCCGCGTCGTCCTCGGCCCGGCGATGCGCGCCGACCTCGTCCTCGATATGACCGGTGCACCGGCCAGCCGCGCCGCCGTCGTCGACCGGTTCTATCGGGGCGGCGCCTACCGCCTGGTCGAGCTCGCCTACGACCCGACGCCGCTGCGACCCCACGCGCCGGAAGGGTCGATCGCCCTGCCGGCCAACCCCCTCGCCGAGCCCGACCTCGCCACCGCCCGGCGCCACGAGGTGGTCTTCGAGGGCGGCATGATGGGGATGATGGGCGGCGGCGGCACGCCCGGCATGGGCGGCGGGATGATGGGCATGCGCCACGACGGCCGCGGCATCTGGTTCATCAACGGCAAGGCCGCCGAGGGCCACGTCCTCGCGCCGATGCTGACGCTCGAGCACGGCCGCAGCCACGTGCTGGCGATGACGAACGCCACCGCCTTCCACCACCCGATCCACCTGCACGGCCATGCCTTCCGCGTGCTCACCCGCGACGGCCTGCCGACGACCCACCGCGAATGGCGGGACACCGTCCTGATGACGCCGCGCGAGCGGGTCGAGATCGCCTTCGTCGCCGACAATCCCGGCGACTGGATGTTTCACTGCCACATCCTCGAGCACATGGCGGGCGGCATGATGGGCGTCATCCGCGTCGCCTGACCGCCGCGCTCCGCAACCTGCGACATGGGGCAACTCGATGAACAACGCGCCGGCCGGCATGGGCATGATGAACGGGATGACGGAGGGCCTGGGTGGCATGATGTGGGCGATGGGGCTGGTTTGGCTCCTCGTGGTCGTGCTCCTCGTCCTCGCCATCGCCGCCCTGCTCAAATACCTTTTCGCGGGACGAAGCTGACGCGCCAGCTCCTGTGGCGGAAGCGGCCGCCGCCCGCCCGGGCCGCTCAGGAATGGCGCGGATCGAGGAGGATGATCGCGGTGCCGGTGAGGCATACGCCGGCGCCGAGGAGATGCCAGCGGTCCGGGGCTCGGCCTTCGATTCACCAGGGTCAGAAAAGCGACGCTGCGATGCCGCCATGGGCGGCGTAGGCGCGCCCGGCTAAGT
>CAYZSE010000268.1:0-1814 GCA_964481035.1 uncultured Geminicoccaceae bacterium | reverse complement strand
GCGCCGCCTCGAGCCGGCGGCGGATCCCAAGGCCCGCGGGCTCGCGCCCGGTCAGTGCCGACGTCGCGACGGTGGCCGCTTCAGCGGCTTTTTCTGGGTCACGAGCGCGGTCACCGCGGCGAGGCCGGCCGTAGGCAGCAGGATCCAGGCCGGTCCGCCATAGCCCCAGAAGGGCTTGTCGTCGACGAAGGACATGGCCGTCGCGTAGACCACGTAGAGCCCGACCCACGCCAAGTAGTTCAGCGCCCAGTGCTTGACATAACGCATGCGCCCGTACCCTTCTCGGCGGCCTATTCCGCCGGCTCGGCCGCCAGCAGGCGCCGGTAGGCACTGTGATACTTCAAGATGTTGCGGACGTATTCGACGGGAATGTGCGAGATCTCGCGCGCCGTGGTGATCTCGACGTGGTCGAACCAGCGGTCCGGGTCGAGGCCGCGTGCCCGGCTGACCTCGCGCGCCGCGTCGATGTTGCCCGGCCCGGCGTTGTACGCGACGAGCGCGAACATCAGCTGCTCCTCGCGTGCGATGCCGGGCTCGGCGAAATGGGTATCGATCAGCCAGCGCGTGTATTTGGCGCCCGCCAGGATGTTGGTCTCGAGCTGCTCGACGTCCGGCAGGTCGACATAGGGCTCGGCGGCGGTGGCCGGATTGATCTGCATGACGCCGACCGCACCGCTCGGGCCCCGCGCGCCCTGGTCGAGACGGCTCTCCTCGTAGGCCTGCGCCGCCAGCAGCGTCCACTCGAGATCGTACGCCTCGGCGGCGCGCTCGAAGATCGGTCGCATCTCCGCGAAGTCCGCACGCAGCGCCGCGGCCTCGCGGTCGTTCAGACGGGCGACGTCGTTGAGGTATCGCTCGATCAGGATGTTGCCGAGCAGCGAGCCGTCTTCGACCGTCGGCACGAAGCCGTCGAGCAGCGCCAGGAGCTCGGGGCTCGTCGGGCGCACGGCCATGGCGATCCGGCCGCCCGCGTTGACGACGAGGCCCGCGGGCATGATCAGCTCGGGATAGACCTGCGCCCAGAGATCGAGCTTGTGGCGGTCGACCACCGTCGCCTGGAGGACGCCACCGGCGAGCAGATCCAGGAGATCCTCGTCCGTCAGTCGCGGATCGACGACATCGATGGCGATCGGCGCCGCCCGCTCGGCGTTGAGCGCCTGCACGTGCTGAAAGTAGCTGCTCTCCTCGCGCAGGCTCAACGCCGTCCCCGTCGCCGCCAGCTCGTCGAGGTCCGCGATCGGCGCGCTGCTCGCCGCCAGCACGACCTGTTCGAGCGCGTCTTCGATGATCGGATCGGTGAAGGCGACGACCTCGGATCGCTCCGGCGTCACGGTCAGATTGGCCGCGACGACGTCGCCGCGCCCGGCGAGCAGCCAGTCGAGCAGGAGCGCGCGCGGTGCCGGGATGACGAGAACGTCGACCTCGCGTCCCAGCCGCTCGTGCGCGAACGCCTCGAACGCCTCCATCATCTCATAGGTGAGCCCGCGCGGCTGGCCGCCGTCGAGGTAGAAGTGCGTGCGGCTCAGCGCCGTCAGCACACGGATCAAGCCGCGTTCGACCATGCCGTCGAGGTCGCCGCTCCAGGGTTGGGTCAGCGCGGCGACGATGCCCGCGTCATCCGCTGCCGGCTCGGCGGCGCCCGCCGCGGGTGCGGTGACGGTGGCGACGACGACGGCGCCGACGAGTGACCTCCGCATGCACATCCACCCCATGGAGCGCAGCCTGTCCGGGCGCGGGATTTCACGGCCGGCCGACAGGTTCAAAGCTCGGCGAAGAGGTCGGTCGATAGGTAGCGCTCGGCGAAGGACGGAACG
>CAYZSE010000267.1:0-1868 GCA_964481035.1 uncultured Geminicoccaceae bacterium | reverse complement strand
GCGGGCGTTGAGGCGGTCGTAGCGCTCGAGCTCGGCGCGGCTGATCCGGCCGTCGAAGTCGGCGTCGGCCTCGAGCCGGGCGAGGTCGATGCGCCCGAACTCCTCGCGGTCGACGAAGCCGTCGCGGTCGCCGTCGGCCTCGTAGACGATCGCGGGGTTCTCCTCGGCCGAGATCCGGCCGTCGCCGTCGCCGTCGAAGCGGTCGAAGGCGGCGGTGAACTCGGCCTGGTCGACGACCTCGTCGCCGTCGCGGTCGAGCTCGTCGAAGCCCTCGGTCAGGGGCGGCCCGCTCGCCGCGCCGCCGCCGCAGGCGACCAGCGTCAAGACCGCGAGCAGCGGGGCCAACGTCCTCAGGCGATGCGGCACGCGACCTCTCCTCATCCCTCCGCGGCGGCGCGCCGCAAGCTCTGCGCCGCGCTCACCCTTCGAGATAGGCGATCTCGACGGCGCCTTCCAGCGCTCCGCGCGGGCTCTTTCGCGCCGCGCCCCTTGTGCGCGGCGAGCGTCCGTGGCGTGATGGCGGCCGGAGGATGCACCGCAGCATGACGCTCACCCGCGAGAAGCTCGAGGCCGATTGGGTCCGCGAGATGATCCGCACCCACGACCCCGAGGTCGAGCTGGTGCCCGATTGCGTGCTCGAGGCGTCGCTCGAGGCGATGCTGAGGGGCTGGGACGGGTCCGCGCCGGTCTGGGTCTTCGGCTACGGCTCGTTGATCTGGAACCCCTGCATCCACGTCGCCGCCCGGGCCAAGGCCCGCCTCTACGGCTATCACCGCGAGCTCTGCCTGTGGGCCCCCTTGGGCCGCGGCAGCCGCGAGCGGCCGGGCCTCGTCTTCGGGCTCGAGCGCGGCGGCTCGTGCCACGGCGTCGCGCTCGCGGTCGATCCGACGCACGCCCGCGCCGAGCTGCGCCTGATCTGGCGTCGCGAGATGCTCTCGGGCGCGTACCTGCCGCGCTGGGTGAGCCTCCACACCTGCGCCGGCCGGCTGCGGGCCATCGCCTTCGTCATGAACCCCGCCCATGCGCGCTACGCCCGCGACCTCGACGAGGCGGCCAAGGTCGCGGCGGTGGCGGGCGCCGCCGGGGCGCTCGGCTCCTGCTACGACTACGTCGCCAGCACCCTCGACCACCTCGCCCAGCTCGGCGTCCGCGACCCCCACCTCGAGCGCATCCGCCGCCTCGCCGAGGACCGCCGCCCGCCCGGCGCCGCCCGCGCAGCGGGGTAGGGCGCCGCCGGGTAGGGCGTCGCCGGGGCGCGGGCACCCGCATCCTCGGATATGCACGAACACCGAATCTATCTCGCGTTAACGTTATCGCAGCTTAACCAGGGGGCGTTCATCCGTCTCTGGGAGGAGATCCTTCATGCGTACCCTCGTCGTGGCCGCGTTGGCGGCCCTCGTGCTCAGCGGCGGTGCGGCGCACGCCGCGCTCACCGTCACCTTCGACGCCGGCCCGCCGGCGGATCCCTATGTCGAGCAGGGCTTCACCTTCGCCCCGGCCCGCCTCGTCGGCGGCAACTGCGCGAGCGGCGAGTGCCTCGCGCTCAACCCCAACGAAACCACGGTCATGACCCGGGGCGGGGCGCACTTCGACCTGCTCGGGCTCTCCTTCAACCTCTTGGGCAAGGGCGGCGGCAACACCCTGGTCGTCACCGAGACCGGCACCGCCAACGCGGTGAAGCTCGGCATCGACACGTTCGACAACAACGCGCTGCAGACGGTCAGCTTCGCCGACCTCGGCGCGAGCTTCGAGAACGTCACCTCGATCACCTTCTCCAAGCTGGCGGGCGGCAACGTCCGCGTCGACGACATCGTCGCGACGCCGCTGCCCGGCGCCCTGCCGCTCCTCGCCGCGGGCATGGGCGGTCT
>CAYZSE010000266.1:0-1904 GCA_964481035.1 uncultured Geminicoccaceae bacterium | reverse complement strand
TGGGCCGGGTTCCGTCGTCAGCCGGCGCCCGCGGCGCGCAGCGCGTTCTGGTAGCCCCAGCGGGCGAAGACCTTGCGGGCGTACATGACGCCGAGCACCGGCGTGCGGCTGTGGTAGCGGCCGACGGCGCCGAAGGTCGAGGCGCCCTCGGCCTCGAGCGCCGTCAGGAAACGGGCGGCGTAGGCGACGTTGGCGGCAGGCTCGAACGCCTCCTCGAGGCTCGAAAAGGCGTTCGGGTGGTGGTGCAGGTTCACCTGCAGGCAGCCGACATCGATGTTGGTGACGCCCTGCGCCTGCAGCTCCTCGACCTTGGCGACCGCCTCCTCCAGCGAGGCCGGATAGAACGAGCCGGCCGGCGAGTTGACGGCCCAGGGCCAGGGCTCGGCGCCCGCGCCGCCGGGCACGACCCGGCCGCTCTCGACCAGGGCCATCGCCCGCAGGAGACCTTCAGGCAGCCACCCGTGGCGGGCTTCCGCGGCTTCGATCGCGGTGAGACAGAGGTCGCCCGCGGCGTCGGCGCGCACGGTCGTCGCGCCCCCGAGCGCGGTGAGGAGCGCGGCGGCGAGGATCGGCGCACGCAGCGCCTGGCCCGCTGTCGTCGCCGGCACGCGGCGGCCAAGTCTCGACATCGATCGCTCCCCATGGGCACGTCTGCGAGCATGCCGTGGAACGCGCGGGCGATCCAGCGGCGGCACCACCGCAAGGTTCGCCCGGCCGCGCGCGGCGTCGAGGCCCCGGCACCCCGGCGACGCATCCTCACGGAACGGATCCGCCAGGGCGAGCGGCGCGCGGCCGTCCGCGGCCGAAATCCACCAACGCCGGCAAACCGGCGGGAAAGCGCAGGTGCACGACGACTTGCCGACGCGCTCGAACCTTGTTCCAGCGGCGGCGAATGTCCGGCGCGCGCGGCCGGGCCGCGCCCCCGCCCGGGGCTGCCCGAGCGCACCCCACCTTGGTGGCGACGGGTCGCATCCCGCCTCGAATTGATCGCGAACAGGGGCGGTCGTATCTTCCGCCCGCCAAGAAGCGGCACCATCCGCGCCCGCGGCTGCGCTCATCACATGGAGGAACGGGGCAATGTCCGAGACCGGCAGCGGCCGAGCGGCCAAGCTCGACATCGGCGACCAGATTACCGAGATACCCGTGCTTTCGGGCAGCGTCGGCCCCGACGTCATCGACATCCGCAAGCTGTACGGCCAGACCGGGCTCTTTACCTACGATCCCGGCTTCACCTCGACCGCCTCGTGCCGCTCGAAGATCACCTACATCGACGGCGACGAGGGCATCCTCCTGCATCGCGGCTACCGGATCGAGGATCTCGCCGAGCACTGCGACTTCCTCGAGGTCTGCTACCTCATCCTCTACGGCGAGCTGCCGACGCCGGCGGAAAAGGAGAAGTACGTCAACGGCGTGACCTACCACACCATGGTCCACGAGCAGGTCCACACGCTGATCAACGGCTTTCGCCGCGACGCCCACCCCATGGCGGTGATGATCGCCATGGTCGGCGCGCTCTCGGCCTTCTATCACGAAGACCTCGACATCAACGATCCGCACAACCGGATGATCGCGACCTACCGGCTGATCGCCAAGGTGCCGACCATTGCCGCCATGGCCTTCAAGTACTCGGCGGGCCAGCCGTTCATGTATCCGCAGAACCACCTCGCCTATGCGGCCAACTTCCTGCACATGATGTTCGGGGTGCCCTGCGAGCCCTACAAGGTCGACCCGATCCTGGCCCGGGCACTCGACAAGATCTTCATCCTGCACGCCGACCACGAGCAGAACGCCTCGACCTCGACGGTCCGGCTCGTCGGCTCGACCGGGGCTTCGCCCTACGCCGCGATCTCGGCCGGCATCGCCTCGCTGTGGGGCCCGGCGCACGGCGGCGCCAACGAGGCGGT
>CAYZSE010000265.1:0-1910 GCA_964481035.1 uncultured Geminicoccaceae bacterium | reverse complement strand
ATGCATGATCTGACTCCTCGCCGACTGGCCCTGGCGCTCGCCGACGACAGCCGGCGGGCCATCCTCGTGCTGCTCGCCGCCGAGGGCCCGTTGTGCGTCTGCGAGCTGCTCCACGCGCTCGAGGCGCCGCAGCCGCGGGTCTCGCAGCACCTGGCGCGGCTGCGGGCGGACGACGCGGTCGCCGTCCGGCGGATCGCCAACCGCAACTACTACCGCCTCGCCGACGACCTGGAGGCTTGGGCCGGCGCCGTGCTCGACGGCTACCGCGCCGGCCTGGAGGCCGGGGGCGAGCTCGACCGCCTGCAGGCACGGCTGGCGACGATGCCCGACCGTCCGCCGCGGCTCGAGGCGGCCTAGGAGAAACAGATGGACTGGACCCTCGAGCGCCGCTGGCTCGCCCTGACGACGGGGCTGTTCCTGGTGCTCTTCTTCCTGCCGATGGCGAGCGTCGCCTGGCTGCCGACCTTACCTCTCGGCGATGCCCTCTACGAGGGCGTGGCGCTCGTGCACTGGTACGCCCAGGAGCACGTCATCCTCTGCCTGCTGCCGGCCTTCCTCATCGCCGGCGGTATGAGCGTCTTCATCGCCCAGGGGGCGGTGCTCCGCTATCTCGGGCCCGATGCACCCAAGGCGCTGGCCCTCGGCGTCGCCTCGGTCTCGGGCACCGTGCTCGCGGTCTGCTCGTGCACCGTGCTGCCGCTCTTCTCCGGGCTCTACAAGCGGGGAGCGGGCATCGGCCCGGCGGTGGCCTTCCTCTACACGGGGCCCGCGATCAACGTCATCGCCATCGTCATGACCGCCAAGGTGCTGGGCCTCGAGCTCGGCATCGCCCGCGCGGTGGCGGCGGTCGCCTTCGCCTTCGTCATCGGCCTCGCCATGCACCTGATCTACCGCCACGAGGTCCGCGACGACGGCGGCTTCGCGCTCCTGCCCGAGGGCGAGCACGGCACCGGCCGTATCGTGCTCGTCTTCGCGGCGATGATCGGCGTGCTCGTCTTCGCCAACTGGGCCGAGGCCGGGGCCGCCGACGTCGGCTTCTGGACCGCCGTCTACGGCCTCAAGTGGTGGCTCGCCGCCGGCTTCGCCGTGCTTCTGGGCGCGGTGCTGGTCCGGGGCTTCGGCTGGTCGGTCCGCCCGCTGCTCGTGGTCGGTGCCGCCGTGGCCGCGGCCGCGCTCGTGGCGCCGGACATCCCGCAGCTCGCCTTCGTCACGGGCCTCGTCGGTCTCGTCGCCGCGGCGTGGCGGAGCGGCGACGACGGCCAGGACTGGATGGGCGAGAGCTGGTCCTTCGCCAAGCAGATCCTGCCGCTGTTGCTCGCGGGCGTGTTCGTCGCCGGGGTGCTGCTCGGCCGGCCCGGCCACGAGGGGCTCGTCCCCGGGGCCTGGGTGGCGGCCCTGGTCGGCGGCGAGAGCCTCGCGGCCAACGTCTTCGCCTCGGTCGTCGGCGCACTCATGTACTTCGCCACGCTGACCGAGGTGCCGATCGTCCAGGGCCTCAGGGCCGCCGGCATGGGCGAAGGGCCGTCGCTCGCGCTCCTGCTCGCCGGCCCGGCGCTGTCCTTGCCCAACATGCTGGCGATCAGGAGCGTCATCGGCACCGAGAAGACGCTCGTCTACTGCAGCCTCGTCGTCGTCGCGGCGACGGCCTGCGGGCTCGTCTACGGCAATCTGATCGTTTGAGGAGACGAACAATGCGCGACTTGAAGGTCTACGGCACGGGCTGTGCCAAGTGCAATCGGCTCGAAGCCAACACCAAGGCGGCGGCCGAGGCCCTCGGCCTCGACTTCCAGCTCGAGAAGATCACCGATCGTGCGGCGATCACCGACGCCGGCATCCTCGTCACCCCGGCGCTCATGGTCGACGGCGAGGTCAAGGTCGCCGGCAAGGCGCCTTCGGCGGAGGAGCTCGAG
>CAYZSE010000264.1:0-1956 GCA_964481035.1 uncultured Geminicoccaceae bacterium | reverse complement strand
AAAGCTATCATTCTTCGTCCACACCTCCGCCTTGCTTTCTCCCTCGCACAGTTTACAAACTTATCCCATTCCTCGCCCAATGCGGCTTTTAACTGATCCTTCGTAACTCGTTTTTCTTCCATGACTTACCTCTAAATAATAACAGTAAAACCAGTAAAATAGTACACTGCGTAAGTCATTGTATATCAGACAGTTACAGGGCGCCAGCAAAAAATGTCACACACATTCTGAAAAAACTTGGGAATCGGCGCTTGACAGATCGCGGGGGGGGGGGTAGCATATCTGAGTCTCTCCGAGCGGTGATTTCGCTTGTTTTATAACTGAAGCACCCGTCGGGGGGCATCGGTTTGTGCGGGTTCTCCCCGCCGATGCACGGGGCATCCGGGGGAGCCGGCACCAAGGATAGAAAAGGAGACCGGCATGTCCCGACGAACTGCTTCTGCAACCATCTGCCTTGTCCTATTGTTCGCCACCGCTGTGGCCTCAGCTCAGTCCACCAACGTCGCACTTCAGTCCAACGGCGGCACGGCCACGGCGATCAACTACGGCACCTATATGGGTGACCCGCAGTACCCGTGGGAGGCCATCGATGGCAGCCCTACCAACGGCTGGAGCAGCAACTGGAGCTGCCCCGCGTGGCTGAAAGTTGAGTTCGACGATCTCTATCCAATCGATCGTGTCGCTTGGTGGACTGGCTCACATCAACACGATTACTCTATTAGTCTTTCTGCAGATAATACGGTCTGGAATACGGTAGTTCCGTCGCGGCGATCTACGAATATCGAAGGACAAGCTCCAGAGTACGAGTCTTTCAGCATACCTCGGACAGATGCGCGATACATGAAGATAGACATCACCTCGACTTCTGCTCCCGGTTCGCACATCTTTCAATCCAGTGTCGGAGAACTGGAAGCATACATTGCGCAGCCAAGGACTCACGTCTTGTCAGTGGGAGTGCGAGATGTGTCAAAGCGACATCTCAACGACATTACGGCAAGAGAGGTCGGAGATGCGTTCTCCAGATTCCGAAGTGTCGAGTCAGTCTCAGTGCTTGAGTTGGCAAGTGACACCTCTGGCTTGGATAATCGTGACGCCGTTGTGTCTGCCATATATGAAGCCGAGGATACTGTCAAGCCGGGGGACACGTTTGTCTTCTATGTGGCTACGCACGGTTACTACGAGAAGGATGGGGACGAGTTTCCCGTTCAGGCCCGATCTGGCCTTCTGTCCAGGGAAGAAACGACGGGCGACGAATACCTTTGGATGGCAAGGAGTGGCGGCGCAGTGAATATTTCTGATGATATGCTGCACTCTTTGTTTTCATCTTCGAAGTGGGATCAAGTGAATAAGCTTTTCATAATCGATACATGTTTCTCTGGCGGATTCTGGGGCAGTACTGATATGGGTGACTCTGGCGACCTCGCAACCCTCCCTAAGTCTGCACTGATTGCTGCTGCTGCTGAGGAGGATGTTTCGATTGGTGTTCTAGACATTCCCAACCTGGGGGCTCGCTCAGCCATGGGCTTTTCCTTGGTAGATGCCTTGGATGAACTCAGCAGCAGCAACCGGGTGACATTTGACCAATTGGCTGAAAGCATTGGGAATAAGATGAAGCTATACGAAGGCATTGATGGAGAGATCATGGCCCCCGAAGATTTCGAGTCACTATGGGGTTCCGAGTATACATCGGATGGAACCATCCTTGCCAGCGCGCTCGACGATTTTGAAATGGCATTGGGCGTGCCTGAGCCTGCCTCAATTGGCCTCCTTGCCCTAGGCGGCCTGGCTCTCCTTCGTCGCCGTCGCGCTGCCTGACCCGAGCGTTCGGCTACAACCAACGCCCCGTAGGACTCGCCTGCGGGGCGTTGTCATGCGCTTAAGCCACAGGCGTGACCTCGCCTCGGTGCCAGGTGAACGGGACTTCCAGACGGGTGCCGCTCTGGTCATAATATGCTC
>CAYZSE010000263.1:0-1963 GCA_964481035.1 uncultured Geminicoccaceae bacterium | reverse complement strand
CTCCTTGAACTCCGTCGTGAAACGACGGCGCGGTCCCTTGCTCATCATCGATCCTACCTCCCGGGGGGTACTGTACCTCCCAGTCCGGAATCACGGGGCAAGGTCACCTCGGGGCTGGTCGCCTGGCGCGCGACGTCGCCGGCCAGGCGCTTCTTCCCGGCTTCGAGGAACTCCTTCGACCAGCTGTAGTAGAGGCTCGACGCGATCCCCTCGCGACGGCACAGCTCGGCGATACTGTCCTCGCCGCGCAGCCCCTCGAGCACGACGCGGATCTTGTCTTCGGCCGAATGGTGCTTGCGCGTGCGGCGGCGGATGTCCTTCACGACCGTCTCCGCCGACGGCTTGGGCGTCCCGGGTTTCTGTCTCATCTTCACTCCTTGGCGGTTACGATGAGCCAGAAACCCTCCGTTCCGAAATCACCTCAGATGTCCAATGGGCGCTGACGCCGGACATTCATGGCTTTACGCGGTTTTGGTTTCCCACAATTAATATCTTGCTCCCCTGCCCTGTGCCACCCGCGAGTTCGCTCGCTGCCGCGACGCCACGCCCGTGATTGTGGGTATACGGGTTGCTGGTTTTACCCTCACCCGCTAATGTGTAAGCATGATCGTGTCGTTCCTCAACCAGAAGGGCGGCGTCGGCAAGACCACCTTGGCGATCAATGTCGCGGCCGCCCTCGCCCGCGACGGCGCCAAGGTGCTGCTCATCGACGCCGACAAGCAGGGCTCGGCGAGCAGCTGGGCCGCGCTGCGCGACGAGCAGGCCTTTCCGGTGGTCAGTCTCGCCCGCGAGAATATGGCCAAGGACGCACTGCGCCTCGCCGCCGACTTCGCGCACACCATCATCGACGGGCCACCGCACGCCGAGCAGGTGGCGCGCTCGTGCATCATTGCCTCGGATTTCGTTGCCCTGCCCATCGAGCCTTCGGGTCTCTCGACCTGGGCAGCGGACCTCACCGTGCGGCAGATCCGCGAGGCGCGTGCATTCAAAGAAACCCTTGAATGTGGGTTCGTGGTTTCGCGCAAAATAGGTAAAACTGTCATCGGCCGAGATGTTCGCGTCATCGCCGCGGCCGCGGGGGTTCCCATCCTCGAGGCCGAGGTCGAGCAGCGCGTCGCTTTCGCCGAGAGCATCACCTTGGGTCGCACGATCTTCGAGTGGGCCCCGGAGGGCCCGGCGGCGCTCGAGATCGCGCGCCTCAGCGAGGAGATTCAGCGCCATGGCTAAGAAGACCTTCGCCGCCGCGCCGACGCCGCGGCTGCCGACATCCGAAGAGATCGACGCCTTCGAGCGTCGCGGTACCGGCCACGACCGGCGTCCGGTGCCGGTCGAGCCCACCAAGCGGCTGAGCCTCGATCTCCCGGCGAGCTTGCACCGGCGCTTCAAGACCGCCTGCAGCGCCACGGGCCGCAAGATGGTGGGCGAGATCGAGGCCTTCATCGAGCGGCGGGTGGCGGAGCTCGAGGAGGAGGCGGGCCTGACCCGCCGCTAGCCGAGGCCGTGCGAGACCGCGGGGCGGGCAGGGGAGTCGCGCGCTGTCGGAGCCACCTTCGTAGAAAACAGCAAAGGTGGTTTACCGGGATTGTGGGTTAGAAGTGATGTGGGACCGCTGCTCTGCGCAACTTGTCAATCAGCGCTACCACGTTTCCGGTTAACCGGGTTCCCACATTCGTGTGGTCTCTCGACACTGCGCGCAACGGCGAGACCGGCAGACGCGCTGTAAAGGGCTTCCTGATTACGCACGTTCCTCAGCCGTCCATTCTGTGGTATAAAGCATGAACATATAACAGATTGGGATGGGCCGTCGCGATGGCGCGCAATCAGGTTCAGTTCCAGAAAGGGCTGAGTGAGCCGGAATTCGAGCGGCTCTACGGCACCGAGGAGCAATGTCGGGCGGCGGTCGTGGCCGCGCGCTGGCCGGATGGGTTCGTCTGTCCGCTGTGCTGTAGAAGTTTAGACTTGA
>CAYZSE010000262.1:0-1965 GCA_964481035.1 uncultured Geminicoccaceae bacterium | reverse complement strand
TCACCTGAGCCGCTGCCGGCGGCGCCATCCCCTAGCGCGTTTCCCGACATGCTTGACCATCCCGCACCCCCGCCCGGCCGCCCATGGCAGCGCAAACTCGTGGGCGGCCGGGCGGGGGTGCGGGATGGGCGTAGATCAACCTGACAGGGAAACGCGCTAGTCGCCGTCGCCCTGGAGCGTGGCCGCACGGATGACCCTTCGTGGCGACGGCAGCGGCCGCGCCCGACCGCGCACGAGCTCGCGATGCCAGGCCGCTGGTGCGGGGTTTAAGGGGCACCAGTTGTCGACGTTCGCGGGAAGCGGCCTACCCGTCGCGACCGCGTCGCGCCGCCGGGCCGTCGCCGGCGGCGATGGCGGTGTCGCTGGCGGCACGGATCGCCTCCTCGAGGGCGACGACGTGCGAGGTGAAAGCGCGTCGGGCCGCATCCTCCAGGCGCCGTGCCGGCGGCTGGGCGACCGTGAGCGGGTTCACCTGCCGGCCGTGCTCGAGCACCTCGAAGTGCAGATGCGGGCCGGTCGATCGGCCCGTCGAGCCGACATAGCCGATGATCTCGCCCTGCCGCACGCGCTGCCCGGCACGCAGGCCGTCGGCGAATCGGGAGAGATGGGCGTAGGCCGTCGCGTAGCCGTTGCCGTGCTCGAGGCGCACGTAGTTGCCATAGCCGCCGAGACGGCCGGCGCGAGCGACCCGGCCGGTGCCGGCGGCGTAGATCGGCGTGCCGGTCGGCGCGGCGAAGTCGACACCGCGATGCATGCGCGTGTAGCCGAGGATGGGATGCCGACGCATGCCGAAGCTGGAGGAGACGCGCGCGTCGCTGATCGGGGTGCGCAACAGCAACTTGCGCAGGCTGACGCCGTCGCGATCGAAGTATTCGACGTCGCCGTCGCGCTCGAAGCGAAAGCCCTCGAGCGTGCGGCCGCCGGTTTCGAGGCGCGCGTAGTGGATCGCGCCGCCGCCGACGACCGTGCCGTCGACGAGGCGGTCGACATCGAACAGCACGGCGACCTCGTCACCGGGCCGGGTTTCCCGCTGAAAGTCGACGTCCCAGCTGAAGAGCTTGACGACGTCGACCATGACGCTCGGCGGCACGCCGCCCTCGACCCCCGCGGCGTGCACCGTCGTGGTGACCTCGGCCTGCACCATTCGGCGCTCGCGCACCAGCGCTTTCGTGGTGCGCGCCGCGCGGAAAGCGCCGTCGCCGGCGCGCACGAGCTCGACCCGCTCGCGCCGTGACAGGTCCAACTCCAGACGCACGAGGCTGCGGGCGGCGGCGTCGGTCTCGATCTGCAGCCGCTGCCCGGCCCGCAGCCGGCGAGGATCGTAGACGCCGCTCAGTCCTTCGACGACGGCGTGCGCCTCCGCCCGCCCGATGCCGACACGATCGAGCATGGCGAGCAGCGTATCGCCGCTGGCGACCTCGACCTCGGCGATCCGACGCGGCGCCATCGCCGGCGGCATCGCCATGTCCGCAGCGGCGACAGGCATCGCCGCAGCGACCGGTGCCGATGCGACCGGCGCGGTGGACGGCGAGCGGGGCGCGGCGGCAGGCGCCATCGCTGCGTGCCGCGGCTCGTGGTCGACGCTGCCGCCAGCGTGCCCCGGGGGCGCCGCGTCGCGGTGCGGCGTAGGCCAAACGAACGTCGAGGACATCACCGCCGCGAGCGCTGCCACGAGCAAGGCACGCCGCGTGGTGCTGGACCTGGAATGCACGTGCACGCCTCCGCTTCTCCCGTCATCGCCGTCGTCGGTGCACGGATTTGGTTAAAGTGTCAAGCTTATCAATGAGATGCCGGGCTCTTTTGAAGTGAGATCTTTGCGACCGCGGTCGAACGGATTTTGCTTGCATGCCGAAGATGACGGGCGTAGATATACTGGTTCTTGCGGCTGGGCAGGATTTGTCCGGCGACAACGCTCTTTGGACATCGTTGTTGAATGGGAAGGGATATGCAGGCGGCGGCTGATGG
>CAYZSE010000261.1:0-1978 GCA_964481035.1 uncultured Geminicoccaceae bacterium | reverse complement strand
TAGGTGATCGACACATATTGCACACCGCGGACGCCCTTCTATGCGTCCGGACAGCGACTGACCGGGCAAAAACAACCGAAAAGCGCCGCCAATCGGCACCCACTCGCCGCTCAGCGGTCATCCGGTGCTTGCCATGACCCTAAACGACCCGCACAATCGCATTTTTCGAGGTGCTCTTGAAGGTGCGGGGTACGGTCCCGCGAATTTGCCACGGCCGCTCAACTCTTAATCGCGGCCGCTGCCGACACACGCAGAGGCAGGGGTGCCGGCGAGGGGGCAAGCACTGCCCCCTCCTCGGTAAGCCGGGCGCGGGCCTGAGGGTAGACCGCGAGCGCGAGGGCGAAGTCGCGGGCGAAGCGCGGCCGCCAGTGCGCTTCGCGGCCGACCTCGGCACCGAACTGGCCGAACAGCGCCCGCCAGCTCACGGTCACGGGGGCGTCCAGTGCGTGCAAGCGGTAGGCAAGCCAGAGGTAGACGTCGAGCGCCTGGCAGCGCATCCGCAGCTCGCTCACCGCCTGCTCGACGACGGGGACGGGGCGCTCCATCAGGGCGCGGAAATAGCCCTCGGAGAGCTCGACCGTGAGTTCGTCGCCGTCCCCGTTCTCGTGGCTGGCGCGGGTGATGGTGTCTTGCACCCGCCACCGCTCGCCGTTGCCGAGCGTGTACTCGAAAGTGAGGAGGCTGCGGTCGATGCGGCGCGCCTGCTCGCGCACCGCCCGGTAGTCGCTGCCGCCGGCCGACATGCCCATCGCCGTGAGCCAGTGGTGCAGCGAGCGGCCGAGCTCGATCGTCCGCGAGCGGGTGCGCACCGCCTCGGACTGCAGGTAGAGCAGGATCATCCGGGCGCGCGGTCCGTAGGGCACGCCCAGGCACTGCCCTGCCCCGTCGGCGATCGGCTGCACGGTCAAGGTCGCGACGGGCCCCGAGCGCCGCCAGATCTCGGTCGCCGGTCGCGCCCGGTGCGGCAGCACGGTCAGGCACAGGCCCGGATGGGTCCAGGCCGGATCGAGCGCGACGTCGCCCAGGAGCGTCGCCGCTGCCGCCACCTGGCGCCGCCGCTCGCCGTCCTGCGCCCACAGCTCGAGTTGCTGCCGTCCGTGCTGCTCGAGTGCCTCGTGCACCTCGCTCATCGCCGTTTCCGTCGCCGTCTCGACCAAACATTACAAGTTATGGCTGCCATGCACGGGTGGCGTTGTCGATTCGGTAGATTGCGACAGCCCGCACGATTTTCCTCGAAGTCTCCTTGCGGCCGGCGCGGGGTGCGGGAGTGGGGCTTTTCCCCAGGGATTCGGTAGATTGCGACCTCACGCGCGCCTCTTGTTTTGTAAGAGTTTAGAAGAGTTTTGATTCCTTAGAGGCGGTCGCAATCTACCGAACTTCTGTCGCAATCTACCGAATTTCGGTCGCAATCTACCGTATCCGGCGGGGGATAACCGCCGGGTGTCGCAATCTACCGAACGCGCCTGTGGACAAGTTGCCGACGGGCGGCGAGCGTGCTGCGCCGCCCACCGCCGGTGGGACGATGCCGGTTGTGCAAAGACGGGAATGTGGGTAAGTGGAAAGCGGCGGGTGTGAATGCTCCAGAGGTCGGGAATGGCTAGAAATTCCGCTGCTGGTTCATCCGCAAAAACACGAAAGCGGGTTTGTGGTTTCTGCGTCGCGGCTGGGCGGGCGGGCCGCCGGCCGGTCGCTTGCGCATCAGGACGCCGCTCGCTATTCTTACAGTCTACCGTAAGGGAGGCGGTCGATGCGCATCACCAGCAAGGGGCAGGTGACGATCCCGCAGGCGATCCGCGAGCGGGCCGGGTTGATGCCCGGCACCGACGTCGAGTTCGTGCTGGTTGCGACCGCGGACGAGACGGCCGGCGGTGAGGCGGCCGCCGGGGGGCCGAACGTCGAGGTGCGCCTGCGCAAGGGCCGTCCGCCGGCGGGCCGGGCGAGCCGGGGCACGCGGCTGGTCGAGCGGCTGCGCGGGAGC
>CAYZSE010000260.1:0-1985 GCA_964481035.1 uncultured Geminicoccaceae bacterium | reverse complement strand
TCGAGCATCGAACATCCGCGGCCGTGGACCCCTGCGGCAGCACTCGAAAGGCCCCGCCTTGCACCGAATCGACCTGCCGGAACGGGCGGACTGGCGCCGTCAAGCCGAGGAGCTCGGCTTTCTGTTCCACACCATGCACGGCGAGCCCTACTGGGACGAGACCAGCGCCTACGCCTTCTCGCTGGAGCAAATCGAGGAGGACATCGAGGCGCCGGCCGCACGCCTGCACCGGCTGTGCCTCGACGCCGTCGCCGAGGTGGTGGCGTCGGAGGAGCTCATGGTCCGGCTCGGCGTGCCGGCACCGCTCATGGACTACGTCCGCGCCAGCTGGGAGCGGGCCGAGCCGTCCCTCTACGGTCGCTTCGATTTGAGCTACGACGGCACCGGCCCGGCCAAGCTCCTGGAATACAACGCCGACACCCCGACCTCGCTCTACGAGGCCGCGGCCTTTCAGTGGCTCTGGCTCGAGCAGCTCGTCGAGCAGGGGCACCTGCCGGCCGGCGCCGATCAGTTCAACGGCCTCCACGAGGCGCTCGTCGCCCGCTTCGGCGCGCTCTTCGAGCCCGGCGCGAACGTCCATTTCGCCTCCGTCGAAGGCTCGGCCGAGGACTTCGCCACGGTGGAGTACCTCGCCTGGACGGCGAACGAGGCCGGGCTCGTGCCGCACTACACGGCGATCGAAAAGCTCGCGCTCACCCGCGACGGCCACCTCGCCGACGACGCCGACCGCGTCATCGGCGCACTGTTCAAGCTCTATCCCTGGGAGGACATGTTGCGCGACGACTTCGCCGCCGCCCTGCCCGGCTGCGGTTGCCGCCTGCTCGAGCCGCCCTGGAAGGCGCTCGCCTCCAACAAGGGCCTGCTGCCGGTCCTCTGGCGGATGTTCGAGGGCGATCCCAATCTGCTGCCGGCGTTCTTCGCGGACGAACTCGAGATGGGCGGGCCGCGGGTCGAGCGCGCCCGCGCCGCCCTCGAGCGCGGCCATGTCGAGAAGCCCATCTTCTCGCGCGAGGGGGCCAGCATCCGGATCTGCGAGAACGGCGTCGAGATCGCCGCTTCCACCAAACGCGACTACGACGCGCACGCGCGGATCGTGCAGGCCTATGCGCCGCTGCCCACCTTCGGCCGCGCGCACGCGGTCGTCGGTGCCTGGATGGTCGGCGAGGACTGCGTCGGCATGGGCCTGCGCGAGGACGACGCGCTCATCACCCAGGACCTGTCGCGCTTCAAGCCGCACGTGATTTTGCCGGCGCCGTGACCACATCCCGTCAGGTGCACCCTTTCGCTCGAAGGATCCCGCCATGGCCCGCCGACTGCGCTCCCCCACCGTCCGCACGGCCCTTGTGGGCGCGTCGGCCTTCGCCCTCTCCGCCTGCGGCGACAATGGCGAGGACCTGACCTACTTCGAGACCGTCGAGCAGTGCCGCAGCGCGGCGTTCGCCGAGGCGTTCGCGCCCGAGGACTGCGACGCTGCCTTCGCCGAGGCGCTCGAGAAGCACGCGGTCCTGGCGCCGCGCTATGAGAGCCGCGAGCTCTGCGCCGAGCAGCACGGCGACGCGGCGTGCGTCGCCGCCGCCGAGACCGGCGACACGACCGCCGAGGCCGGACAGGGGTCGTTCTTCATGCCGCTGCTCGCCGGCTACATGATGGGCTCGATGCTCAGCGGCAATCGCTACGGCGCCGCACCGCTCTACCGCGACGCAAGCGGCCGGGTCTTCGGCGCCGGTGGGCGGCCTTATGCCTTCCAAGGCCCCGGTTCCACCGTGCGCGGCTCCGCGGCGGCGGTGCAGCCGCTGGCGGCGGCGACCAAGCCGCGGCCGGTCATGACGCGGGCCATGATCGCCGAGCGCGGCGGCTTCGGCGCGGCGCGCACGAGCGCCGCCGGGCGGACCGGGTTCGGTGGCTGACGCCGGCGGCGCAACGGCGCCAGCTGCGCGGAGCTCCGCAACGACCAGGGCGGAAGCGCTCCGTCGGGACAAGGTCGC
>CAYZSE010000259.1:0-2023 GCA_964481035.1 uncultured Geminicoccaceae bacterium | reverse complement strand
GCCATCGCGGCCTGATCCTGGTAGCCTCGTCAACACGTCCGACCGCGGTCTCCGCGGGATGGTTACGAAGGTGCCGACGAGAAAGAGGATCAAAGCGAGGCCGTAGAGGACGATCGAGGCCCGCAGCAGCCACTTGGTCGCCGCGGCCAACATCGGCTGCTCTCCGGTTGCGGGTGTGCGCCCCCGTCTGGGCTCAGCCGAAGACCGCGAAGCCCTCGTCGATGCGCGCGAGGATGCCATAGACGACGATCGCCATGAGGCCGCACATGGCGAGCCCGGCGACCACGAGCAGGAGCAAGAGGCGCGCGACCCGGCGGCGGAGACCCTCGCCCGCCGCCGGTTCGGTGGCGGCTGCGATCCGCGCGATGCCGACGACCTGAACCACGACCCCGACGAGCAGCAGGCCGATCGCGAGGAACACGCCGCTCACGAACAGGCTTATGCCGAGGAACTCGAGGCTCGTCGGGGCGCGATCGGCGATGAAGAGGCTCGCCGTCACCAGCAGGCTCGCCGCCAGGCAGAGCCCGGCGGCGGCCGTGAAGAGGAACCCGAAGGCGTGGGTCAGCGGTCGCATGCGGCCCCGGCTCGAGCGAAGGAGCGCCGCCTCCCTCGCTCATTCGATGGCGAAGGCGATCTCGAACGGGACGGTCGTGCGCGTGCGGTTGATCACCTCGACGACGTGATCGCCCGTCTGCCAGAGCTGGCCACGATAGGGTTTGTCGACCGCCAGTTCGCCGAGCAGCTCGCTGCCGTTCGGGTTGAGGATCCGGTAGACGAGCGGTGCGCCGGCCGGGGAGATCCGCACGTCGAGGAACTGCCCGTTGCGCGCACCGAGCTGGTAACGGACGGTCATGCCCTCGGGCAGCTGCGCTGGAAACTTGGCCGCGGTCGTGCCGGCGGGAAAGCGGACGCGCTCCGTCGATGTGGACGACGAGTTGCCGGCGGTCGCCTGGTACGGGCTGCCCTCGCCGCGGACGAAGGCCGGCCACGACTGGTTCTCGGCGAAGAACTCCACCAGCGTGTCGCCGGCGGCGCTGTAGGAGCATGAGAAATAGGCGCTGCGGTTCTCCAGGTAGATCGTGCCGTTGACGGCGTGCGTGCCGTCGGTGCGCTGCCCCTCGTAGGAGGCTTCCGTCCGCGCTTCGAAATCCTGGTAGAACTGCTGCGCGCCGAGCCTGCAGTCCTCCATCATGTAGTCCGGCGACTGCGCGACGGCGATGCCGCCGGCGACACCGACCGCGAGGGCGGCGAAGAGACGTAATCCAAGCGGCTTCATGGTCTTCATTCCTCCAGCGTGAAGTGCTGCGCCGCGGCTCCGCTGCTGCAACGCGCCCAAGCGAGGCCGAAGACGCCAAGGCCCCACGACGCGAAGCCCTGGCGCGCATCGTCGCTCAGAGCGCGCCTTCGCTGCCCGAGTACATCACCTCGACGACCGAGCCCTGGGCGGTCGCCCGGCAGAGCCAGGGCGCCTGCGCGCCCGGCACGTTGACGTAGACGTTGGTGAGGCCGTCGCCCTCGGAGACCTCGCTGCGGATCACCGACAAACCGCCGTTCTGGACCTCGTTGGCCACCGCCGCGAGGCAGTTGGATTCGACCATGCTCGATCGGCCCTGGGCGCCGGACGTGGGCGTGACCTCGGCGACGACGCAGCCACCGAGGGCCATCAGTGCGCCGATGACGGCGAGAGCGCGGTAGGACATGCAGGTTTCCCCGAGTTGAGGCCGCGGCGCGGCTCTTGGGTCGACGTGGAAGACGAGCGTGCCGAGGGACGAGCGCCTCGCGTCGCAGGCGGGACGATCCCGCGATCGCATCCGTGCCCGGCATAGGCTCGCGCACGCGCGGCGTCCTCAGCCACCGAAGATCACCGCTTCGACGATCTCGTAGCGCTCGTCGCCGACCGACACGCGGAAGACGTCACCGTCCTTGGTGGCGCCGTAGTCCGGATAGCCGTCGGCTTGGCTCGTATTTGCGCCTAGGAACTCGCCGTTTTGGAAGAAAAGCATGCGATCGATGTCATCCGGCT
>CAYZSE010000258.1:0-2031 GCA_964481035.1 uncultured Geminicoccaceae bacterium | reverse complement strand
GTCATCGGGTGCTCCGTGGCTGAGATGAAGTCGGCAAACTCCATCTTAGCCGCATCGCCCGATGGCCACCCCCGCCGGCGCGCCCGTCGTGGGGCATTCCCCACCACGGGCCACACTCCGAAATTCCACCACCCGAGCGGACGCTATCGTCCTGCCTTCTCGCTGAACGCTGGCCAGTCCATCCAGCAACCGAGGTCGTGCTTTGCGCGTACGCTGGGTCCCGTTCGGCGCAACCTCGAAGCGGCGATGCTTGCCAGTACCGCTGCATACAATTAACTTTATTTAAGTGATTTCGCTTGAGCTGTCGATGTGGCACCTGCGCCGGCGCGGTCATTTCCTTCGATGGGCCGCCCCGCTCGCATTAGTGAAAGCTCGGAAAGGGGTAGGCATGCCCGCGGATAAGGTGTGGCAAGATCGGGGCGCTGCAGCTGCTGCATCAAATCTAGCCGTGGCGTTTCGCGAGCCGTCGTCGCTCGCGGCAGCGCTGACGCCGCCGCCGAGCGCCGTCGTCTTGGATTTCGATGAGACGTTGTGGTTGCGCAACAGCACCGAATACTTCCTGGATGCCGCGCGACCGCGTTGGCTCGCGCACATACTGGCGCTGATGGTCGACGCCCTCGGCAAATTCGTCTGGTTTCGCTCTGCCGGTCGCTACCGTCTCTACCGCGACTGGCTCCGCATCCGCGCCATCGCGACGCTGATGCCGTGGCACCTCCGTGCATGGCGTGACCACGCGGCGGTAGTCGGCCCGCAATTCCGCAACGACGGGCTATGGCTGGCCGTGCGCCGCTCGGGGGCGCAACGAGTCGGTGTGGTAACAATTGGGTTTCGTGAGATCGTCGGGCCGTTGCTCGAGGCCGCGGCGCCCGGCGTGCCGCTCTGGGGCAGTTGTCATCTCGGCTGGAACGGTTGGCGCCTTCGCAAACTCGGCAAGATCTCGGCCCTGGCAGGCGAGCTTCCCTCGGACGTGGTCGTCGACAGCGTCGTGGTTACCGATGGCGTGGACGATCTGGCGATGGCGCCGCACGTTCGGCGCGTGGCCCTGATTCGCTGGCCGAAGGCCGAGTTCATTCCCGCCTTCCGCGATGCCTACTTCCCCTTCAAGTACACGGAACGGGCAAAACGTCCGGGAAAGCGCTACGCCTGGGGCGCGGTTTTCCGCGTCGATGTCGCCGTCGCCGTTCTCGCGGCCCTGCCCTTGGCAGAAAACCCGTTGACCGTTTTCCTCGGCTTGTCGCTTGTTTTCGTGTCATTCTGGTGCGTCTACGAGCTGGGTTACATGGAAAATGACCGCCTTGGCGCAAAACTGGAGGCAAAACCTGTAATCGCGCCCGAGCATTCGCGGTTCCAATCGCCCGCCTATCGCCGCCAGGCCTGGACGACGGCGGCCGTTACGGGGTCATTGGCCGTTGCCGTCTTCACGGCTGGGACTTCGCCCAGCGACGGATCGGTCTGGGTCACGGCGGCGCTGCTCGCCGCTGCGTGGCTGATGTGGCTGGCCGCGACCCGCTTGATCTTCGCGCTGTTCAACCGTCTCGACGAGCGCTCGCGAGCCTACGTCCATCTGCTGTTGCAAGTGGCGCGTGGATTTCCGTCGCTGCTGTTCGCGCCGACCGCGGCCGTGGGCGTGGCCGCGATGTCGGCGGTCGCGATCGGTCGCTGGTTCCCCTACCTCATCTACCGCTGGCAGGGCATGCGCTCGACCATTCCCTATGCGATCGTGCCGCTGTTGCTGTTCATCCTGCTCGCGATCCCGCTCTTGCTGGCCGAGCCGTCGCGCACGGAATTGCTGGCGACCGTGTTGCTCGCCATCAACTTCCTCGTGTACGCGCGGCGCGAACTCCACGATCTGCTACATACGGTCACCTGGTTGCCCTCGGCGCGTCGCGCGCGGAGTGAGCCCACGTCCGAGGCGCCGAGATAACGCCCTCCTTGCCATGGCGTTACAGGGCGAGGACAGGCGCTCAACGGCATGAGATCATGGGCTTACAGGCACGACCGGGGAGAGCTTGCCGGGAGAACCGTGCACCG
>CAYZSE010000257.1:0-2031 GCA_964481035.1 uncultured Geminicoccaceae bacterium | reverse complement strand
GCGCCTGCGCGGTCGCACTCGCCCCGCTCCACGCGCTGATCGAAGCCCACGTGCTCGCCGCCGAGCGCCTGCACGGCGACGACACCACCGTGCCGGTGCTGGCCAAGACCAAGACCGCCACCGGCCGGCTCTGGACCTACGTCCGCGACGACCGGCCGTTCGGCGGCGGGCCGCCGGCGGCGCTCTTCAAGTATTCGCGCGATCGCCGCGGCGAGCATCCCCAGCGCCATCTCGCCGACTGGTCCGGGATCCTCCAGGCCGACGCCTATGGCGGCTTCGGCCCGCTCTACGAGGCCGAGCGGCAACCCCAACCCGTGATCGAGGCACCGTGCTGGTCACACGCCAGGCGCCGCTTCTTCGAGCTCGCCGACATCGCCAAGAACCGGCGCAAGACCAAGCCGCCGCCGATCTCGCCCATCGCGCTCGAGGCCGTCCAGCGCATCGACGCCATCTTCGCCGTCGAACGCGGCATCAACGGCGCCGATCCGGCGACCCGGCTCGCCGTCCGCCGAGCCGAGACGGCACCGCTGGTCGAGGACTTGGAGGCTTGGCTGCGCGTCGAGCGCGACAAGCTCTCGCGCCACGCCCCCGTCGCCAAGGCCATCGACTACATGCTGAAGCGCTGGAACCGCTTCACCCGCTTTCTCGATGACGGCCGCATCTGCCTCTCGAACAACGCGGCGGAGCGGGCCCTGCGCGGCATCGCCCTCGGCCGCAAGTCGTGGCTCTTCGCCGGCTCCGATCGCGGCGGCGACAGGGCGGCGTTCATGTACACGCTGATCGAGACGGCGAAGCTCAACGGCGTCGACCCCCAGGCCTGGCTCGCCGACGTCCTCGCCCGCATCGCCGACACGCCGCTCAGCCGCCTGCCCGATCTCCTACCATGGAACTGGCGCCCGGCAGAGCGACCCACGGCCATCGCCGCCTGATCACCCCAACCAGATCAACACCCATGACCGCGGCCTCGGCCGGATGCTTACGCCAATTCGCGCATCGTCGCGATATCTCCCTGAGAGACCGTGCCCAGGAATGCCGCTACGATCGGCTTCTTGGACGTGGCATTATCGGCATGGGCGGTGGTCGAGAGCAGGGTCTTTTGCGTCGGTCAGGTCCTTTCGGGGGTGAGAACAGGTTGGAAATGCGCGGAGATATGGGCGTCGAACCGGGCAAAGTCGCGGTCCAGCTCGGGGTTCTTCATGACGTCGTGCGCCGCGAAGGTCGGCAGCGGCGTCATGCCGAAAAACTTCGCGTTCAGATGCACCGGCGCCAGAAGGTCATCGAGGCTGATGCCTGAAAAGAACGGCTCTGTCGGGTCGTCGAACGCTTCGGACGGCGCGTTGAGCGTGCAGGACAGCATGAACTTCGTCCCCGTGAGCGTCCCTCCCATCCCGTAATTCTTTTTGGGGGCTTGCGCCGTGCGGCCATCCCCATTGCAAAGTCGCCCGTCCATGCCGGCCGTATAGACTTCATCCATGTATTTCTTGAACGACCACGGCGCGCCCATCCAGTTGACGGGAAATTGCATGATGACCGTATCGGCCCACTGGTGGTTCTCGACCTCGGTATCGACATTGTAGTCTTCGGCCGAAGCCGTCGCGCGAAGCGTGTGACCCATATCCGTCAGGATGCGTGTGGCTCGTTCGACAAAAGAGGCGTTCAGTTTACCGGGGGCAAAGTCGTAAGGCTGTGCCCCGTTCAGGATAAAAATTTTGCTCATTGTGTCTTGGTCCTTTCAAAGGGTGTGGGTTTTCTGCGCCGGGGCCGCGTTGTTCATCAGGATGTCGACATGGCCCGCGGCGAGGATGCGGGCGAAGCCATCGGCCACCGAGGCGTCGCGGGTGACGTCCATCCCGGCGATGGCGATCTGTGGGAGTAGGCCTCCAGTTCGGCCTTCTTGCCTGCATTGCGGCCGTCGGCATCCCGCATCGTGCCCCGGACGCGGTCTCCCCGGTCGGCAAAAGCGCGTACCGCCGCTGCGCCGAATCCACCGCTGGCCCCTGTGATGACGACCGTTCTTCCGGTGTCTGTCAT
>CAYZSE010000256.1:0-2053 GCA_964481035.1 uncultured Geminicoccaceae bacterium | reverse complement strand
GACGGGAACGGCGGCATGAGCACCACGTCCTTGTCGAGCCGGTAGGCGGCGAGGGTGCCGCTCGTCTCCACGGTGGCACCCGTCTGCTCGACGAAGCTCTCGACGCGGGCGACGCGCTCGCTCTCGGCGAGGGTCTCGGTCTTGGCGGGCGCGTAGTAGTGCCCGGGCAAGCCCTCGATCTGCTCGACGTTGAAGACGAGGTAGCCCTTCCAGAACCAGCGCTCCAAAGTCTGCTCGTCGCCTTCCTCGTCGGTCTTCGTCCAGCGAAAGCGATCGGCGTAGGCAACCAGCGTCGAGGTCTCGCCCTTGCGGACATGCCCACCGAGCTTCAGCGCCTGGCGGTAGGTCATCCACAAGGGGGCGGCGAAGCCGCGTTCCATCGCCGCGATCCAGAGCATCAGCACGTTGATGCCGCGATAGGGCGTGCCGTCGTGGCGAAGCGGCCGGCTGACCGGCCCGGCGGCATGGCCGCTGCTCCAGGGCTGGTGCCAGGGTCGCGTGCCCGCTTCCAACTGGGCGACGATGGTCTCGGTGATGCGGCTGTAGACGTCCTTGCGCTCGACCGGTGCCGCGTCCTTCGCAGCGGCGGTCTTGCCCTTCGCCTTGGTGGCACTGCGGGTCTTGGTGGCGGTAGCCATCGGCTCTTCCTCCTCGCTTGCTGTGCTCCGGTGCACGCACCGGAGCGGCGAGGCCCCGCGCCGGTGAGCGGGGGTGAAGCGGGCAAGGCCGAGGCCGCGGAGGGGGATCGCCCGACCTGCACGGAGCGCAGCGGAGGAAGGTCGGGGAGACCGCGGCCGCAGCCGCCCCAGGCGGTTGCCTTGCCGGCGAGGGCCGGCAGGCCCTTCTCGTGTCGTCGGAGGAAGGTGCGCCGCCCGCTCGGGGCGCCGCTCGATGAGCTTCAGGTCTCGGATAGACCGAAGCGGACGGAGGTCGGCAGTCACGCGTTGACGCGCGCGTTGAGCGCTGGATCGGCGAAGCCTTGCTTCGCGCCTTGGGCGAGCGAGACGAGCGTCGCTCGCTGCTCGCGACCGGCTACCAGACGAGCAACTGCAAGCCCGGCACGTCCTTGAAGTCGTCGGCGTCGAAAGTGACCAGCGTGGCCCGATGCAGCACCGCTTGCGCGGCGATCATCCGGTCCAGAAGCTTGCGCCGCGAGTAGCCGGCGGCAGCAATGATCGCTCCGTAGATCGAAGCGGCGTCGTCATCGAACGCGAGCGTCGGGATGGCGGCGAGCATGATGTCCAACCGCTCGCGCCGCGCCAGCGCATGACGCGGGTCGCGATACACGCCGCCTTCGAGTTCGACCCGCGTCACGATCGAGATGAGCACCGCGTCGTCGAGGGCCTGGACCCGACGCACGATCTCCGGATCCGCGTCGCGGACGTGGATGGCGACGTTGGTGTCGAGCAGATAGGGCACGGCTCAGAGCCCCGGGCGGTCCGTCGGCTCGTCCGCCTCGCGGTGCTCGATCTCGGGGATGGGCGGACGTTGGAGCAGGGCCTCGGCCATCTCCGCGAGGCTGGTCCGCGCCCGATAGATGGTGACCACGTCGCCGGAGCGCGCGATCATCACCTCGCCGTCCCCCTCGAAGGCGATGTCCTTCGGCAAGCGCACGGCTTGGCTGTTCCCGCTGCGGAACAGCCGACCTCGGTGGATGGTCATGAGACGGCCTCCAATGGATATACCAAGATATACGTCGGCCGCAGCCGGCGTCAATCAGCCCCGGTCTCGCAGATGCTGGAGTTCGTCAGCCGACTGGAGCGGCGCCCGCTGGGGCGCCGCTCGATGAGCTTCAGGCCTCGGCTTGGCCGAAGCGGACCGGGGCCGGCAGCCACGCGTTCACGCGTGCGTTGAGCGAAGGATCGTCGAAGCGCTGCTTCGCACCCTCGGCGAAGATGGCGAGCACGTGGGCGACCAGCTCGGGCTTCTTCTTGGCGGCCAGCGAGGCCGGCGGTTCGTGGCCGGTCAGCTCGTCGGTGATGGCGAGCAGCTGCGCCTTGGTGTGCCGGCCGATCCAACCCTCACCCGGCGTCCAAGAGGCGCGAAGGTCGGG
>CAYZSE010000255.1:0-2072 GCA_964481035.1 uncultured Geminicoccaceae bacterium | reverse complement strand
GTCTTCGAATTCATGACCGCGAACCAGGCCGTTTTTCCGATCGAGGTGATGTGCGCCGTGCTGGGCGTATCCGAGGATAGCAAAGGCCAGTGGCCGCGCTTGCACCAGGTCTAATCCTTGGCGCATCCTAGACGCGACGCTCGGGGATGTTCGTGCACGGCTGCGGTGCTTTTGGTACGACCGTCGCCGCCGTGGTGGTTTTAGCGCGTCGCCGGAGGACTCGATCGTCGGCGGCGTGAGATGCGATCGGCCCGACGGCTAGCTGGCGGATGGATCCTTCCATGGACATGACGCTCAACCCACGCGATCTCCTGCGGATCCTGTGGCGACGCAAGTGGTTCTTCCTGTTGCCGGCGGTGCTCGTCGTCGCCGGCGCGATCGGCGCCATCTTGACCCTGCCGCCGCTCTACCGCTCGCAGGCGACGCTCCTGGTCGAAAGCCAGGACGTCCCGGAGAACGTAGTGCCGTCGCTGGTCACCGAGCAGATCGACCGCCGGATCGAGATCATCACGCGAGAGGTGCTGACCACCGACAACCTGGTGCGCATCGCCGAGCGCAACGACCTCTACAGCGACGAGCGCGCGGACCTCTCCCGCGAGGCGATCGCGACCAAGATGCGGTCGCGGTTGGGATCGGAGACGCTGCTCACCGAGTTCAATGATCAGCGCAGCGGCCGGCGCGGGCTCGTCACGCTCGGCTTTCAGATTTATTTCCTCGATGCCGAGCCGACCGCGGCGCGCAACGTCGTCAACGATCTCGTTTCGATCTACATCTCGCGCAACCTGGAAAACCGGCGAGACGTTGCCGATCGGACGGCCGGTTTTCTCTCAGGCGAGCTGCAGACGCTGAATTCGCGCATCGCCTCGATCGAGGACGAGTTCACGCGATTCAAGACCGAGAACCGGGAACTTCTGCCTGCCGAGGCGCAATTCAAGCGCCAGATGCTCAACAACGTCGATCAGCGGCTGCGGGCGGCGAGCACCGATCTGCGGGTCTTGCGCGAGCGTGAGAGCTATCTGGCGACGCAACTGGCGCTCATCGACGAGTTCGATGCGCCGGGCGAAGCCCGAGGCGGCACCACGCCCGAGACGCGCCTCGAACTCATGCGCGCCGAGCTGGCGATGGCCCAGGCCCGCTACAGCTCCAGCCATCCCGACGTCGTCCGGCTCGATCGCGAGGTCCGCTCGCTGCAGGGCCTGGTCAACGCCCGGGCGGGTACGGCGAGCGCGAGCGACGAGGAAGCGGCCCTCAGCGCCGAACTCGCCAACTTGCGGGAGCGCTACACCGACGAGCATCCGGACGTCCAACGGGTGCGCCGCGAGCTCGCCGCGGTGCGGCAGTCGCCCGGCAACGGCACGGTCGACACGGTGTCGGCCGGCGCCAGCCGCACGACGAGCTACATCCAGCTCAGCGCGCAGTTGAACAGCGTCCGCGCCGAGATTGCGGCTGTCCAGGATCAGCAGGCTCAGCTCGAGGAAGAGCGGCTCACCCTGCAAGAACAGCTCTCGCAGGCGCCCGCCGTCGAGCGTGAGTTCATCCGCCTCGAGCGGAAGCTGCAGAACGCCGTGGCGGATCGCGATCAGCTCGCCGACAAGGAATCGACGGTGCGGCTCAGCGGCTCACTCGAGGGCACCTCGGCCGGCGAGCGCTTGACCCTGATCGAGCCGCCGGCGGTGCCACCGTCGCCGAGCAGCCCCAAAACGAAGCTCATCCTGGCGATCGGCCTCGTGCTCGGGGTCGTTTCGGGCAGTGTATCCTCGCTGCTGGCCGAGTTCCTGGACCGCTCGATCCACTCCAGGGACGATCTCGCACGGATCGTCAGTGAACAGCCGCTTGTCGTGATCCCGTTCATCCGCACCGAGGCGAGCCTCCAGCGGCACTGGTACTGGCGTCTCGGCGCCGCCGCCGTCGTGCCGTTGGTGCTCGGCGCGAGTTTGACCTGGATCCACTACCAGATCATTCCTCTCGACGTTCTGCGCTATCAGGCGATGAACGGAGCGGAGCGCTGGGTTTCGAAAACCTTCCCGGACGGGCCGGACGACGGCACGGAAGCGCAGACGGTGCAATAGCCT
>CAYZSE010000254.1:0-2093 GCA_964481035.1 uncultured Geminicoccaceae bacterium | reverse complement strand
GCGCAACTGAAACGCCCGGAATGCTGCAGTGCAAAAGCATCCTATGTGATGCCGCTTGACGATATGCGGCGACGCCCGAAAAGAGAGTGACGGACGACACAAATTTATTGAAATGTTGTCGAAAGAGTCCTGGGGGGCGAACGGTGCCGCGCGGTCGAGGCGCACGGCGGGCGCCGTCCGATCCGCCCGGACCGACCTGGCATCGACCGCGACCGGCCGGGTGCACGCGATGCGCCGGGCGACCGTCCCGACGGTCGCCGCCGCGTCCGGGGCGGTGCGCCGCCCGGGGAGGCTTCGTCCAATCGCGGAGCGCGCCCCGGCTCGCGTCCTGCGTGCATGCCTCGGCGCGACGAATGGACCGTAGAGTGACGGTCGAGGCCGCGGCTGGACGCGCGGCCAAGCGCCACGGCCGAGCCGGGCAGGCCATGGCGAGGTCCGGTGCCGCCGTGCCCGTTGCCCGCGGTCACGAGGCCGAGGCTCGCGAGGACCCGGTGCCGGCGCATGGCGCACCCGAGCGCGGCCGTCGAGTCGAGGGCATGGCGCCGGCGAGCCAGGGGCGCCGATCCGGCGACGGAAGCAACCGCCGAGAGGACGGCCGGGAGTGCCGCCGTCGACCGCATCTACCGCCGCGTCGACCCGGAGCCCGCGGCTGGCGGGCTGGCCGACCCTATATACCCTTACCCCAGGGGGGCTCAGACCCCCGCCTTCTCCTCCTCGACGGCCCGCTCCTCGGGGGGCACGTACTGTTCCTTGCCGCCGCCACAGACCATGACGGGCTCGCGGTCCTTGGTGACGGCGCGAACCTTGACCGGCGGCGGGCGCTTGCGGGTCGGCGCTTCCTTCCAGCTCGGTGCCGCTGCCGCCTCCAGCGTCTTGTTCTCATCGAAGTGGAAGTCGAGCTTGCCCTTCGACTGCGGCCCCCAATAGCCGACCCGCCCGAGGTCGTAGAACTTGCGCTGGAAGCCGCTCAACATGAACGCCTTGAGGCAGCCCAGCATGTACCGCCGCTTCTCTCGGTTCCAGATCCAGGGATAGTTGAAGAATGTCTTCCACATGTAGAAGCGACGGTAGTTGTGCATGACGCGGTCGAGCACCTCGTCCCGGGTCATCGCGTCGGGCTTGATGATCGGAGTGACGAAGTTGTACTTGTCGAAGTCGAACACCTCGACCTTGTCGCCGAGCTCCTTGAACAGGTCGGAGAACGGCCAGGGCGTGTACATCGCCCAGTTGGCCATGTCGGGCTTCCAGTCCATGGCCATGCGGAAGGTCTCTTCGAGGGCCTCCTTGGTCTCGTTCTCGAGGCCGACGATGAACTGGGCCTCGGCGACGATCCCGTTCTGCCTGAGGAGCTGGATCGCCTTCTTGTTCTGGGCGATCGTCGTCTCCTTGTTGAAGCGGTCGAGCTTGAGCTGGCTCGCCGCCTCGGTGCCGAGCGAGATGTGGATGAGCCCGGCGCGCCGGTAGAGCGGCAACAGCTCCTCGTCCCGGAGGATGTCGGTGACCCGCGTGTTGATGCCCCACAGCACCGGCAGCTTGCGGCGCTCCAGCTCCTCGCAGAAGGCGATGAACTTCTTCCGGTGGATGGTCGGCTCCTCGTCGGCGAGGATGAAGAAGCCGACGTCGTGGTTGGTCACGAGATCCTCGATCTCGTCGACCACCTTCTTCGGGTCGCGGATGCGGTAGTCGCGCCAGAACATCCACTGCGAGCAGAAGCTGCAGGTGAAGGGGCAGCCGCGGGCGAAGTTGGGGATGGCGACGCGCGTCCCCGTCGGGATGTAGATGTAGTGGTGCCAGTCGAGAACCGTCCAGTCGGGGACGATGGTGTCCACGTCGGCGATGGTCGGTGCGGCCGGCGTTGCCGTCACCTGCTCGCCGTCGGCGAACGCGATGCCCTTGACCGCCGCACGGTCGGCGGGCCAGCGCCCCTCTTCGACGGTGCGGACGAGATCGAGCAGCACGGCCTCGCCCTCGCCGCGGACGACCGCGTCGATCCAGGGCGCCTCCTTGAGGACCTGAGCGTACATGAAGGTGCCGTGGACACCGCCGAGGAGCGTCACCGCATCCGGGTGCAGCTCTTTGGCGATCTCCAGCAC
>CAYZSE010000253.1:0-2124 GCA_964481035.1 uncultured Geminicoccaceae bacterium | reverse complement strand
TCCATCGCGGCGCCGCGGCCCTGGCGGCGGCGGCCACGCAGCCGGCGGGCGCGCCGTTGCGGCTCAGGATCGAGGGGCCCGACTTCGACACGGGCGCGATCCAGCGCACGACCATCGCGCCCGACCTCGGTGCGCCCGGTAACGGCGCGGAGCGGCTGCAGCGGCACGGCCTCAGCGTGATCGAGGACGGCAGCGCCCTCATCCTGGAGGAGCCGTTCTTCGGCACGCCGTTCTTCGAGACGCTCGCCAACGAGTACGACTTCTACGGCGACGTGCCGGTGCGTATCGTGCGCGCCGAGGTCGAGGCCGAGCGCTGGCCGAAGGAGGTCTTCTACCTGCCGGCGCTGGCGCTCCTGGCGCTCGTGGTCGCCGTGCAGAACCGTCGCAAGACCCAGCCGGCCTTTTGAGGAGCCACGCGCATGTTCCGGTCCATCCTCGTTCCGGTCGATCTCGCGGCGGACACCGGCAAGCGGCGGGCGCTGGCGATGGCCGCCGACCTGGCCGAGCGCTACGGCGCCGAGCTGCACGTCCTGACGGTCCTGCCGGACTTCGGCATGTCGATCGTCGGCTCGTTCTTCGACGACGATTTCGCCAAGCGCGCCGAGGCGGAGGTCGTCCAGCAGCTCGAAGGCTTCTGCCGTGAGCACCTGCCAGCGAGCGTGAACGCGCACCGACACGTGGCCCGGGGCTCGATCTATGACGAGATTCTGCGGGCGCAAAAGCGCCTCGGCTGCGATTCCATCGTCATGGGCTCGCACCGCCCCATGCTCAAGGACTACCTCCTCGGCCCCAACGCCGCACGGGTCGTTCGCCACGCGCCCTGTTCGGTGCTCGTCGTCCGCGGCGAGCCGCTGCCGGCGGCGTAGGGCTCGCGCCGCGTCTCGGACGGTGGCACAAGCGGGCCCTGCGGCGCCGGCGGCGGTGCTCGAGACGGAGCGACGAGCGATGACGGTGCGGGTGGCGGTGGTCGGGTGCGGGCATTTCGGCCGCTACCATGCGCAGAAGTACGCCGCCACGCCGGGGGCCGAGCTCGTCGCCTGCGTCGACACCAACCCCGCCGCGGCGGCCCGGATCGCCCAGGAGGTCAACAGCTTCGCCGTGGCCCGGCTGGAGGACGTCATCGACCGGATCGATGCGGCCAGCGTGGCCGTGCCGACGCGCCACCACCACGCCGTCGCGCGGGCGCTGCTCGAGGCCGGCAAGCACGTCCTCATCGAGAAGCCGCTCGCCAACACCCGCGAGGAGGGACGCGACCTCGTCGAGCTCGCCGAGGCCAGGGGCCGGATCCTTCAGGTGGGGCATCTCGAGCGCTTCAACGCGGCGATCCTGGCGCTCGGCGACGTCATCAAGGCGCCGCTGTTCATCGAGAGCCACCGGCTCGGCGGCTTCAATCCCGGTCGCGGCACGGACGTCTCGATCGTGCTCGATCTGATGATCCACGACATCGACCTCATCCAGGAGTTCATCGGCCGCCCGCTCGTCTCGGTCGACGCCGTCGGCGTGCCCGTGCTCACCGACCAGGACGACATCGCCAACGCGCGGCTGCGCTTCGAGGGCGGCTGCACCGTCAACGTCACCGCCAGCCGGGTCAGCATGACGCCGCAGCGGCGGATGCGGGTCTTCCAGCACGACGCCTACATCGCCATCGACTTCCAGACCCGCGAGGCGACCATCGCCCGGCGCGGCATCGGCAAGCCCCTGCCGATGCTGCCCGGCATCGGCGTCGAGGAGCGGCAGTTCGAGCCGAACGATGCGCTCCTGCTGGAGATCGAGAGCTTCTTGCGGGCCATCGAGGGCGGCACGCCGGTCACCGTGTCCGGCCGGGCGGGCCTGAGCGCGCTGGAGACGGCGCTGTGGATCACCGATTCGTTGCAGCGCCCCGGCGCCGATCCGGCGGCAGGCGCGGCGAGCCCCTGACACCTCGGCGCGATCGTCGCTCGCGCCGCGCTCGGCGAGCTCGGCGTTCTACTCGGCAACCCTAGCGACGCGGGTGCGCCCGTCACACGGGGCGCCGAGCGTCGAAGGCAAGGGGTCGCCCCGGATCCAGGCGAGAACGTCGGCGATGACGAGGTCGCGACCGAGATCGCGCAAGAGGAGGTGCCAGCCGTCGGGGTAGCGCACGAC
>CAYZSE010000252.1:0-2130 GCA_964481035.1 uncultured Geminicoccaceae bacterium | reverse complement strand
CGGGCGGCGAGAGCCAGCGCATCCGCCTCGCCTCGCAGATCGGCTCGGGCCTCACGGGCGTCCTCTACGTCCTCGACGAGCCCTCGATCGGCCTGCACCAGCGCGACAACGACCGCCTCTTGGAGACGCTCAGGAACCTGCGCGACCTCGGCAACACGGTGATCGTCGTCGAGCACGACGAGGACGCGATCCGCAGCGCCGACCACCTCGTCGACATGGGCCCGGGTGCCGGCGTCCACGGCGGCCTCGTCGTCGCCGCGGGCACGCCCGAGGAGGTCATGGCGCGCTCCGAGAGCCTGACGGGCCAGTATCTCGCGGGCGTGCGCGAGGTGCCCGTCCCCCGACGCCGCCGCCGGCCCGCCAAGGACAAGTGGCTCACCATCGCGGGTGCCCGCGCCAACAACCTGCAGAACGTCACGGCGCGTCTGCCCTTGGGCTGCTTCGTCGGCGTCACCGGCGTCTCGGGCAGCGGCAAGTCCTCGCTCGTCATCGACACCCTCTACCCGGCCATGGCCAAGGCGCTGACGGGGGCGCGCGGCCACCCCGGCGCGCACGACGGCATCGAGGGCCTCCAGCACGTCGACAAGGTCGTCGACATCGACCAGTCGCCGATCGGCCGCACGCCGCGCTCCAACCCCGCCACCTACACCGGCGCCTTCACCCCCATCCGCGACTGGTTCGCGGGCTTGCCCGAGGCGCGGGCGCGCGGCTACCGGCCCGGGCGCTTCTCCTTCAACGTCAAGGGCGGGCGCTGCGAGGCCTGCCAGGGCGACGGCGTCATCAAGATCGAGATGCACTTCCTGCCCGACGTCTACGTCACCTGCGACGCCTGCAAGGGCAAGCGCTTCAACCGCGAGACGCTGGAGGTCGCCTACCGCGACCAGTCCATCGCGGACGTCCTCGACATGACGGTCGAGGACGGGGTGCGCTTCTTCGAGGCCGTGCCGGCCGTCCGCCACAAGCTCGCCACCCTGGAGACCGTGGGCCTCGGCTACATCACGCTCGGCCAGCAGGCGACGACCCTCTCGGGCGGCGAGGCGCAGCGGGTCAAGCTCGCCAAGGAGCTCTCGCGCCGCGCCACGGGCCAGACCCTCTACATCCTCGACGAGCCGACCACGGGCCTGCACTTCGAGGACGTGAGGAAGCTCCTCGAGGTGCTGCACGCGCTGGTCGACCAGGGCAACACGGTGCTCGTCATCGAGCACAACTTGGACGTCATCAAGACCGCCGACTGGATCGTCGACATGGGCCCCGAGGGCGGCACCGGCGGCGGCCGCATCGTCGCCGAGGGCACGCCCGAGGACATCGTCCAGGTCGAGGCCAGCCACACCGGCCGCTATCTGAAGCGCCTCCTCCAGCCGCCCCCGAAAAGGCGGCGCGCATGAGCACGACACCCGTCGCCGTCGAGGTCACCCGCGGCGGCCTCGTCGAGAGCCGCCACCGGGTGGCGCTCGCCGTGGCCGAGCCCGGCGGGCGCGTCGTCCATGCCGTGGGCGACCTCGCGACGCCGATCTACCCGCGCTCCTCGGTCAAGCCGATCCAGGCGCTGGCCCTCGTCGAGACGGGTGCCGCCGACGCCTTGGCCGTGAGCGCCGAGGAGCTGGCGCTCGCCTGCGCGTCGCACGGCGGCGAGCCCATGCACGTCGAGCGCGTCCGTGCCTGGCTCGCCCGCCTCGGCCTCGACGAGGGTGCCCTCGCCTGCGGCGCGCACGCCCCCACCCACAAGGAGAGCGCCCGTGCGCTGCGCGTCGCGGGCCGGGCGCCCACGGCCGTCCACAACAACTGCTCGGGCAAGCACACGGGCATGCTGACGACGGCCCTGCACCTGGGCGCGCCCACGGCCGGCTATCTGGAGCCCACGCACCCGGTCCAGGTCCGCATCCGCGGCATCTTCGAGGAGCTGACCGGGGGTGCCGTCGGCGAGCCCGGCGTCGACGGCTGCGGCGTGCCCAACTGGCCCATGTCGACAGCCAGCCTCGCCGTCGCCATGGCCAATCTCATCGAGCGCGGCGCGGCGGCGAGGCGCCTCCTCGCCGCCATGCGCGCGCACCCCGAGCTCGTCGCCGGCACCGGCCGGCTCGACACCGCATTGATGCTCGCCCGGCCCGACATCGTCGCCAAGGGCGGTGC
>CAYZSE010000251.1:0-2142 GCA_964481035.1 uncultured Geminicoccaceae bacterium | reverse complement strand
GCGCTCTTGGGCCTGACGCAGGCGCGCCGGCTCGGCGGTGTCGTCGACGACATGGAGCAGCGCCTGGTCGCGCTCACCGTGAGCATGAAGGACACCAACGACACGGCGACCGAGCGCGCTCTGCTCGAGCAGCTCTCCGCGCTCGCCGCCGAGCATGCCCAGGTCGTCGCCGACAGCGCCTATCGCTTCGGCGCCACCCGGGCCTACGGCGAGCTCGTCGCCGAGCGGCTCGGCCGGCTGCGGCTCGAGCGCAACGACGAGATGGAGATCATCGGCTCCTTTCTCCAACGTCGCTTCGAGCCGGCGATGCGGACGTGCCTCGCCTTCGAGGAGCGCATGGAGGGGTTGAGCGTGCGCATCAGCCGAGCCGCCGACCTGTTGCGAACGCGGGTCGATCTCGCGCTGCAGGAGCAGAATCGGGCGCTCTTGACCTCGATGGATCGGCGCGCGCGCCTCCAGCTACGCCTGCAGCAGACCGTCGAGGGCCTCTCCGTCGCCGCGGTCAGCTATTACATCGTCGGACTTTGGTCGTATCTCTTGAAGCTCGGCGTACCGATGATCGGCGACACCGGCGCAGCGATCGCCACGGGCGTCGCGGTGCCTTTTGTCGTTGGCGCAGTGTGGTTCGGGGTGCGGCGGTTGCGGGTCCGGCTCGGCCACTGACCGCCGCGATTGCGACAACGCGACCGTGGCCGGCGCCGCCGGGCGCCGTACCTAGCAGCTTGTGAATGCCGGGCCGGCGGTGCTACCCCCGCCCGGCGTGGCGGCGGGTGGTGTTCGTCAAGGAGGGCACATGGCGACGATGCGACGGGGTGTCTGGCGAGCGTGGCTGGTCGTGCTCGCGATGCTCGGCGCGAGCGGCGCCGCCACGGCTGGCGAGCCCGTGCCCTGGCAGATGGGCCTGCAAGCGGCGGCGACGCCGGTCAAGGCGATGATGGGCTCGTTCCACGACCTCCTGCTCGTCATCATCACCGGCGTCTGCCTCGTGGTGCTCGCCTTGCTCGTTTACGTGATCGTGCGCTTTCGTGCCGGTGCCAACCCCAGCCCCTCGCGGAACACCCACAACACTCTGCTCGAGGTGGTCTGGACCGGGGTGCCGGTGCTCATCCTCGTCGTCATTGCGTTCCCGTCGTTCAAGCTCCTCTACTACGAGGACACGATCCCCGAGGCCGATCTGACCATCAAGGCGATCGGGCGACAGTGGTACTGGTCGTACGAGTACCCCGACCACGGCGGCTTCGCCTTCGACAGCTTCATGGTGCCGCGCGACGAGGCGGAGGCTCAGGGCGTGCCCGCGCTGCTGGCGACGGACGCCGATGTGGTCGTGCCCGCCGGCGCCACGGTGCGGGTCCTCATCACCGCCTCGGACGTCCTGCACAGCTGGGCGGTCCCGGCCTTCGGGGTGAAGCGCGACGCCATCCCCGGGCGGCTGAACGAGACCTGGTTCCGCGTCGACGAGCCGGGCATGTACTACGGACAGTGCTCCGAGCTGTGCGGCGTCGGGCACGGCTTCATGCCGATCTCGGTTCGCGTCGTGACGGCGCGGGAGTTCGACGCGTGGGTCGGCGACGCCCAGGCGAAATACGGCGTCGCCGACGACGTCGACGTCGCGCGGCGCTGAACGGCTTGTAGCGGAAGGAACGACATGGCTTATGCGGCCGCCGGGCATCACGACGACCACGCACCCTCGGGCTGGAAGCGCTGGGTCTACTCGACCAACCACAAGGACATCGGCACGCTCTATCTCTGGTTTGCCGGTGTGATGGCGTTCGTCGGCCTCGCCATGTCGATCGTCATGCGCCTGGAGCTGATGCAGCCGGGCGATCAGATCCTCGGCGGTGACTACCACCTCTACAACATGCTGATCAGCGCGCACGGCGTGATCATGATCTTCTTCTTCGTCATGCCGGCGCTGATCGGCGGCTTCGGCAACTGGATGGTGCCGCTGATGATCGGGGCGCCGGACATGGCGTTCCCGCGCCTCAACAACATCAGCTTCTGGCTCTTGCCGCCGTCCGCCTTGCTGCTGGTCATGTCGATGTTCGTCGGCGGCTTCGGTGGCGGCTGGACCATCTATCCGCCGCTCTCCTCGATCATCGGCCATCCGTCGATGGCGGTCGATTTCGTCATCTTCTCGCTGCA
>CAYZSE010000250.1:0-2144 GCA_964481035.1 uncultured Geminicoccaceae bacterium | reverse complement strand
CGATGACGCACGTGCTGGCGGTGATCAACCTCAAGGGCGGCGTCGGCAAGACGACGACGACGGTGGCGCTCGCGGAGACGCTGGCGGCCGTCCACGGCAAGCGCGTGCTGGTCATCGACCTCGATCCGCAGACCAACGCCACGGTCATGCTCATGGGCGAGGCGGCCTGGCTCGAGCGCAACGCCCAGGGCCGGACCATCGCCAGCCTCTTCAAGCGCGCCGTCGCACCGACGGCCCCGCCCTTCGACCTCCACCGCTGCCTGCATCGGGGTGCCTCCGACGTCGAGGGGTTGCGCCGCATCGACCTCCTGCCGTCGAGCCTCGATCTGATCGACCTGCAGGACCGTCTGGTCTTGACCTCCGCCGCCCGCATGGGCGTCGCCACGCCCGTCGACGTGCTCCACCGCGTCCTCAACCGCAAGCTCGGCGCCTACGACGTGGTCCTCATCGACTGCCCGCCGAACCTGGGCCTCATCACCCTCAACGGCCTTCGGATCGCGCGGCACTACCTGATCCCGACCATCCCCGACGTGCTCTCGACCTACGGCATCGCCCAGATCACCGAGCGCGTCGGCGCTTTCGCCAGGCGCACGGGCGAGCGGATCGAGCCCCTGGGCGTCGTCGTCACCAAGTGGCGCGCGGCCTCGAGGGTCCACCAGCAGACCCTCGAGCGTCTGCAAAGCGAGGCCGAGCGCGGCACGGGCCCGCACGTCTTCGCGACGGTCATCCCCGACGCCAACGACGTCGCCGCCGCGGCCGAGTTCAGCCCCGCGCCGCGTTCGCTCGCGCAGAAGTACAAGAAGGGCCGCGAGCCCTACGGCGACCTCGCCATCGAGGTGCTGCACGCGCTCGGCCGCGCCGGGTGAGGTGCTCCGCCATTGCGTTTTGCGGGCGAAGGCGGCCTTATCCGCGCCATGACGGAACTCGGCTTCATCAAGATGCACGGGCTCGGCAACGATTTCGTCGTGCTGGATGCGCGCGCGGGGGCGCTCGCGCTCGACGTGGCGCAGCGCCGGGCCGTCGCCGATCGCCGGCGCGGCGTCGGCTGCGACCAGCTCGTCGTCATGGAGCCGAGCGCGCGGGCGGACGTCTTCATGCGTATCTACAACGCGGACGGGTCCGAGGCCGGGGCCTGCGGCAACGCCACCCGCTGCGTCGCGCGTCTCGTCGGTGGAGAGCGGGTCGTCGTCGAGACCGTCGCCGGGCTCCTGCCGTGCCGGGTCGTCGGTGGCGACATCGAGGTCGACATGGGGCCCGTGCGCACCGCCTGGGCCGAGGTCCCGCTCGCCCGCGAGCAGGCGGACACCGCCCGCGTCGATCTCTCCATCGGACCCCTCACCGGGCCCGCCTGCTGCAATCTCGGCAATCCGCACGCGACCTTCCTCGTGCTCGACGCCGAGGCCGTCGACGTCGCCGGGCTCGGCCCGCTCGTCGAGACCCACGCGCTCTTTCCCGAGAAGGTCAATGTCGGCTTTCTGGAGATCCGCACGCCGACCGAGCTGCGGCTGCGGATATGGGAGCGGGGTGCGGGCGTCACCCAGGCCTGCGGGTCGGGTGCCTCCGCCGCGCTGGTCGCGGCGGTGCGGCGCGGCTTTGCCGAGCGTCGCGCCACGGTTCACCTTGACGGCGGCCCGCTTCTCATCACATGGCGCGAGGACGACGGCCACGTGCTGATGCGCGGGCCGGCGACGCAAGTCTTCACCGGCACCTTGAATCTGGACGACCTCGCCCTTGCGCGCGCCTGAGATCATCACCTTCGGCTGCCGCCTCAACAGCTTCGAGAGCGAGGTGATGCGCCGCCATGCGCGCGACGCGGGGCTCGAGGACCTCGTCGTCGTCCACACCTGCGCGGTGACCAAGGAGGCCGAGCGCCAGGCAAGGCAGGCGATCCGCCGGGCGCGGCGCGAGCGGCCCGGGGCGCGGATCGTCGTCACCGGCTGCAGCGCCCAGATCGACCCCCGGACCTATGCCGGCATGGCCGAGGTCGACCGGGTGGTCGGCAACGACGCCAAGCTCGACGCCGCCACCTGGCAGGGCCTCTTCGCCCCAGACGCGGCGCCGGTGCAGGTCGGCGACATCATGGCCGTCAAGGAGACCGCGAGCCATCTCGTCGACGGCTTCGACGGCCGCACCCGCGCCTTCGT
>CAYZSE010000249.1:0-2181 GCA_964481035.1 uncultured Geminicoccaceae bacterium | reverse complement strand
TTCCGCAACGTCGTCTTCATCATGACGACCAACGCCGGCGCGGCGGACATGTCGAAGCCGGCGATGGGCTTCATGCGGGAAGGCCGCGAGGGCGAGGACACCGACGCGATCAATCGCCTGTTCACGCCCGAGTTCCGCAACCGTCTCGACGCCGTCATCGCCTTCAAGGCGCTGACGCCCGACGTCGTCGCGCACGTCGTCGACAAGTTCGTCAAGGAGCTCAGCGCCCAGCTCGCCGACAAGCGGGTCGCCATCGAGGTCGACGAGGACGCGCGCCTGTGGCTCGCCGAGCGCGGCTACGAGCCGCTGTTCGGCGCGCGGCCGCTGGCTCGGGTGATCCAGGAGAAGATCAAGCGCCCACTCGCCGACGAGTTGCTGTTCGGCCAGCTCGCGAAGGGCGGCAAGGTTCTCGTCACCGTGGCCGACGGCGATCTGAAGTTCGTCATCACCGGCGGCACGGGTCCCTCGCTGCTCGCCGCCCCGGACGAGGCCGACGGCGACGACGGCGACGTCGAGGAGCCGCAGGTTCCCGAGCCCGCCTGAGCGTTCGCGTCGCCGCCTCTTCGCCGCGGGCGGTGCCGTCTCAGGACGAGGGGCCGGTAGTCGGCCTTCCCGTCGAGAGCGGCGTCAAGATCACGCGCAGCGGCACGTCGTCGGTCGTCCCGGTGCCGACACCGGCGCTGCGGCGAAGCGGTGGCGCGGCCACCTCGGGCGCGGGCTCCCAGCGCAACGCCAACACCTCGCCCGCGCGCACCAGGTCGCGATTGCCGATGCCGTTGGCCGCGGCGAGCGGCGCCATCTTGATGTTGTAGCGGTAGGAGATCCCGGCCAGCGTCTCGCCCGGCTGGACGACGTGGCGACCGGAGGCGGGGATCGCCCGGCGCTCGGGCTCGACGACGGGTGGGGGCGGTGGTGCCACCGTCACCACCGGCGGCGGCGCCGGCGTCGCGCAAGCCGCGAGCGCGACCAAGCCGCACACGATCATCGAAGCGCGACCAACGCGCGCCCTTCGCCGAGGTCTTGCAACTGTCATACAGCGCATTCGTGCGTCTCCCTAGTACGCTGATGCGATGAATTAATCTAAAATGTCAACTTGTTGCCCGACGGTTTGCGAATAGGCACGTCGTGTCGCGCCGATCAATCCGCGACTGTGGCCCGCCGCACACAGCCACCGCCCACACCCGTCGCGCGAGCACGGCGATTGTTGTGGTGCCTTTGCCTCGTAGCTCGCGTGCGAGACGCACCGCTAGCGCGTGAGCAGCTGCTCGAGCGCCTTGCCGACGACGGGGTTGGCGAGCACGCGCTGCACGAAGGGCAGGTTCGACGCCACCCACGACAGCACGACGACCCCGACGCCCCAGCCGAGGACCGGCTCCGCGTGCCGCCAGACGCGGCCTGCGCTCGCGCCTGAGGCACGCATCGCGTCCATGGCGCGGAGCCGAGCGCTCACGCCCGCCGCCTCCAGCGCCGCGCGCACCTCCGCGACCGTCATCTCCGCCCCGACGCGCGCCTTGAGCGAGGTGTCGGCAACGCTCTCGCGGGCGAGGGCGAGGACCTGCCGCGCGGCCTCGACGACGACGTTGTGCCACGACGCCGCCAGCCGATGCCGCGCGCGCTCGCCGGCATGGCCGCCTTCGGCCGCGACCTCGCGGGCGTCGCGTAGCTCGTCGATGAGCACGGGCGCCGCCGCGCCCGACGCTTCGAGGTCGGCCTCGGCGCCCTCGGCTTCCGCGAGGTCGACGGTGCGGACGACCTCCGGGTTCTCAGAGCGCCGCTGCACGGCGGCGAGGAACGGGTCGGTGGCGATGTAGAGGTTGGCGGCACGAACCGCCATGCCGAGCGCGGAAGCGACGCCTGGCTCGGCCGGTTCGTCCAAAGGATAGGGCTCCTGTCGCCGTCGCTCGTCGGCTTCGAGCAGCGCGCGCAGCCGCTCGACCGCGAGCACGAGGCTCACCCGCACCTCATGCGGCCCGATGCCCAGGCGATCGAGCGCGCGCTCCGCGGCCTGCCGCCACACGACGAGCCGGTCCGAGCGCGCCGTGGCCGCATGGAGCTCGCGAAGCGCGTCCAACAGCTCCGCGTGCAGCTCGCGGCCCAGCGCGTCGTCGCGCGCACCCTCGGCGAGCGGCGGATCGACGACCGTGAGCCGGCCGTTCTCCGCCCAGCCCACGGCGACGCCGC
>CAYZSE010000248.1:0-2195 GCA_964481035.1 uncultured Geminicoccaceae bacterium | reverse complement strand
CTCAGAACGCCATGCGGTTCTCGTCGCCGAGGCGGCCGATGTGCCTGGCGAGCGGGCCCATCGGGCCGTCGTCGTGGGCGCGGACGACCTTGACCATCATCCCGGGCTGGAGCTGGGCGAGGGTCAGGCCGTCGAGCGCGTTGGCGGTGAAATAGAGCTCGCCCGCGGCGTCGCCCTCGCCCACCTGGACGAAGCCGTAGCCTTGCTCGGGGAAAACGCGCGCGATGCGCCCGATCTCACGCTCGGCGCTGTGCGCCTTGACCTGGCGCTTCTCGCGCGCCGCCGCCCCATCGAGCTGCCGTTCCATCGCATCGAAGACGTGGGTGACGACCGCCCCCTGGTCGTCCTTGGCCTCGCGCGGCATCTCCTGCGACCTGCTGATCAGGAGCTTGCCCGGGATCTCGACCTCGACCTGGACGACGATCTCGTTCTTGCCGCTGCCGGGGGCCTTGTGCGGCCGGTCGACGACCACGCGCGCGCCGACGATGCCGTGGTGGAAGCGTTCGAGGCGGGCCAGACGCTCGCGGATACGGGCCTCCAGCACCTCCGACACGTCGAGGTTCTTGAAGGTGATCTCCGGGCTCTCCTGCATGACGATCTCCGCTCTCGTTATCCTGCGGCAACATCTCTGCCGCCAGGTCGTTCCGCCCCCCGCGAGAGGCCTTGCGGCGAGGGCTCTGTGCGTCGATGGTCGCGGCCGGTTGGATCCAGGGGACGGAGCGATGAGCGACGGCTGGCGGCCGCGGACGCGCATGATCCACGACGGCATCGAGCGATCGCCGTTGGGCGAGACCTCGGAGGCCGTCTATCTCACCTCTGGCTTCGTCTACGAGCGGGCCGAGGACGCCGCCGCGCGCTTCGCCGGTACCGATCCGGGCTATCAGTACAGCCGGGTCGAGAACCCGGGCGTGCGCGCCTTCGAGCGCCGCATGGCGATGCTCGAGGGCGCCGAGGACGCGGCCGCCACGGCGACGGGGATGGCCGCGGTCACCGCCGCCTTGATGAGCCACCTGAAGGCCGGCGACCGGGTCGTCGCGGCGCGGCTCCTCTTCGGCTCGTGCCACTGGATCGTCACCGAATGGCTGCCGCGCTTCGGCATCGCGGTCGAGCTGGTCGACGGCACCGACCTCGACGCCTGGGCGCGGGCGCTGAGCCGGCCGGCGACGCTCGTCTTCTTCGAGACGCCGGGCAACCCGACCCTGGAGCTGGTCGACATCGAGGCGGTGAGCGAGCTCGCCCGGGCAGCCGGCGCCAAGGTCGTCGTCGACAACGTCTTCGCCACGCCGATCCTGCAAAAGCCCCTGGCGCTCGGCGCCGACCTCGTCGTCTACTCGGCGACCAAGCACATCGACGGCCAGGGCCGCTGCCTCGGCGGCGTCATCCTGTGCGATGCGGCGACCCGCAAGGAGGTCGTCCACCCGGTCTTGAAGAACACCGGGCCGACCCTCAGCCCGTTCAACGCCTGGGTGCTCTCCAAGGGGCTCGAGACCCTGGAGCTGCGGCTGCGCGAGCACGTCGCCGGCGCGCGGCGGGTGGCGGCGTTCCTCGCCGCGCATCCGCGGGTGACGGACGTGCTCTATCCGGGCCTGCCCACGCATCCGCAGCACGCTCTCGCCGAGCGGCAGATGGCGGGCCCGGGCAACCTCCTCGCGTTGCGCATCGACGGCGGCCGGACGGAAGCGTTCGCGTTCCTCGACGCGCTGCGGCTGGTGCGCATCTCCAACAACCTCGGCGATGCGAGGTCGCTCGCCACCCACCCGGCGACGACGACCCATTTCCGCATCCCCGAACAGGAGCGCGCCGCCCTCGGCATCGGCGACGATCTGGTCCGGCTGTCGGTCGGGCTCGAGGATGCGGACGACATCTGCGACGACCTCGACCGGGCGCTCGCCGCCATCGGCTCGACCCGAGCCCGCGCGCCGCGGACCCCAGGGACGGACGGTGCGGTCGAGCCCGGACCGGGCGGTGAGACGATGGATGCCGCCGTCGAGCTCGCGCCGGGGCACGGCGGCGCCTAGCGCGTTTCCCGGTCAGGTTGATCTACGCCCATCCCGCATCCCCGTCCCCCGCCGATGGCATCGTACCCGCGTGGGCGGCCGGGAGGAGGTGCGGGATGGTCGAGCATTTCGGAAAGCGCGCTCCGGTGGCCTCGATGGCGGCCTTGACCCCCTCGACCTTGTGGGCGCCGAGGTTGT
>CAYZSE010000247.1:0-2221 GCA_964481035.1 uncultured Geminicoccaceae bacterium | reverse complement strand
CCGCCCATGAGCTGGAAGGTGCCGTCCATCGGCGCCACGGTGCGCCCCGAGGTGATCCACCAGGCAGCACCGCGCCAGGCGAGGAGCCCGCCCAGCGTCACGATGAAGGCCGGCACCCCCATGTAGGCGATGATGTAGCCCTGCAAGGCGCCGATCAGCCCGCCGGTGACGATGCCGACCAGGAGCGCGACGATCCAGGTCAGGCCGTGACCGTAGCCGAGAAGCTGCGGCAGGATCTCGGCCTGGGTGACGCCCATGACCATGCCGACGAAGCCCAGGACCGACCCTACCGAGAGGTCGATGTTGCGGGTGACGATGACCAGCACCATGCCGGTCGCCATGACCGCGATCGACGCCGTCTGGACAGAGAGGTTCCAGAGGTTGCGCGGGGTCAAAAAGACGCCGCCCGAGCCGACGTGGAAGCCGATCCAGATCAGCAGCAGGGCCGCGATCATGCCGAGCATGCGGGTGTCGAGCTCGGTGGCGTCGAGAAAGCGCTGCAGCGGACCGTTGCCGCCGGCGGCGCGCGATGCCAGAGCCTGCGCCATGGCCTCCTCCCCAAAGCCGAAGGGCGGGGCGGTGCGGCCGCCCCGCGCGGGCGATCAGTCGCAGACCGGCACGGTGCCGGGGGCGATCCCCTGGCAGACGACGTCCCTCGTGACCCAGCCGGCGTCGATGACGACGTCGAGATTGTCGCGGGCGATCGGCAGGGGCGCGAGGAACAGCGCCGTCATCGGCACGCCCTTGGGCCCGCCGTCGAAGACCACCGCCCCCTCGATGTCGCCCATGGCGGCACCTTCGGCCATCTCGACGGCGATCCGCGCCGCCGCAGTGCCGAGGTCGCGGCTGTCCTTCCAGACCGAGACCGTCTGGGTGCCGAGCGCGATGCGGTTGAGCGCCGCGTGGTCGCCGTCCTGGCCCGACACCGGCACCGAGCCGGCGAAACCCTGGGCGGCGAGGGCGGCGATCGCCCCGCCGGCGGTGCCGTCGTTGGAGGCGACCACCGCGTCGACCTCGTTGCCGGCGGCGGTGAGGAATTGCTCCATGTTGCGCTGCGCGTTCGCCGGCAGCCAGGCGTCGGTGTAGGCCTCGCCGACGACGCGGATCTCGCCCGCGTCGATCGCCTCCTGCAGCACCTCGAGCTGGCCCGAATGGAGGAAGTCGGCGTTGGGGTCGGCCGCCGAACCCTTGATGAAGACGTAATTGCCCTCGGGCTGCACGGCGTAGACGGCGCGCGCCTGCATCCGGCCGACCTCCTTGTTGTCGAAGGTCAGGTAGAACGCGTCCGGGTTCTCGATCAGCCGGTCGTAGCCGACGACGGGAATCCCCTCGTTGACGGCGCGCGTGACCGCCGGGCCGATGGCGTCGCTGTCCTGGGCGAGGATGATGAGCGCGTCGGCGCCCTGGGTGATGAGGCTCTCGACGTCGGTGAGCTGCTTGGCCGCGGACGACTGCGCGTCGGCGGAGATGTATTCGGCGCCGAGGCGATCGAGCTCGGCGCGGATCGCCGCCTCGTCGGTCTTCCAGCGCTCCTCTTGGAAGTTCGACCACGACACGCCGACCGTCAGGTCCTGCGCCCACGCGGCACCCGCCGCCACCACCATCAGCGCGCCCAACGCCGCGCTGCTCCAAAGTTTCATCGAGAGCCTCCCCTGGCCATTCGTGCCTGTCCGGCACCTGTCGTTCCAATGACGACGAGGCTTGTCGTGACTCCGCGCGAACGCGGCGTCAACGTCTGTCGGCCGAACCGCTACCGCACGCCGGCCCGGTGGCACGCCGCGTCGCCATCGGCGCGGCGGCGTGGCTGGCTCACGAGCGCGTCGGGGTCGGGGACGTAACGCCCCTGCAAGGGCAGCAGGGCGGCGCCGAGGACCCGCGCCGGGCGCCCGACGGAGCCGTTGACCACCGCAAAGCGCGACAGACCCTTGCGGTTGAAGCCGTCGAGCTCGTCGACGAGGCGTTCCCGCAAGCGCGCCAAAAGCCACGGCGGGGCGACGCCGTCGAGCACCACGGCTTCGATCTCGACGATGCCCGCGGCGGCGACCGCGGCCCGCGCCAGCGCCGGCGCCGCGGTCACCAGCCACCGATCGGCGAGATGCGCGACATTCGGGGCCGGGTCGGCAGCGGCGAGGGCCTCGCGCGCGGCGATGCCCGCAGCGGCCAGCCGCCGCTCGAGGACGATCAGCGAGGCCTCGTGCAGCAGCTGGTGCGGCTTGCCGTC
>CAYZSE010000246.1:0-2276 GCA_964481035.1 uncultured Geminicoccaceae bacterium | reverse complement strand
CTAGTGCAGCGGCGCATTCGGATGCCGCACATCCGAACGCGCCGCTGCACGTTTCGATAGCGTCAGTGCACTAGGACCGGCGCTATGACGCCCCGCGTCGGGGCACGATCGCGCTTAGCCGTAACCCGCGCCAAAGGAGGGCATTGCCTTTTCGTGTTTCGGTATCCATGAGTTGTGAGGAAACGGACAAAAATTCTAAGTGAGGGCATGCGCCCGCATGGTCGAGGAATTCTTCAGGATTTCTGGACCGCAGGCACTGGGGTCGCATACACTCGTGTCTGAAAGGCTCCGCCGCGATCTACCTGCACGTTTCGAACATTGCCGCGGTTTGCTCGGGTCGCCAGCCTTCATGATGATATTTCCGCCCCGCGCTTGAATGAACGCTTAGCCCAAGGGGAGTGTACGCATGAGAGCCTTGTCGCGTGCAGCAGCCGTCTTGTCGCTCGGCGCCAGCCCCTGTGTGGCCGAGGGGGTCCTGTCGACTTACATTGCGTCTGTGGGCCCAGCGCCCAGCGTGACCGTGGTGCAGGAGGAGAATGCCTTCGGCCAGTCCTTCTATGCGAGGGTGCTGGAAGACGAGGTGTCGTTTCAGGTCGAGATTTACGGCGGCTGCAACGCCAACTGGCGGGTGCAGAGCGCAAAGGTCGACCAATGCGCGAACGTCGTCGAGGTGTGTCCGGGGGGGCTCAACTCCCTGCCTCGCTTCGTCCAAGTCTTTGACGTGAATCAAGACGCGAAGAGCTTCGGGCCGCGCACCGAGACAGTTAGCGTGCCGACAAGCTTCTTGGAAACCTACTTGACGGGGGCGGGCAACGACCTCATCGACCTCCTTGCTAGCTTGACTGAAGGTTCCAACGCCGATTGGCGCAGGATCGAGTTGCGCGACACCGTGAAGTGGTCGCTATCTTTCGTCTTCTACTGCCGGCGCTGGTTCGGCAACAACGATCTTTACGGACAAAGTTCGACCACCCTGATTCCCTTCGACGTCACCTTCAGGGCAACCCAAACCGGCGACGCCGAACTGCCTTTCGGAATTCAGCCGATCCTTCCCGGCGCCCCCGAACCAGCGGTGCCCTTCGAGGCGCTTAGCGCTCGGCCCCTGCTCCACACGGTGCGGTTGGGGGCCGTCGCTGATGCGACCGGCGATCCCTGCCGGGTGCACCTGCACGCCGATTTCGGCGCGAGCGAAGCCACCGCCATCGTATATCATGTCGAGAGCGCCGACGGCTCGCGTTCGCCGGACTACAGGCTTAGTGCCGGAACTGAGCGTGCGGCGCAGTCGCGGCTGGCGCTCGCGTTTCCCAAAGGGGCCGTTCGGCCCGAAGGGTTCCTGGAGCCGCCGAAGACCGCGAGCGAGCCGCGCCGCAGCGCGATGCCGCTTGCGACAGATCCTCTGCACGGGTTCCTCCGCATCGTGACGACCGCGCCCCATTCGGCGCGCTCCAACCTCGTCGCCTACGATCTCGACAGCTGCCGCGCGCACGCGCTTCACGAAGCCCCGACGGCGGGCGCGAGAGCGGCGGCGAGCGCCGAAAGCCTTGCGGCCGCGTTCGGTCCGAAACGGCCTCCGGCCGCTGCGGAGCCGGCGCAATAGCTCTACCCGCAGCTTCGATCCCCTTGAGCCGGCCGACTGCGAGAGCCGGCGCAGGGGGCTGATCGTCTCGCTACCGCGACGCGCGACGCGACCGAAGAGCTGCCAAGAAACCCGCGGGCGTCGCAACGCGGGCGGCGGCGATCGAGCGTGGCGGTGAGGCAGCTCGGAAGGTCACCCGGGCGGGAGAGTTCGGCGACGTCTGGGGCGACGATCACGCCCTGGCTCAGATAGGTCGTGCCGCCATGCGGGCCGGCGTAGTTTGTGCGGGCGACGAAGACGCCGTTCCCGAAGGCCCGGTCCGACACGCGCCTCCACATTCCAAATCCAAAGCCGCCTGCGGCGGTCACGCCCGTCCTCCGCCGGACACGTGACCCGCGATTACCCCCGGAGCCGGCGTACCGCCAGCAGCCGATCCAGCCAATCGGCGATATCGCTGCGGAAAGCGGCGAGCACTGGCTCGCCATGGCCGCGTTTGCCGGGGTGGGGGAGGTCACCACGCTTTTTTCCAGCCGGGACGGGTCGCCGGTGGTCTCGGGGTCGCGTTCGCCGAGCCTGCCGGCGCCTCACCTCGGCGCGGCGCTCAGCCGCCGGGGCCGGCGCCCGGGCACGGCGCCTCTTCCTCGCGGTGCGACGCGTCGCCCGCGGGCGGCCGCACGGAGCCGCCGAGGCCGTAGACGTCGTC
>CAYZSE010000245.1:0-2287 GCA_964481035.1 uncultured Geminicoccaceae bacterium | reverse complement strand
GCACCTGCGGCTCAAGGGTCGATCAGGCCGGCCACGGTCTCGCCCCAGGCCGGCGCTCGCGCAGCGCCGATGAACGTGCCGTCGACGACCGGATAGGAGCGCACCGTCGCCCGGCTCGGGCAGCAGTTCGCATCGATCGGATAGTGCCGGCGGAAGCTCGCCGTCAGCGCACCGGGGGCGAGGCGCAGGCGCTCGACCTGCGCGCCGTCCTCGAGGCGAACGGCGGCGGTCATCGTCCAACCGTCGGGGCGTGCCTCGAACACGGCGATGAAGACGGCCGGCCGCGGGGCGGCGGTGGCCGATCGCACGACCACGGCGTACTCGCGTTGCCCGTCGCCGTCCGTGTCGCCGCGGGCGCGCGGGGCATCGAGGACGGCGAGCGGTTGGGCGGCGGCGGCTTGGCCGATTGCGAGCATCGTCGCGACCAGCCACAGACGAAGCGCGAACATGGACCTGACGCTCCCAAAAGCCCGGGAGCTCAGGGTCGTCGCAAGACGTCAAAAGAGGCTTAAGGGTGATGGGGCAAGACGACGCTCGGCCGCCGCACGACCCCGTGGGCGACGGGGCCGGCGCCGCCGAACGACGCCGGCAACGCCGTGCCGCGGGTCAGCCGAGGTTCTTGGCGACCTCTTGCCAATTCACGAGATGGTCGAGCCACGCCTGCACGTAGTCGGGCCGCCGGTTGCGGTAGTCGAGGTAGTAGGCGTGCTCCCACACGTCGACGCCAAACAGCGCCTTCTTGCCGTGCATCAGGGGGTTTTCGCCGTTCGGCGTCTTCATGACGTCGAGCTTGTCGCCGTCGAGGACGAGCCAGGCCCAGCCCGAGCCGAACTGGCCGACCGCCGCGGCCTTGAACGCCTCCTTCATCTTGTCCACACCGCCGAAGTCGTGCTCGATCCGGCGCTTCAGCTCACCCTCGGGCTCGCCCGCGTCCTTCTTCATGACCCGCCAGAAGAGGTTGTGGTTCCAGTGCTGGCCGGCATTGTCGATGAGCGCCTTGTCACCCGTCCGGTAGGCGGCGAGGACGATCTCGTCCAACGGCTGGCCGGCCAGAGGCGTGCCGGCCACCAGGCGCTGCACGTTGCGAACGTAGCCGGCATGGTGCCTGGTGTAGTGCAGGTCCATCGTCTCGCGGCCGATATGCGGTTCGAGCGCGTCGAACGCGTAGGGCAACGGCGGCTGCTCAAGGCCGCCGTGCGTTTGCGCCCAGCCAGCCCGGGTGAGAGCCGCGGTGGCGACGGCACCGCCGATGAAGCCGCGCCGGCTCGCGAGAAAGCTCATCGTAACACGCTCCGCAGAAATGCTCCAAATAGCTCAAACACAAGCCGTCAGAGGGACGAGGCGCTAACAGCCGTCAGGGTAAACGTGAAAAGGCGCACGGCCTGAAGCCGTGCTCCCCCTGGTGCGACGACGTAACCGCGACCATTATAGGTTCTTTTCAACCTCGTCCCAATTCACCAAATGGTCGAGCCACGCCTGCACGTAGTCGGGCCGCCGGTTGCGGTAGTCGAGGTAGTAGGCGTGCTCCCACACGTCGACGCCAAACAGCGCCTTCTTGCCGTGCATCAGGGGGTTTTCGCCGTTCGGCGTCTTCATGACGTCGAGCTTGTCGCCGTCGAGGACGAGCCAGGCCCAGCCCGAGCCGAACTGGCCGACCGCCGCGGCCTTGAACGCCTCCTTCATCTTGTCCACACCGCCGAAGTCGTGCTCGATCCGGCGCTTCAGCTCACCCTCGGGCTCGCCCGCGTCCTTCTTCATGACCCGCCAGAAGAGGTTGTGGTTCCAGTGCTGGCCGGCATTGTTGACGATCCCGGGATTGCCGGCCTTGTAGCCTTCGACCACGACCTCATCGAGGCCCTTGCCGGCGAGCCCGGCGCCGTCGACGAGGTTGTTGAGGTTCACGACGTAGGTGTTGTGGTGCTTGCCGTGGTGGAGCTCCACGGTCTCGCGCCCCATGTAGGGCTCGAGAGCGTCGTGCGCGTACGGCAGCGGCGGCAATTCGAAGGCCATGATTGTTCTCCCAGCGAAGCATGGACAGCGACAGCCGGACATTTACGCGCGCGCCCGGCGATGTCAAACGAACGACTTGGACACCTCATGCGTTCCGCAGGCGACGACATCACCGCCGATCCGCTCGGCACGCTGCGGACGGCCGACCGCGACCGGTATCTGCAGGTGCTGCTGGCCGAGAGCGGCGACCGCGCCGCCCTCGTGGCGCTGTTCCACCTCAATGTCGAGCTGGCGCGGATCGCCGATCACGCCCGCGAGCCGATGGCCGGCTACATCC
>CAYZSE010000244.1:0-2320 GCA_964481035.1 uncultured Geminicoccaceae bacterium | reverse complement strand
AATTCGGCACGGAGGAGGCATAGCACTTAGGCGGCGGGAAGGGCGCTTTGGACGGCGAGCAGACCACGGCGTGCGCGCCGTTTAGGGCCGCTGACGGTCGCACAACGGTCCGCAAGCACCTCCGCCGATGCGGCTCGCTGCGCACCACCAACCGCGTCGCGCCCAGCGTGCCATTCCTAACCGGTCCAAACCCTGCGCGTCTCGCGCAGCCTCCTATGCCTAAAGGGTCCGCGCGCGATCTCCTAATCGACCTGGAACGGCCAACGGCGTCGATCCCGGAGAGAACCACTTATCAGGCGGCCGCGAACACGACGAGACGAACCTTGACCGGCAAGATTCAATATCGTCCGGGGACACGGCCATCGGCGCGCAGTGAGGCCCACTCCGCCCTTCCGACGATTTCGACCCGTCGAGCCCATCGCGTCTGGGAGATTGACCCCCCCTCGTTCGCCCCTATACGAGCCGGGTTCGACCGCGATCCGGGACCGTCCTCTCGACGCGCGGCGCCAGAGGGTCGGCCGACGGTGGCAGGCTTGGGGCGTGACGGCGGTCGATCCCGCTCGCTAGAGAACATCCTGCCGATCAGGCTGGGGAACGGAGGCGCCCATGGTTGCGACCGACAACGGTCTCTTGCGCCGCCCACAGGCGCTCCCTCCCGCACGCCTGAGCCGCGCGCCGATCTTCGCGCTCCTCGCGATCTTCATCGCGCTGGCGGACACGGCCCGGACGCAGGAGGCCGCGGGTCCCCAGCCCGACACCCCGATCGCCGTCGAGCTCCGGACGACCCAGGACATCGCCATTGCGACACGCCTGCGCAGCATCCTGGCGCAGATCGACGGCTACGAGGACGTGAACGTCGCAGTCCGTGCCGGCGTGGTCACTCTCACGGGCGAGGTGCTCGACGCGGCGGCGGTGGCGCGGCTCGAGGCGATCGTCCGGCGTGTGGAAGGCGTCGTCGCGATCAAGGACGGCGTCGTTCAGACCACCGACCTGCGGCGCCGCCTCCTGCCCTCGATCGATCGCTTCGAACATCACGCGACGGAGGCCCTCGCGATCCTTCCCCTGCTCGTCGTCGCGCTGGTCGCCTTCGCGCTTGTCTTCGCGCTCGGGCTCCTCGTCGCGGGGATCCGGCCGCTCTGGGAACGCGTCGCCCCCAACAGCTTCATCGCCGCAATCTACCGGCAGATCGTCCGCCTCGTGTTCTTCGTCGCCGCCCTCCTCGTTGCGCTCGACATCCTCGACGCGACGGCGCTCCTCGGCTCGATCCTCGGGGCGGCCGGCATCATCGGGCTCGCGATCGGCTTTGCGGTGCGGGACACCGTGGAGAACTTCCTCGCCTCGGTGCTGCTTTCGATCCGCCAGCCCTTCGGCCCGCTCGACCTCGTCGAGATCGAGGGCAACGTCGGCAAGGTGGTGAGCCTCACCTCGCGCGCCACCATCCTGCTCTCCGCCGACGGCAACACCATCCGCGTGCCGAACGCGACGGTATTCAAGTCCACCATCGTCAACTTTAGCCGCAACCCGCAGCGTCGCTTCACGTTCGCGCTCGACGCCGACCCAAGCGCCAACGTCGCCGCGCTCCGCGACGCCGCTCGCGAGAAGCTCATGGGACTAACCTTCGTGCTGAGCGAGCCGCCGCCGGCAGTATGGATCGATACTGAAGGCGGCGCGCTCGTGAAGCTGTGGTTCGCGGCCTGGATCGACCAGACCCGAACTGACTTCAACCAAGCCCGCGGCGAGGCGATTCGCATCCTGAGGGCGCTCATGGAGGCGCGAGGAGCGACCGCACCACCGCCGCTCTCACGTGTCGTTTCGATCGACCGGGACGCGGAATTGGCGGAACGCGCGGCGCCTTCGGCGCACGATCTCGATGAGAATACGATCACCGACCTCGACATCGCCGGGAATCACGCGCTGGAGCGCATCGTCGAGAGCGACCGCCAGTCGGTGGCCGCGACCAATCTCCTCGGCCGCGGTAAGGGGCTGGAGTGAAGGATACGGTCAAAGGCGCGATTCGCTGGGCTCGACCTACCTCTGGTCCCAGAGCCGCGGGCAAGGCGATGGGCCGCCGCATCCGTCCCGACGAACGTCAGCGCGCGCTCGAGGCAAACCTCGTAGCTTGGCTGGTCGCCGGAACGGTCGGCGACGAAATTGGCCAGGAGGCTGGAGTGCGCTCCTGGAGCTGGGCCGGATCTGGATTGGCACCGGATTGGACCGGTGCTGGCGTATTTCACCAATGGCCGGAAGAGGCGCTTTCGTCTCCAACAGGCCGATCACGCACGTGCGCCCTACCCTTCCCGCCTGGCGTAGATGTCGCCGG
>CAYZSE010000243.1:0-2337 GCA_964481035.1 uncultured Geminicoccaceae bacterium | reverse complement strand
CATCTGCGGGCCGATGTCATCCGGCTCACCGAGCGGCTGCGCGCGAAGCGGCCCGAGCTCGCCTTCGGCGCCGATCTGATCTGCGGCTTTCCGACCGAGACCGACGCGCAGTTCGAGGACACCCTCGATCTCGTCGACGCGGCCGGCTTGAGCTTTCTCCATGTCTTTCCCTACTCGCCGCGCCCGGGCACGCCGGCGGCGAGGATGCCCGCGGTCGATCCGGCCGTCGTCAAGGCGCGCGCGGCGGCGTTGCGGGCCAAGGGCGAGGCGGCGCTCGCGGACCTGCTCGGCCGGCTCGTCGGCGGCGAGCACGAGGTCCTGGTCGAGCGCGGGGGCCGGGGGCACACGCCGCACTTCGCGCCCATCGTCGTCGAGGGCGGCGCCGCCGGCGGCACGGTGGTGCGCGCCCGCGCCGAGCGCCACGCCGCCGGCCTGCTCTACGGCCGGGTCGCGGCCTGATGGCGTCCTGGTGGGAACGGCTCAGGGGCGGGCTGCAGCGCTCGTCGCAGGCGCTGACCGAGAACGTCACCTCGATCTTCACCAAGCGCAAGCTCGACACCGAGGCCCTCGAGGAGCTGGAGGAGGCGCTCATCCAGGCGGACCTGGGCGTCGCCATGGCGGCGAAGTTGAGCGCCCGGCTCGCCGGGGATCGCTTCGGCAAGGACGTCAGCGACGTCGAGGTCAAGCAGGCGCTCGCCGGCTACATCGCCGAGACCCTCGAACCGGTGGCGGTGCCGCTCCAGGTCGAGGGCGCTAAACCGTTCGTGGTGCTCGTCGCGGGCGTCAACGGCACCGGCAAGACGACCACCATCGGCAAGCTCGCGGCGCGGCTGGCGCGCGAGGGGAAACGGGTCGGCATGGTCGCGGGCGACACCTTCCGCGCCGCCGCCGTCGAGCAGCTCGAGGTGTGGAGCGGACGCGCCGGCGCCCGGCTCTTCAAGGCCGAGCCGGGTGCCGATGCGGCGGGCCTCGCGTTCGATGCGCTCGCCCGGGCGAAGGCGGAGGATCTCGACGTGCTCCTCGTCGACACCGCCGGCCGGCTGCACAACAAGACGGCGCTGATGGACGAGCTCCGGAAGATCGTCCGCGTCCTCGAGAAGCAGGATCCGACCGCACCGCACGCGACCTTGCTGGTCCTCGACGCGACGACGGGGCAGAACGCGCATCGCCAGGTCGAGCTGTTCCAGGACGCGGTGGACATCACGGGCCTCGTCGTCACCAAGCTCGACGGCTCGGCCCGAGGCGGGGTGGTGGTGGCGCTGGCCGAGGCCTTCGCGTTGCCGGTCCATGCGGTCGGCGTCGGCGAGGGGATCGACGACCTTCGCCCGTTCGAGGCCGAGGCCTTCGCCCGCGCCCTGTTGGACCTGCCGCCGTCCTAGGCTATGAGGCCGCTGACACTTCGAGGGTGAGAGTTGCATGTCGCGCAGCGTCGTCGAGACCATCCTGGGCGCGCTCGTCCTGCTCGTGGCGATCGGCTTCGTCGCCTACGCCTACACGACGAGCGACGTGGCCGATCCCGGCGGCTACCGGCTGACCGCCGAGTTCGACCGGATCGACGGCCTGACCGTCGGCAGCCCGGTCAAGATCAGCGGCATCAAGGTCGGTGAGGTCTTGAGCCAGCGGCTCGACCCGCAGACCTACCAGGCGGTGCTCACCTTCAGCGTCGCGAGCGAGGTCGAGCTGCCGACCGACAGCTCGGCGAGCGTCGTCAGCGAGAGCCTGTTGGGCGGGCGCTATCTCGACCTGCAGCCGGGCGCGGAGATCGACCTGCTGGGCGACGGCGGCGAGATCACCTTCACGCAATCCTCGATCAACCTCGAGGACCTGATCGGCCGCTTCGTCTTCTCCGGCGACGAGGGCGCGTGATGCTCGCTGCGCGCCTCGCGACCTGCGGCCTTGTGCTGGCGACACCCCTCGCCGCCGCGGTGGACGCGCCGCGGGACATCGTCCGTCTGGGCGGTCTCGACAAGGTGACGGCGCGGGTCTCGACCTTCGACGTGTCGGTGGGCGAGACGGTGAACTTCGGCACCCTCGACATCACGGCCGATGCCTGCTTCGAGGCGGGCCCCACCGACCCGCCCGAGAGTGCGGCCTTCCTGCAGATCGTCGACATGCCGCCGGGCGATGGCGAGGTGCAGGCCTTCACCGGCTGGATGTTCGCCTCCAGCCCGGCGCTCTCGGCGCTCGAGCATCCGGTCTTCGACGTCTGGGTCGTCGACTGCCTTGCCGAGGAGGAGCTGCGCACCGCCGAGCAGGCGGCCGACGAGCCCGCCGAGCGCGGCCCGCCCCGCCGCCGGCCTTGAAGCCTGGGCGCCGCAGCCAGCCCGTAATCGGCCT
>CAYZSE010000242.1:0-2372 GCA_964481035.1 uncultured Geminicoccaceae bacterium | reverse complement strand
CGCCAGTAGTCGCCGAAGGCGTAGCCGCCGGGGCCGAGGATGAGGGTGTTGTTCTTGTGGCCGATGGGGGTGAGGAAGGCGCAGGACGCGGCGACCGCGACGGCCATCAAGAAGGCGTCGGGGTCGGCGTCGAGCGCGCCGGCGACGTCGAGGGCGACGGGTGCCGCGACCAGGGTCGTGGCGGTGTTGTTGAGGACGTCCGAGAGCGTCATCGTCACCGCCATGAGGACGGCGAGCACCGCCCAGGCGGGCCAGGCGCCGGTGAGGGCCGTGAGCCCGTCGGCCAGAAGTGCGGTGCCGCCCGCCTGCTCGAGCGCGGTGCCGAGCGGGATCATCGAGCCGAGGAGCACGACGACGGGCCACTCGACCGCGTCGTAGAGCCGGGTGAGCGGCACGATGCCGGCGACGACGTAGACGACCGCGACGGCGCCGAGGGCCACCGGCAGGGGCACGAGGCCGACGCTCGCCGCGAGCACGGCGAGGGCGAAGACCGAGGCGGCGACGCCCGCGCGCTCGGTCCGGGCGACCCCGAAGCCGCGCTCGGCGAGCGGCAGGAGCCCGAGCTGCGCCGCGGTCTCGGCGACGATCTCCTCGGGGCCGAGCAGCAAGAGGATGTCGCCGGGTTGCAACGGCAGGCGGCGGACCTGCTGGCGGATGCGCCGCCCCCGGCGGGAGACGCCGAGGAGGGTGACGGCGAAGCGCGTCTGCAGGCGCAGCCCGTCGGCGCTGCGGCCGACGATCGGCGCGCCGTCGGGGACGACGGCCTCCAGGAGCTTCTGGCCGCCGGCGGCGATCTGCGGTGCTTCCTCGTCGTCCTTCTCGCCGTAGACCAGCCCGGTCGCCGCGCGAAAGGCGTCGAGGCCGTCGGGCTCGGCCTCGACGACCAGGGCGTCGCCCGGCTGGAGCTGGAGATGGCGCACGGGGCCGCGCCGTCGGATGCCGCCGCGGACGACGCCCACGAGCGCGATGTCGGCCTCGTGGGCGGCCGCGAAGAGCACCTCGCAACGCTCGCCCGCGTGCGCCCAGTCGTCGGGCACGAGCAGCTCGGCGACGTAGGCCTCGATCTCGTGCAGGCGCGCCGTCGGGTCCTTCTCGGTGCGCGCCTTGGGGATCAGCCGCCAGCCGACGAGCGCCACGAAGACGAGGCCCGCGAGCGCGCAGGCGGCCCCGACCGGGGCGAAGTCGAACATGGCGAAGGACGCGCCGAGGCGATCCTCGCGGAAGGCGGCGATGATGATGTTCGGCGGCGTGCCGATCAGCGTGACGAGCCCGCCGAGAATGGTGGCGAAGGCGAGCGGCATGAGGGTCGTGCCGGCGCTGCGGCCGGCGCGCTTCGCCGTCTGCATGTCGACGGGCATTAACAGCGCGAGAGCCGCCACATTGTTCATGAAGGCCGACAGCACGGCGCCGATGCCGCCGATGGCCATGATGTGCCGCGGCACCGCCCGGTCGGCGTCGAGCAGGCGCCGGGCGATGATATCGACCACGCCGGCGTTCGAGAGGCCGGAGGAGACGACCAGCACCAGGGCCACGATGACGGTCGCCGGGTGGCCGAAGCCGGCAAAGGCGGCGTCCGCCGGCACGAGGCCCGCCGCGACCGCGACGACGAGCCCGGCGAAGGCCACGACGTCGTAGCGAATACGGCCCCAGAGCAGGAGCCCCAGGATCAGGGCGAAGAGGCCGAACAAGAGGCCCTGGTCGAGCGTCAAGACGGGGGACCTCCTCAGGGCATCGGGATGTCGTCGACCCGGCGCGGCACGTGGTAGCCGCGCTGCACCGCGGGGCGGTGGGCGACCTCGACATACCAGCGCTCGACGTGGGGGTAGCGGGCGAGGTCGATCCGCTGCCAGGCGAAGCGCGCGATCCAGGGCCAGGTGGCGATGTCGGCGATCGAGTAGTCGCCGGCGAGGTACGGCCGCTCGGCGAGGCAGCGATCCATCACGCCATAGAGCCGATGGGCCTCCTCGGTGAAGCGCGCCTCGGCGTAGGACGCCCTGCCCGCGTTGAAGCGGACGAAGTGGTGCACCTGGCCGAGGATCGGGCCGACGCCGCCCATCTGCCACATGAGCCATTCCATGACGGCGTAGCGCTCCGGCCCGGCCGCCGGCAGGAGCTTGCCGTGGCGCTCGGCGAGATAGACGAGGATGGCTCCGGATTCCATCATGGCGATGCCGGTCGCGTGGTCGACGATGGCCGGGATCCTGTTGTTGGGCGCGATGCGCAAAAACGCCGGCGCGAATTGCTCGTCCTGGCCGATGTCGATCGCCTCGACGGTGTAGGCGAGGCCGAGTTCCTCGAGCATGATGGAGACCTTGCGGCCGTTGGGCGTGGCCCAGGTGAAGAGGTCGATCATGGCGTTCCCGCTCGGCTAG
>CAYZSE010000241.1:0-2427 GCA_964481035.1 uncultured Geminicoccaceae bacterium | reverse complement strand
CCGAACAGCCCTCGATCTGATGGCCTCCGGCGCATGATTAGGATATCAGACCTAATACCGCCTCACCAGCCGCCCAGTCCGAGGCTTCGCCGCCGATCGGCCCGAAGCGGTCGGATGGAGCCGGACACGTCCTATTCGACGAGGCAGCGACGGACGTTTGACGGACTTTGGAACGGGCGCCGCTCGAGCCCGCTCGCGCTGGTCCGGCTCGAGGGCGCATCGCCGGATCCGGCCACAGCCGATCGTCTCGATCTTCTGCCAGCCTCAGCCGATCGATTCGATCTTCTGCCAATGGCTCTTGAAGCCGAGTGCTTTCAGCCACCAGCGGCCGCCCTTTTGTCGACTCTTGAGCGTCATGCCGGCATGGCGCGCATTGACCAGCGTGATCGTGTCGCCGACGTAGATGGTCTTCTCGCCTGCTGGGCCGGCTTTTCGCGTGATGACCCAAGTGCGATCGGCGTCGGTGCCCCGCACGAGTTGGATCCAGCTGTTCTTGCCGTTCGCGCGCATGATGCGGCGGTCGCCGTCGCCGTCGCGCATCGCGAGCCGGACCCGATCGCCGACCCAGATGGCGCCGCCGGGATGCGGACGATTCCCAGCCCCCTTGGTGTGGAAGCAGACCTGCGCGGCCTGTGCCCGCGACGGGCTGGTCAGGACCCACTTGCCATCGTGCCCGGAGACATAGTGGGAGTTTTCGCCGGTCGTCCGCAGCAAGAAGTGCTCTCCAACCTTTATCGGCTCGCGTCGCGGCTCCTGCAAAATGCCGTCGAGTTCAACGACCAACGCCTCGGGCGTCTGCTTGGCTTCGAGGACGTCGGCATGGGCCGGGCGGTCGAGCGGGGACGACACGGCTTCGAAGGCCAAGGCGAGTAGGGCGCTTGCGGCATCGGCCCGTGCGGCCACGGCGCCCAGCCGCTTTTTTTGCTCCTGGGTCCAGCCTGGGTCTTCCCCCGCAAACTCCGCCCGCTCCCGGATTGCGATCAGGTCGAGCTTCGCCTGCGTCGCCTCCTCGGTGATCCGCGACGGTGCGAAGAGGAATTCGCCATAGGCTGGATGCGGCGGCTCGATCAGCCACAAGCCCGCCAGCCGGACGCCGATCACGCTGGCGGTGGTCTCGTTCACGCTGCGCATCCAGGTGTCGGTTACCCAGGCGAAAGCCGCGTCCGGCGACAATTCTCCGGGCGCATGCGTGTCGCCGCCGGCGCCGTGGGCCGAGGCGGTGAAGCCCTCTTCGGAAAGCGTCTTCGACGCCTGGTGGCGTGCTTCGGCCGTGCCGCCGCCGACGAGGCCCGCGGCCCGCAGCTTTGCCTCGACAGCTCTCCTCTCGGCGAAGGTGGAGAATGTGCGGCGGAATACGAGCGTCATCCAGCCGCCGCGGGCGACCTGCGTCGCGACGTATGAACCGTAGGACTTGTAGAAGGTCGCCGGATCGCTCTTCATCAGCTCCACGAGTTCGGGGCGCAGAACGAGACGCGAGACGTCGAAGCCGCGGCGGTCGACCTCCTTCCGCGCCGAGGCGACGACCAGGAGCGTTCGTTTGTCGATCTCGATCTCGCTCAGGAAACCGGCCGAGCCCTCGACCTCGACGCCCCAGGCGGTGCCGTAGGCACTCGCCGAGGCGGCGAAGCTTTCGACCAGCTTCGCCTTCGAATCGATGACCTCGATGTCCCACTCCCACTCGCCCTCCGCCAGCAGATCGACCGGTCCGGTGTCATCGATCGCCGCGTCGAGCGATTGCGGCGTGAAGGGGCTCGTCGGCAGAAACTCATAAGACAGGTGTGCGAAGTTGCGGCCGAGGCGATCGGCGTCGCCGCCCTCCAGCTCCAGCTCGGTGCTCGGGCTCGAACGCGCAGCTTCACCGTTGTCCCCGGCGTTAGAAATAATGGGCTCGTCTGTAGATCTCTCGTGATCCTGCTTTCTGTATAGTGCCGCGAATGCACCAAGTAGACGAGCAATAATTGACATGAAAAACCTCTTGTTTAACCGAAGCGCTGTATTCGATACAGCACCGAGGCATGGCGGAAAGAGGCCTCGGCGACGACCGAGGCATCGTCCGATCGCGGCAACTCGGCGGGCAGCGCACGCCACGCGAAGCGCCGCGAAGGTTCCTCGACACGGCTTGCCGGGTGCGACGGCGATGGACCGCGAGCGTGCGGCAGGCGGCGACGCCACGACAGCTCTATCCGCGACGACGGCCTCGTTTATCCGCGACGATGGCCTCGGGCTCGACCCTGTGCAATGAGCGAAACAGGCGACACGCGCATGCGGGCGGCCCGGCTCCTGCCTCATCAGGGCGCACCGTCCCAATCGCGGATGGTCTTGGGCGCGCGGGCCGGAATCCGGCCCTCGTCGTCGCCGTCGCGAGCGTTACGCGACCAAGGTGGCGGGCAGCGTCGATTGACCGCACGGCGGTTTGGGCGGACGCTG
>CAYZSE010000240.1:0-2502 GCA_964481035.1 uncultured Geminicoccaceae bacterium | reverse complement strand
GGTTGCGCGCCGACCAGACCACCTTGGCCATGGCCGCCTGATGCAAACGCCGTGTCTCAAAAACGTGGACCGCTACAGCGTGCAGGCGCACGGTTTTTTGCACAGAGCTGCTGCTCCCTTCGCCGCCGTTACGACCCGGGGGCGCTGCCTCCACCGGGCGCCGGCTCGGGCCCGTTCCAGAGCGACAGATCGCGGCTCAGGAGGTCTTCGAGCGCACGGCGATCGTCGACGAAGAGGGGGGCCAGGCGCGCCCGGCTCGCCGCCTCCAGCGGCGGCGGCGGGCGGAGGTGCTGGTCGAGCCGCTCGAGCGTCGCCTGTTTGAGACGGCGGGCGAGGCCGCGCCCGAGCATGGCGTTGGCGGCCTTGACCAGGCCGCTACGCCGTTGGCGGTCCTGATTGGCGAACCGGCGCAGCCGGGCGGCCAGCGGGTTCGCATCGAGGCCGGACGGGTTCTTGGCGATCGCCGCCAGGGCCGGCAGCGGGTCCAGATCGAGCCACTGCAGGAGGTCGTTGGTGACGGCGAGCGGGTCCGCCCGCAGCTCCTCGAACAGCACCACCTTGCACTGGGCGAAGGCCGCCTGCCAGGCGGCCACCCGGGCGGCGTAGCGGCTGGTGTCGGCGTAGAGATAGGAGAACCAGTAGCCTTCGGCCTGGCGCTCCGGCTCGAGGTCGAGGGCCGCCTCGAAGGTAGGGGCGGTCTCCCACCCCTCCTTCACCGCCCAGTTGTAGGCGGAATGCGCCCGGGCCACCGGTTCCCTGAGGCAGATCACGATCCGCGCCGCGGGCTGCAGCCGCCGGATCTGCTGCCGGGCGAAGTCGCTTTGGAAATAGGGGGTCGAGGAATCGAGCCGCCACCGGACGTCGCCGACGCCGGCGAAGGTCGAGGCGTATTCGGCCCGGCTGGCATAGGGCAGCTCGGCGAGGGGCGTCGTCCCCGACAACAGCCGACGCCCCTCGCCGTGGTTGCCGTGGTGGACGTAGAAGCCGGGCTCCTTCGGCACGCAGCCGCGAATCTGCGGATGCTGGGCGAGATAGTCGTGCAACGAGGTGGTGCCGGCCTTCTGCACTCCGACGACGACGAGATTGGCCAGTTCGCTCATGGCTGCCCCGGTTTTGGGCCGATGCTGCCGGACGGGGCCGCGCGGGTTAGGACCGTCGCCGTCTCGGCGGCGATCCGCCCCCAGTCGTAGCGATCGCGAAACGCCGGGTCGGCCACGCGCAACGCGTCGAAGGGCGCCGCCCGCAGCCGCACGGCGAGCGCTTCGACGTCGCCGACGGGGAAGTAGTGCGCAGGCGGCAGCTCGATGTCGAGATTGGCACGAATGTCGCTCAAGAGCACCGGGCAGCCGCTGGCGATCGCCTCGAGGGCGACGATGGGGTGACCCTCGTGGAACGACGGCAGCACGAACAGCGCGCAATTGCGGTAGAGGGCGAAGAGTTCATCGCGCCGCCGCTGGCCGGCGAAGACGACGCGGTCGCCCGCCCGTTGCTGCAGTTCCGCACTGTAGCGGGAGTGGTGATCGGCGGCGCCGACGACGACGACCTGCAAGGGTGACGCCATGGCGGCGGCCGCCCGCAGGGCATAGTCGAAGCCCTTCTCCGGCACTAGCCGACCGACCAGGAGGATGTAGTTTCTGGGGGTGACCCCGAGCTCCGCCAGCAGCCGGTCGGGCTCGGCGTGGACCGCCTCGGCGGTGATGCCGTTCGGCACGTGGGCGATCTTGGCGGCCGCCCGCGGATGGGCGGCCCGCAGGTTCTCGGCGTCGGCCCTGCTCACACAGATGACCTGATTCGCGAACCGAAGCATCACGCGCTCGCCCCAGCGCAGCATGAACCGCGCGACCGCCCCCCATTTCTGCCGGTCGTAGTCCCGGCCGTGGTGCGTCGCCACCACCTTCATCCCGAGCGCCTTGGCGAGCGGCACGAACAGGGCCGGGCCGATCGCGTGGACGTGCAAGACGTCGGCCCGCTCGGCGAACCGCGCGACGAATACCCCGAGCAGGGAATTAAGCGACGTTTCCAGAATTTTCTGCCGGACGGTGAAGACCGGGCGGATGGTGCAGCCCGCGTGCGCGAAGGTCGTCCGACCCACATAGGGCGTGCGACCGAGGACCACGATGCGCCAGTTCGGCTCCAGCCGGGCGAGTTTGGGATAGAGCTGCTCGGCATGGGTTTCGATGCCGCCCATGACGTTCGGCATGCCGCGCAGCCCCAACACGCACAGCGTCATCGACGGCTGCAGGCCCGCCGTCGACGACGGCGCCTGATCGGCATGGTGGTGGGTCGGCAGGCGCTCGGGCGTGGCAGCGTCATCCATGGCGGTTGGGGATCGACCCTGGCTCGAGGACGTGGCGCGAGCTTGCCGACGGGGCGGCGCGAGCGGCCACGATTCCACCTTTGGTTACCGTGTCGCCATTACGCGTGCGTCGGAGCGACGTCAACCAAGGGTAGCAGGACGGTGCTCTCGAGGGCGCGGCATGCGGGCTTGACCGTGGGTTTGGC
>CAYZSE010000239.1:0-2504 GCA_964481035.1 uncultured Geminicoccaceae bacterium | reverse complement strand
GCTGAGCTCGGCCGTGTCGATGACGAGGTCGGGATTCTCCGGCTCCTCGTAGGGTGATTGGATGCCGGTGAAATCGGTAATCTCGCCGGCTCGCGCCTTCTTGTAGAGGCCCTTGGGGTCACGGTTCTCGCAAACCTCGAGGCTCGCCTTGACGTAGACCTCATGAAATCGATCGCCCGCCGCCCGGCGCGCCCGCTCGCGGTCGGTCCGGTAGGGCGAGATGAACGAGCTGATGGCGATGAAGCCGGCATCCGCGAAGAGGTTCGCGACCTCGCCGACGCGCCGGATATTCTCCGCCCGGTCGGCCGGCGCGAAGCTGAGATTGGCGTTCAAGCCGGTACGGACGTTGTCGCCGTCGAGCACGTAGACCTGATAGCCCTTGGTGAACAGTTCCGCCTCGAGAGCGAGGGCCAAGGTCGACTTGCCGGCACCGGAGAGCCCGGTGAACCAGAGTACGGCCCCCTTGTGGCCGTTTCGGGCAACGCGCGCGTCAGCGGTCACGGCGTGACCGACGGCGGTGATGTTGGTCGAGCGCACGGTCACCAGCTCGCGCTGGTCCGGATAGCCTTTCATCGAGATTTGCCCACCGGCCACCGGCAGGTAGTTCTCGATCAGGACGAAGCGGCCGGTCGCGGGGCTGTCCAGGTGCTCGTCGACGGCGAGCATCCGGCGGGTGCGCAGGATCACCTCGCCGACCGCGTTGCGGCGAATGGCGTCCTGGCCGGCCTCCTCGAGCGCGCCCGTGTCGATCACCTTCTCGATGTTCTCGACGGTGACCGGGCACTCGAGGGTACCGTGCTTCAAGGTGTACTGGTTGCCGGCGACGAGCGGCTTGTCGGCGATCCAGAACAGCTTGCCGCGGAACACGGAGCTCTCGATCGGCGGGTTCACGACATGGCTCATGATGTCGCCGCGTTCGACAAAGATCTGCGTCTCGAGGGTGATGCCGATGCTCTCGCCCGGCCCTGCCGTCTCCGGCGCCTCCGGCACGCTCCACGCCTCGATCGACGCGACGCGAGCGGTCTTGTTGGAGGGCGAGAACAGCACCTCGTCGCCGACCTCGAGGGTGCCGGCCTCGATGCGGCCGGCGATGATGCGCCGCTCGTCGAGCTTGTAGACGCTCTGCACCGGCATTCGCAGGGGTCGGTCGGCGAAATTCGGCCGGGGCTGGAACCGATCGAGAGCCTGCAGCACGGTCGGGCCCTGGTACCAGGACATGTTGACCGAGTGTTCGGCGATATTGTCGCCTTCGCGGGCGCTGATCGGGATGAAGCCCATCGGGTTGACGCCGATCGACTTGAGGTAAGCGCGATAGGTCTCGGCGACCTCGCCGAAGCGCTCTGCGCCGTAGCCGACCAGGTCCATCTTGTTGACCAGCACGACCACCTGGTTCACGCCGAGCAGCGAGAGGAGATAGCCGTGTCGGCGCGACTGCTCCTTGACGCCTTCCTTGGCGTCGATGAGGAGCAGGGCCGCCTCCGAGGAGGAGGCGCCGGTGATCATGTTCTTGAGGAACTCGACGTGGCCCGGTGCATCGATGATGACGTAGCCGCGCTGCTTGGTGGTGAAGCGGATCTGGGTCGTGTCGATGGTGATGCCCTGGTCGCGCTCGGCCTGGATCGAGTCCATCAAGAACGCCCACTCGAACGGCATGCCGCGGCGCTCGCACACCGCCTTGATCGCCTCCAGCTTGCCGTCGGGCAGGGAGCCGGTGTCGTGGAAGAGCCGGCCGATCAGCGTCGACTTGCCGTGGTCGACATGGCCGACGATGACGATCTTCAAAGTTTCCCGGGGACGCATGCCGACAGTCCTCACATGTAGCCCGCGGCGCGCAGGCGCTCGAAGCTGTCCTCGGCCTCGTGGTCCATCGCGCGGCCGCTGCGTTCCGGGATCCTGGTGATCTCGAGCTCGGCGATGATCTCGTCGATCGTCGCGGCGGTGCTGGCGATCGGGTGCGTGATCTCCTGCTCGCCGAGCGAGCGGTAGCGTTTACCGTCCTTCGCGAAATAGAGGTCGATGAGGGGAATATTCTCGCGCTTGGTGTAGCGCCAAATATCGAGCTCGGTCCAATGCAGGATCGGGTGCACGCGGATGTGCACGCCGGGCGGGAAGCTCGTCATGTACTGGTTGAAGAACTCGGGCGGCTGATCGCGCAGATCCCAGGCGCCGGTCTCGTCGCGTGGGCTGAAGTAGCGCTCCTTGGCGCGGATCGCCTCCTCGTCACGGCGAATACCGGCGACGAGGCCACGATAGCCGTGCTGCTCGACCGCCCGCTTGAGGCCGTAGGTCTTGCGGGCGGCGAGGCGCGCTGCCGGCGGCAGGGTCGGGTCCATCTCCTCGACCGGCGGGCACGTCTCCTGGATATAATTGAGCTTCCACTCCTTCACGTAACGGTCGCGGAACTCGTAGACCTCCGGGAACTCCTTCTCGGTGTCGACGAACAGCACCGGAAACGGCACGTGGCCGAAGAAGGCCTTGCGACACAGCCAGATGACGACGTTCGA
>CAYZSE010000238.1:0-2585 GCA_964481035.1 uncultured Geminicoccaceae bacterium | reverse complement strand
CATCCTCGCCTCGAAGGAGCGGGTCGCCGTGCCACCCGACTGCGCCGCCGAGATGGTCGCCTACGACACGCTCGTGGGCGAGTTCCGAGTGCACTACGCGGGCTTCTTCGATCCGGGCTTCGGCTGGCCGGACGGCACCCCCGCCGTGCTCGAGGTGCGCAGCCACGAGGTGCCGTTCCTGTTGGACGACGGCCAGCTCGTCGGCCATCTCAAATACGAGCGGATGGCGGCGAGGCCGGATCGGCTCTACGGCGAGGGCCTGGGCTCGCACTACGCGCAGCAGGGGCTCACGCTCTCCAAGCACTTCCGCGCCGCCGCCGGGCCCGCTTGAGGACCGGCGCCGGCGGTCCGGCTGGCCGCTCGGGCGCGCGCCGTGCTAGAACCCGGCAGAATTAGAGGAGATGCCCGCCGATGCGCATCGCGTTCGCCGCCGATCATGCGGGCGCCCCGCTCAAGAACCGACTGCGCGACGCCGCACGGGATCTCGGCCACGAGGTCGTCGACCTGGGCACGGACGGCGCGGAGAGCGTGGATTATCCCGATTTCGGCCGGCGTTGCGCCGCGGCCGTCGCCGCCGGCGAGGTCGAGCGCGGCGTCGTCGTCTGCGGCACCGGGATCGGCATCTCGATCGCCGCCAACCGGGTCGCGGGCGTCCGCTGCGCCCTCGCCCACGACGTCACCACCGCGCGCCTCGCCAGAGAGCACAATGATGCTAACCTCTTGGCCCTCGGCGCGCGCATCGTCGGCGGCGAGGTCGCGGCGGATTGCCTCGCGGCCTTTCTCGCCACCCCCTTCGCCGGCGGCCGCCACGGACCGCGCGTCGCCAAGCTGGGCTGACCGGCCCGCCTCGCGCCACCCTTCGGAGCTTCGCCCATGGACGCCACGCCCACCGCCCCACCCTTCGCCGGCACCGCTTTCTTCGCCCACCGCCTCGCCGGCGATCCGGAGCTGCAAGCGGCGATCGACGCCGAGCTGGAGCGCCAGCAGACGCAGATCGAGCTCATCGCCAGCGAGAACATCGTCAGCCCGGCGGTCCTCGAGGCCCAGGGCTCGGTGCTCACCAACAAGTACGCCGAGGGTTATCCGGGCCGGCGCTACTACGGCGGCTGCGAGCACGTCGACGTCGCCGAGCGGCTCGCCATCGCGCGGGTCAAGGAGCTCTTCGGCTGCGCGTTCGCCAATGTCCAGCCGCACTCGGGCGCCAACGCCAACATGGCGGTGTTCATGGCGCTCCTCGAGCCGGGCGACACGCTGATGGGGCTGTCGCTCGCCCACGGCGGCCATCTCACCCACGGTGCCAAGCCCAACGTCTCGGGCAAGTGGTTCAATGCCGTGCAGTACGGCGTGCGCGAGAGCGACCAGCGGCTCGACTTCGACGAGATCCGCAAGCTCGCGCGCGAGCATCGCCCCAAGCTGATCGTCTCCGGCTGCACCGCCTACCCGCGCACGGTCGACTTCGGCGCCTTCCGCGAGATCGCCGACGAGATCGGCGCCTGGCTGATGGCCGACATCGCCCACATCGCGGGCCTCGTCGCCGGCGGCGCGCACCCCTCGCCGTTCCCGCACGCGCACGTCGTCACCTCGACGACGCACAAGACGCTGCGCGGCCCGCGCGGCGGCATCATCCTCACCAACGACGAGGCGCTCGCCAAGAAGTTCAACTCGGCGGTCTTCCCGATGCAGCAGGGCGGCCCCTTGATGCACGTCATCGCCGGCAAGGCCGCGGCTTTCAAGGAGGCGCTCGAGCCCTCGTTCAAGGCCTATGCCCGGGCGATCGTCGACAACGCCGAGGCGCTCGCCCGCGCGCTCGTCGAGGGCGGGCTCGATCTCACCACCGGCGGCACCGACAACCACATGGTGCTGGTCGACCTGCGGCCGAAGAACGTCACCGGCAAGGCCGCGGACGCGGCCCTGGAGCGCGCCGGCATCACCTGCAACAAGAACGCCGTGCCGTTCGATCCGCAGCCGCCGGCGGTGACCTCGGGCATCCGGCTGGGCACGCCCGCGGGCACGACGCGCGGCTTCGGGGCGGCCGAGTTCCACGAGGTCGGGCGTCTCATCGTCGAGGTCACCGACGGGCTCAGCGCCCACGGCGAGGACGGCAATGGCGCCGTCGAGGCGGCGGTCCGCGAGAAGGTGCGGGCGCTGTGCGGCGGCTTTCCCATCTATCCGGGTCTCGGCTGACGCGGTGGGTGCGCGCCCGGGCCCCTTCACCCGCCGGGTCGAGGCGGGGGCCGCACCGCGGGCCCTCGCCTCGCCCGCGGCGCGCGGCGGGCGGCGCATCGTCGCTCGCCACGCGGCGCGCTGATGCGCTGCCCCTTCTGCGGCGCCGAGGACACGCCGGTGAAGGACAGCCGGCCCGTCGAGGACGGCACGGGCGTGCGACGGCGGCGCCAATGCGGTGCCTGCGGCGCGCGGTTCACGACCCTCGAGCGGGTCCAACTGCGCGAGATCACCGTCGTCAAGAAGGACGGCCGCCGGGTCGCCTTCGACCGTGACAAGCTCGCCCGGTCGATCGCGCTCGCGACCCGCAAGCGCGGCGTCGACCCCGAGCGCATCGAGCGGATCGTCAGCGCCATCGTCCG
>CAYZSE010000237.1:0-2606 GCA_964481035.1 uncultured Geminicoccaceae bacterium | reverse complement strand
AAGTCGCTCGGCCAGACGATCCCCGGCAACATGGTCATCGGCGTCTACGCGCCCACCTTCGCGGTGCGCATGCTCGAGGCCAGCGTCCAGGCCGGGATCGAGGCGCCGCTGCGGCTCTATCTCACCGAGAACGCCGACGGCACGGCGACCTTGAGCTACCGCACCGCCAGCTTCGTCTTCGCCCCGTACACCGACGGCGGCGAGGAGCTGCAGGCGATGGCCGCCGAGCTCGACGGCATCCTCGGCGAGATCGCCGCCGCGGCCGCGGCGGATTGATTGACCGTTCCGGCGGCGCCGGGTAACCCGACGCGGCGTCGCTGCCCGGAGCCGAACCCTTGAACCACGACCTCGTCATCGCGCCTTCGATCCTGGCCGCCGATTTCGCGCGGCTCGGCGAGGAGGTCGCGGCGGTCGATCGCGCCGGCGCCGATTGGATCCATCTCGACGTGATGGACGGGCACTTCGTGCCCAACATCAGCTTCGGGCCCGCGGTGGTGAAGGCGATCCGCCCGTGCTCGGCGAAACTCTTCGACTGCCATCTCATGATCCAGCCGGTGGACCCGTTGCTCGCCGCCTTCGCCGAGGCCGGGGCCGACCTCATCACCGTGCACGCCGAAGCCACCACCCACCTCGACCGCTCGCTGCAGGTCATCAAGGCCCTGGGCAAGCAGGCCGGTGTCTCGCTCAACCCGGCGACGCCCGAGAGCGCCGTCGAATACGTCCTCGACAAGATCGACCTCGTGCTGGTCATGACGGTCAACCCCGGCTTCGGCGGGCAGGCCTTCCTGCGCTCGCAGCTAGAGAAGATCCGCCGTCTCAAGGCGATGATCGCGGGCCGACCGATCCGCCTCGAGGTCGATGGCGGCATCACGCCCGCGACGGCGCCCGAGGTCGTCGCCGCCGGTGCCGACACCCTCGTCGCCGGCTCGGCCATCTTCAAGGCCGCGGACTACGCGCAGGCGACCGCGGCGCTGCGGCCGCCGCACACGGCGACCGCCCTCGCGGTTTGAATTCATCATCCAGCGCCGAAGGGCCGCGCGGTCAACGTTGCGCCGATGGCGATCGCGCCGAGCGCCGCAAATTGCACGCTCGTTGCGGCTATCGTCGGCACTGGCGCGACGGGGCGACCACGCGCGGGCAGCAGCGACCGGCCGAAGCGGTCGCGAGCGCCTCAGCGCCGCTGCCGCAATCGCCGCACGAGCAGGCTCAACAGCCAGACCGGGACGACGACCACCGCGCCGACGAGCGTGAAGCCGACGAGGTCGCTCGCCGTGGCGCCGAGGTCGTCGATGGCGGCGCGGACCACGGCCAGAGCGCCCGTGACGGCGTCGCGGGCGCGGGCGACGAGGTCGGTCGGCTCGACGTCGAGCCAGGTCAAGACGAAACCCACGACGAGCGAGGCGAGCAACAGGCCGAGCAGCGTTCCGAGGCGCAAGGTGGTTCTCGCTTGGTGATGGCGCGCCGTCTCTGCGTAGCGATGATGACGGCGCAGGCCAAGCCGGCGGCGGCGGGGCTTCACAGGCGACGGCCGCCGTGGCACATGGCGACCCTCGCTCATCTCCGCTTTCACGAGGCCGGCACCGCTCATGCCGCAACCGCTCGCCGGGCTCGGCCGGCTCGCGTCGACGACCGACCTCTTCATCATCGATCTCTGGGGCGTGGTCCACGGCGGCGTCGCGCCGTTCCCGGGCGTCGTCGCCACGCTGCGGGCCATCCGTGCCACCGGCAAGCCGGTCGTCTTCGTGAGCAACGCGCCGGTGCGCAGCCATCACGTCGCCGGTCAGCTCGAGCGCTTGGGCCTGGCAGGCGCCTACGACGCGCTGTTGACCTCGGGCGAGGCGACCTGGCGGCACCTGAACGAGCGCTACCCCGGCGCCCGCTATTTCGGCATCGGCCCGACCTGGGCCAAGCTGCTGCACGAGGATCTGCCGCATCGGGCCGCGCCGAGCGTCGCCGACGCGGACCTGCTGCTCGTCGTCGGCATGGCCGAAGACCGCCCGCTCGCCGCCGACTACCGAGCGGAGCTCGAGGCCGCGCGCGCCCGCGACCTGCCGCTCGTCTGCGCCAACCCGGACCGGGTCATCGTCGTCCAGGACGGTACCCACAGCTGGTGCGCGGGCGCCATCGCCGACGCCTATGCCCTGATGGGCGGCCGGGTCGATTGGCAGGGCAAGCCCGATCCGGCGATCTTCGCCGCGGCCGCTGCGGCCGTCGGCGTCACCGATCCGAACCGGGTGGTCGTCGTCGGCGACGGGCTGCCGACGGACATCGAGGGGGCCAACGCCTTCGGCGCCAGGAGCGTGCTCGTCACCCGCGGCATCCATGCCCGCGAGCTCGGTATCGAGCCCGGAACCGAGGCCCCGGCGCACGCCCTCGCGGCACTGCTGGAGGGTCACTCGGCACGGCCCGACTACGTCATGGGAACGCTCAGGTGGTAGCGAGCACGCCCGCACGAGCAGGAGCGAGACCGATGGACGACGTGCCGGCCCTGCTGGCCGAGGCGAAGGTGTGGTGCGCCGTCGAGGCGCAGAGCCTCGCCGAGCGCCTCGCCGGCGAGCAGCCCCGGCGGCCGGTTCTGTTCGAGACCGGCTACGGGCCTTCGGGCC
>CAYZSE010000236.1:0-2679 GCA_964481035.1 uncultured Geminicoccaceae bacterium | reverse complement strand
AGATTTCCCACGCTACCGCACGCCGGGTGAAGCGCCGTCGCCCGGGCGTGGGTGAAGCAGCCATGGTCGTGCCGGGAACCGCGTCAGCGGGTCGCCGGCACGAGGGCGTCGGGCGTGGCGGCGACCACGCGCTCGCCGCCGAGAATCTCCAAGAGCACGCCGACGCGGCCGCGCTCGTCCATCGCCACGAGCCGGCCGACCATGTCGGCGAAGGGGCCTTTGAGGAAGCGGACGTCGTCGCCGACCTGCAGCGCGTCGGCGTAGTCGACGACGCCGGTGGCGTCGGCGGCTTCGGCCAGGGCCTCGACGACGCCTTTAGGCACCGGGCGCGGCCGCTCGCCGTCCATCACCACCGTGCTGACGCCGAAGGTGCCGTAGAGCGAGCGCCAGCGGTCGCGCCCGAGGTCGAGGGCGACGAAGAGGTAGCGCGGGAACAGCGCCGTCGCCACCGTGCGGGTGCGCCGGGCGTGGCGCACGGTGCGGGCGAGCCGCGGCAGGAACGGGCGAAAGCCCTGCCGCGCCAAATTGTCGGCCGCGAACAGCTCCTTGCGCGGTGCGGTGTGGACGACGAACCAGCGCTCGCCTGAGGCGAGCTCGGCGGTCGTCCAGCGCCGGTCGGTCGTGGGCACGGGCTCAGTCACCGGCGGCGGCCCAGGCGAACTCGTGCTTGCGGCCGTCCTTCATGGCCTCGAGGTCGGCCGCCACCATCTCGCGCACCAGGGCCGCGAAGGGGATCTCGTGGCACCAGCCGAGGCGGGTGCGCGCCTTGGTGGCGTCGCCGACGAGGAGGTCGACCTCCGTCGGGCGGAAATAGCGCGGATCGACCTCGACCAGCACGGCGCCGGTCCGGCGATCGACGCCGACCTCGTCGCGGCCCTCGCCGCGCCAGACGATCTCGCGGCCGACCTCGGCGAAGGCGCGCTCGACGAAGGTACGGACGGGGTGGGTCTCGCCCGTCGCCAGGACGTAGTCGTCGGGCTCGGGCTCCTGCAGCATCAGCCACATGCCGCGCACGTAGTCGCGGGCGTGGCCCCAGTCGCGCCGGGCGTCGAGGTTGCCGAGATAGAGCCGGTCCTGCTGGCCGAGCTCGATGGCGGCGACGGCGCGGGTGATCTTGCGGGTGACGAAGGTCTCGCCGCGCAGCGGGCTCTCGTGGTTGAAGAGGATGCCGTTGGAGGCGTGGATCCCGTAGGCCTCGCGGTAGTTCACCGTCGCCCAGTAGGCGTAGAGCTTGGCGGCGGCGTAGGGCGAGCGCGGGTAGAAGGGCGTCGTCTCGCTCTGCGGCACCGCCTGGACCTTGCCGTAGAGCTCCGAGGTGGACGCCTGGTAGAAGCGCGAACGGCCCTCGAGGCCGAGGATGCGGATCGCCTCGAGCAGCCGCAGGGCGCCGATGCCGTCGGCGTTCGCCGTGTACTCGGCGGTCTCGAAGCTCACCTGGACGTGCGACTGCGCGGCGAGGTTGTAGATCTCGTCGGGCTGGACCTCCTGGACGATGCGGATGAGGTTGGTCGCATCGGTCATGTCGCCGTAGTGCAGCCGGAGGCTCACATCGCGCTCGTGCGGGTCCTGGTAGAGGTGGTCGATGCGGCCGGTGTTGAAGGACGACGAGCGGCGCTTGATGCCGTGGACCTCGTAGCCCTTCGCCAGCAGGAGGTCGGCGAGATAGGCGCCGTCCTGGCCGGTGATGCCGGTGATCAGCGCGCGCTTCACGATGCTATCACCTCCGGAGAGGGAGCCTGCCGAGAGGGCGTCTCTCGAGAGGGCGCTGCCCGGAAGGGCGCCGTCGCGTAGACGCTGGCCAGGCCCTCGCGCAGGCCGATGCGGGGCTGCCAGCCGAGCGCGTTCAGGCGGCGGCAGTCGAGCAGCTTGCGCGGCGTGCCGTCGGGCTTGCTCGTGTCGTAGGCGAGCCCGCCCCTGAACCCCACCACCTCCATCGCGAGCCGCGCGAGGTCGGCGATGGCGATATCCTCGCCGCAGCCGACGTTGATCGGCGGCTCGTCGGAGTAGTGCTGGAGAAGAAAGACCAGCGCGTCGGCGCAGTCGTCGACGTGAAGGAACTCACGGCGCGGTGTGCCCGAGCCCCAGATCGTCATGGTTTCGGCGCCCGCCGCCTTCGCCTCGTGCGCCTTTCTGAGCAGCGCCGGAAGGACGTGCGAGGTCTCGAGGTCGAAATTGTCGCCGGGGCCGTAGAGGTTGGTCGGCATGGCGGCGACGAAGTCCGCGCCGTGCTGGCGGCGATAGGCCTGGCAGAGCTGGAGGCCGGCGATCTTGGCGATCGCGTACGCCTGGTTGGTGGGCTCCAGCGGGCCGGTGAGCAACGCCTCCTCGGCGATCGGCTGCTCGGCGAGCCTCGGGTAGATGCAGGACGAGCCGAGGAAGACGAGCTTCGCGACCCCGGCGCGCCAGCTGCCGTGGACGACGTTGGTGGCGATCGCCAGGTTGTCGTAGAGAAAGTCCGCCGGGAAGCGGTCGTTGGCGAGGATGCCGCCGACCTTGGCCGCCGCCAGCAGCACCGCGTCGGGGCGGTTTTGCTCGAGCCAGCCCGCCACCGCTTCCTGGTCGCGCAGGTCCAGCTCGGCGCGCTCGGCGGTCAGGACCTCGCAGGGCTCGCCCGCGAGCCGGCGGACCAGCGCGCTGCCGACCATCCCGCGATGCCCGGTGACCCACACCCGCTTGCCG
>CAYZSE010000235.1:0-2680 GCA_964481035.1 uncultured Geminicoccaceae bacterium | reverse complement strand
AATGCACATGTTCGGGCTCTGGCGCATCGGTGAGTCGCCGCTCGTGCGGTTCGCGGCCGAGCAGCTCGACGCTCGCGGCATATCCTTCATTCATCGTTGGTTACAGCCCGCGCGTTCCTCGACGAGATCCGCACGGCGGCATGACCGATTGCTTCCTCAGCGAGTTTCAGCCGATGCCGAGGGCCTCCTTGCCGAGGTGGCGAAGATACGCCGTTATCAGGTCGAGGCCAAGGCCGCCGGTTTGCTTCAGGCTTTCGGCTTTTGCACGCTCCCAGAGCGTATTGCTGCGCGTTGCATCGAGAAACTCATGATCCTGCCAAGTCAGCCGCTGCGCCATCCACTGTGAGCCCGACAACGTGCTCACGTCTTAAGCTTCGATCAGACCGGCATCGGACAGAATCATGATGTGATAGCTGATCTCTTCGTCCGAGCGCTTCGGCAATTCGAACCCGATCCAAGCCGTCGGATCGCCATCATCGCGTTCGATTGCGAATAGAGTTTCCCGCGCTAAATCCATGTCACGCTTTATCAAGGTCTCTCGTCATTACGCAAATGCTGTTCAAGCCGTTTGAGACGTAGTCGAAGAGCTGCTCTCGGCAGCCGCACGAGCGGATCGCGATCGAGCGTGCGCAGCGCCATGAAGAGCGCCTGCGCGCCGATCGTGCCGTGCTCTCCCATCTGATCGCATGCCCAGATGACCCCGTGCGTCTCGATCGTCCGCTCCTCGGCTCGCGCGCGCAGCTTCCCGTCTCCGGTGAGGAGAATGCAACCGTCGGTATCTTCCGCGAGGACGAGCGCAAAGCAATCCGGCACGCTCAGCGCGACGTGCAGGCGGTTCACAGCGAGCGCGCGGCCGACCTGTGGGCCGTCGAGCGCTCCCACCTTAAACCCCAAAGCCCGGAGATCATCGAGCGTGTAGGGCGCGATGCGGAGAAGCTCGTCCTGAAAGATCACGTCCGGGATCACGAACTCGTACGGCAGGCCGACGAGGGCCTCGAGGAGCCGGACCTTCGAGAGATCGATCAGGGCCGATGCGTCACTAATGATGATCCGCATGCGGCAGCTCCGGGCCCTTGATGGCCTTCTCGATGTCAGCGACCGGAGCTTGCAGCAACTCGGCGGCCTTCGGCAGGGAAATCAGATCCTCGACGAGCGCGCGGTAGCACAGGCGCGGGAAGCGCTTGGGCTCCTCGAAGAGGTGCCCGCCTTCCTCCAGGGGCTGCGGCTCCTGCTTGCGCCAAGTCCGCGCCACGGTCTTGAAGGTGTTGATGAGTGAGGCGTTCGAAATGATCCCGAGCTGCTCGCAGCGCACGAGGAAGGCGGCCGCGCTGACGCGGTAGAAGCGCTTGAGCTGCATGATCTCGGCATAGCCGAACGCATGGCGGTGACGGCCGACCTCGGCGCGCACGCTGTCGGCAGGCATCAGGAAGGCCCCGGCAAAACGCTGTGCGGCCTTCTCGATCGGGATCGCGCCACCTGGTTCGATCAGGCGGTGTCCGAGCTCGTGCGCAAGAGTGAAGCGGCGGCGCTCGACGGGCCGGTGACGGTTGACGACGATGCACGGCACCGGCCCATGATCCGGGCGGCGGACATAGCAGGTGAGCCCGTCCACCTTCTCCGGCAGGTCGAGCAGCAAGACCTTCATGCCGTGCTGTTCGAGGAGAAGGGTCAGGTTCGGGATCGGATCGGTGCCGAGCTTCCAGGCGTCGCGGACCTCGGCGGCGAGCGCCTCGCATTCCTCGTCGGAAGCGACGGGACGGCGCTGCCCGAGCGGATCGTTCCACTCGGCGCTGTCCAGCTCGAGGATCTGCTCGACCGCGAGATAACGCTCGATGTGCGCGAGGACCTCCGCCTCGACGCGGGCCTGGTCCTTGACCGGGGTCGAGGCGAGCTTGCGAAACTCGAGGCCGTCGAGCGACACCTGCATCGGGCTGAGGAAGTAGTCGAGACTGAGCCCCAGGGTTTTCGAGAGCGCGAGCAGGACGGTCGAGCTCGGCATCATCTTGCCGGTCTCGTACTTGCTGAGCGCGTTGGCGCTGACCTGCCCGCCGAGCGCCTCGGCGAGGCCGCGCAACGAGAGGCCGGCGCGCTTGCGCGCGAGCTTGATCCGATCGCCGAGCATGTGGTCTCCTTTGGTTTACATTTTTCTTTTTTATCTATATGATGTAAACTCAAATTGTCAACGATTCCGGCGGTTTTCGCCTCACACGAAAGGAAGGATGGCATACGATGGCAACCAAGGGATCAGGCTCGAGCAAGGTCACCAGCAAGCGGGCGGCAAGCTCCGCCTCGAAGGTGCTGCGCGACGGGCGTACCGGATCGAACTCCAAGCCCGCAGCAGGCTCGGCGCTCTCGCAGCGCCCGGGCAAGGGCGGCAGCCGCAAGAAGTAGCAATGAGCTCAGAGATACGGGATGGGATTGGATTTCAGCTGTCCTTTCGACCTCTTTGGCTGACGAGCAGTTCGACCGTTTCCCCAGGGCGCACGTTCCTGATTGCAGTAGCCCAGTTGTGGCGCTTCGCGGTTGTCGTGGTGGCGCCGCACGTCGAGGTGGGCCTGCAGCGCGTCGGCGGCGCGCGCAGCCTGGCCGATCCGGTCGGCCATCGGGTGCCGGACGTCTGCACGGCGGGACCGGATTGACAAGCTTTGCCAACTGTTGCCAACCGCGGGCGAGGACACTT
>CAYZSE010000234.1:0-2682 GCA_964481035.1 uncultured Geminicoccaceae bacterium | reverse complement strand
ACGACTGGCCCGACGAGGCGCTCGCCGAACTCGCCCCCGACGTGCGCACGGCCATCGTCACCCTCACCCACGACCCCAAGCTCGACGACCCGGCGCTCGCGGCGGCACTCCGCTCCGAGGCGTTCTACATCGCTGCCCTCGGCTCGAAGCGGACGCACGCAATGCGGGTCGAGCGGTTGCAGGAGCAGGGCTTCGACGCGGCCGCCATCGCCCGCATCCACGGTCCCGCCGGCCTTTCCCTCGGGGCCGTGAGCCCGGCCGAGATCGCGATCTCGGTCATGGCCGAGATGACCAAGGTCCTGAGGCAGGCATGAGGTTCGGCCGGTTGCCCCTCGCCGACGCCGAAGGCGCGCTGCTCGTCCATTCGGTGCGCGCCGAGGGTCTGAGCCTGAAGAAGGGGCGGCCGCTGACCGCCGACGACATCCGGGCGCTCGCCGCCGTCGGCATCGAGGCCGTCACCGCCTGCCGCTTCGAGGCCGGCGACGTGCCCGAGGACGAGGCCGCGGCCCGGCTCGCGGCACCGCTCCTGGCGGCGGGCATCGAGGCGGGCAAGCCGTTCACCGGCCGCGTCAACCTGCACGCCCGCCACGCCGGCGTGCTACGCGTCGACCAGGCCGCGATCGACGCGGTCAACCGCCTCGACGAGGCGCTCACCGTCGCCACCCTGGCCGACTGGGAGCCGGTGACGCGCGGCCAGCTCTTGGCCACCATCAAGATCATCCCCTTCGCGGCCCCCGCGGCCGCGCTCGCCCGGGCGGTCGGCCGCCTCCGGGCGGCAGCACCCGCCATGCGGCTCCATCCCTATCGCGGCATCAGCGCCTTTCTCATCCAGACCGAGCTCGCGAGCGTGAAGCCGTCGGTGCTCGACAAGACCGCGGCGATCACCCGCGAGCGGCTGCTCCAGGTGGGCGGCCGCCTCCTCGGTGAGCGGCGTTGCGCCCACGCGACGGACGCGGTCGCCGAGGCGATCCAGGCGGCACCGGCGGCCGACGTCCTGCTCATCGCCGGGGCCTCGGCCATCACCGATCGCCGCGACGTGCTCCCCGCCGGCATCGAGGCGGCCGGCGGCGAGGTCCTGCACTTCGGCATGCCCGTCGATCCGGGCAATCTCCTGCTGCTTGCCCGGCGCCAGGGCGGCACGGTCTTGGGCCTGCCCGGCTGCGCCCGCTCGCCCAAGCTCAACGGCTTCGACTGGGTTCTCCAGCGCCTCGGCGCCGGGCTCGAGGTCGACCGGGAGCAGATCATGGCGATGGGCGTGGGCGGGCTCTTGGCCGAGATTCCGACCCGGCCGCAGCCGCGCGAGGTGGCGCCACCGCCCGGCGAGCCCAAGCTCGCCGTGATCGTGCTGGCCGCCGGCCAGTCGCGGCGCATGGGGCGGGTCAACAAGCTGGTCGAGCCCGTGGGCTCGAAGCCGCTGGTCGCCTACCCGGTCGACGCGGCCCTCGCCTCACGCGCGGTCGAGGTCGTCGTCGTCACCGGCAGCGAGCCCGAGCGGGTGCAGACCGCGCTGCGCGGGCGGCAGGTGCGCTTCGCCCACAACCCCGACTTCGCCGCGGGCCTCGCCGGCTCGCTGAAGACCGGGCTCGCGGCGCTCTCCGACGAGGTCGACGGCGCCGTCATCGCCCTCGGCGACATGCCCAAGATCACCGCCCAGCACCTCGACCGCCTGATCGCCGCCTTCGAGCCCGAGAGCCAGCACTCGATCGTCGTGCCCACCGTCGACGGCAAGCGCGGCAACCCGGTCCTCTGGGGGCGGCGCCACTTCGCCGCGATGCAGGCGCTCGAAGGTGATGTCGGCGCGCGGCATCTCATCGGCGAGCACGCCGAGCAGCTCGTCGAGGTGGCGATGGAGGACACGGCTGCCCTCGTCGACGTCGATACCCCCGCCGCTCTGGAGGCGATCCGCAAGGACGACCGGTGAACGACCTCTACCACGACGCCCTCAAGACGCTCGCTAAGGAAGGGCCCGGCCGCGGCCGCCTCGTGCACGCCGACGGCACGGCCACGGTCGACAATCCCCTGTGCGGCGACCGCGTGACCATCGACGTCGCGTTGGAAGGCGACCGGATCATCGCCGTCGGCCACGAGGTCAGGGGCTGCCTCCTGTGCGAGGCGGCCGCGGCCCTCGTCGCCCGGACCGCCCCCGGTCGGAGCCGGCGCGGGCTCGAGGAGCTGCCCGCCCGGGTGAAGGCCTATCTGAGGGTCGAGGGCGAGGCGGAGCCCATTCCCGGCCTCGCGCCCTTCGCGCCCGCGCGGGCCTTTCGCTCGCGCCATCGCTGCGTGACGCTGCCCTTCGAGGCGCTGGTCGAGGCCCTTCGAGTTCCGTCCCGCTGAGACGGCCGGGCGCGAGACCGGCACGGGCAGGATGGGCGGCGCTCGTCCCTCGCCCCGGCGGCCTCAGATCGCCTGGGCTTCGAGCGGCGGGGGCGGCGTGGCGCCGGTCATGATGGCGACGGCGTCCGACATCGAGAAGGCGTCGGGTTCGATGACGCAGGCGCGCCGGCCGAGACGATCAGGACCTGATCCTCGAACCCGAGAGCCTTGAGCGCCTCGTAAGCGCCGGCCGCCGCCGGCTCGTTGATGGTGTGGACGACGTTGATCCCAGGGTCGACCTGAAGAAGGTTCTCCATCGCCGTGCGCCCGCCCTCCTCGGCACCACGGGTGGTATCCCCGCCGACGATG
>CAYZSE010000233.1:0-2735 GCA_964481035.1 uncultured Geminicoccaceae bacterium | reverse complement strand
GGCATGTGGTGGCCGGTGACCCGTACATGGTCGGCGGCCGCCCCCGGTCTGCGCATGACCGAGATACCGCACTCGGCTCAATCGCGCAGGGGCTAGGAGGTGGCGTGACAGACGAAATGGTGGATGGTGACCCCGCAGCCGCGGATGTCAGCAAGCGCGCGCCGAGCGCAGTGGGGCGGCGGCTGAACGAAGAGCCGATCGAGCCGCTGCCCACCGCACGAAGCAGGCCTCGCGGACGACCCGGATGTCGCGCGAACCCGGGGGTGACGCGGGCGGCGTGGAACGCTCGGCGTGAGGCCGTCCCGACGGTGGGCAAGGCCTCGTTGGAGATGCGATGTCCGTCTGTGGCTCCGGTCCAGGTCGCCGCCGGCGTCGCGCTCCAGGGTATTCTCGCTCGCGATACCTGGTCCGCAGCGTGAGCGCCTGCGCCGAGCGCTGATGATCGCCTCCCAGATCTTCGGGCTGGACCGGATGGCGGCGGGCGTGGTGTCGGCTCAGCCGGCCAGCTGCTCGTCCTCGCCGTCGGTGGGCGAATGAAGCCGAGCGGTGCCCTGATCCAGCGCCAACCCGCCCCCGCTGGCGTGCAGGAACGCGAAAGGCGCCGTCGACGGTTGGAACAGCCGGTTCATCACGTCCGTCAGACCGAGCCGGGCGGCATTGGCCAGACGGCGGTTGCGTTGATAGCGCGCCAAGACCTCGGCGCTCGCGAAACGGCGACCTTCGACGCGCCACAGCATTGCGAGCTCATGGACGTCGGCGATTGCCATGTTGAAACCCTGCGCATGGACCGGATGCGAGCCGTGCGCCGCGTCGCCCACGAGCACGAGGCGCGGCGCCACATAACGGTCCGCGTGCGACAGCCCGAGACGGTAGCCGTGCGCCGGCGTCGCGAGCCGCGCCTCGGTGACGGTTGGAAGCTCGAGCGCCGTGGCGAGTTCCTGCATGAACGCGTGACGCCCGAGCCCGCGGCGGCGTTGCGTCGTGATCGTTGCCGCCACCCAGGCGATCGCAAACCTGCCCGGCCCGACCGGCAAGACGGAAATCGGCCCCTCGTCCGTCAGCCGCTCGAGGACGGTCGTCTCTTCGATCAGGTCTCCCTCGACGATAAAGGCGAGGGCCGTCTGTGCGAACTCGGTCCGACGCGCCGTCAACCCGATCGCTTGGCGGACCGTCGAACCGCGCCCATCGGCGCCGATGACCAGCCGCGCGCGGACCACGGTTCCATCGTCCAACTCGACGCGCCGCCATCCGGCGTCGAGGTGGAGCGACCGAACAAGGCGGCCCGACAAGCGGGTGACGCGGTGGTCTGCACCCAGCCGGTCGCTCAGGCGCGCCCGCAACGCAGCGTATTCGACGCCGTGGAAAAGTACGCCCCGACCGCGATCGGGCGCCTGGTAGAGACGCTCCTGGCCCGCCACACCGTCCTGAACCCGGACACGTTCGATCGCCAGGGCGGCGGGGGCGAGCGAGGGCCAGAGATCGAGGTCGATGAGCCGGTCGCGAGCGCTGCCCATCAGCGCGATGGCACGCCCGTCTCGCTTGGGTTCCTTGCCGCGTGCGCCATCCACGGCGACGGTTGACAGACCGCATGCGGCCGCGGTTACCGCCACCGCCAAGCCGGATGGACCCCCGCCGACCACGAGCACATCGCAATGGGTGGTGCAGACCATGCCAACCCCGAATTCCGCCTTTGGAATTCGAGGGTCGATCAAATCATACTTTGGGTCAACAGCTCCGCGTCGGCCGGGTCTGCGGCACGACGAAGCAGTGCCGCCTTGAGCTTCTGCAGCGCGCGGTGCTCGATCTGCCGGACCCGCTCCTTGCTGATCCCGAGCTCGCGGCCGAGGTCCTCGAGGGTGCAGCTTTCGTCGGTGAGCCGCCGCTCGCGAATGATCACCTGCTCACGATCGTTCAGCTCCGCGATGCTCTCGGCGAGCCAACGGGAAACCTTGGACCGGTCCAGGGTGTCGCCGACGGTGCTCTCCGGCGAGGGCCGCTCATCGGCGAGAAAATCCTGCCACTGGTCCTCCCCGTCGACGCTGATCGTCGCGTTGAGGCTCTGGTCGGACGCCGCAAGCCGCATCTCCATGGCCTCGACCTCGCTGACATTGACCCGTAGCTCTTGCGCGATGTGCGAGCGATCGGCGTCGTCGAGATGGGTCTTGGTCCCATCCTCCAACTTGGCCCGCAAGCGTCGGAGGTTGAAGAACAGCGACTTCTGCGCCGCGGTCGTGCCGGTACGGACCACCGACCAATTACGCAGGATGTAGTCCTGCATTGCCGAACGAATCCACCAGGCGGCGTAGGTCGAGAAGCGCACGTCCCGCTCGGGCTCGAAGCGTGCGGCCGCCTGCATGAGCCCGACGATCCCCTCCTGCACCAGATCGCCATGCGGCAAGCCGTAATGCTTGAAGCGCGAGGCGGTCGCCACGACGAGCCTGGTGTACGAGGCGATCAACTCGTGGAGCGCCGCCTCGTCGCCCGCATTGCGCCATCGCCGCGCCAGATCGAGCTCGTGCTCGCGGGTCAGCAACGGCGCATTCATCGCATGGCGGATGAACTTTCGATTGGCGCGCTGGGTCTCAGGCGTGTCGATGTAGCTCATTGATGTCTCCCGACTCACCTTTTGAATACGCAGGCCGGTGTATGGTGGATCACCCGCCGAGCCGCCGGTCGAGCCAGCTCTCCACGACGCCCTCGTCGTTCCAAGCGACCTCGATCTCGAGAACCTCGAC
>CAYZSE010000232.1:0-2769 GCA_964481035.1 uncultured Geminicoccaceae bacterium | reverse complement strand
CGACGCGCGGGTCGAGCGCCTCATCCCTGGCCGAGGCGGGGCTGGTCGAGGCCGGCCTCGTCGGCGTCGCCGTGCATCACGTCGGCGATCAGGTGGTCGACGATGTCGGTGAAGGCCGCCGTCAGCTCGCGGTGCAGGTCATCGAACTCGGCCATCACCGTGCGCTCGAAGACCGAGCGCTGCACCCGCACGACGACCGTGGTGCGGCGTTGGCGCGGATAGCGGTAGGGCCGCACGCCGGCCTTGCGGCAGAGCGCCAGGAACAGCTTGAGCGACCAGACGTCGGGCAGGGAGTACTGGACCTCGATCTCGGGCTCGCGGGCGGTTCGCGCCGCCTCGGCGAGCCGTGCCCGCAGCCGCTCGATCGCCGCCCCCGCGGCGGCGCGCTCGCCCTCCGTCGCCCCGCGCGCGAAGAGCGCCTCCAGCTTGGCCAGCCGCGCGGCCATGTCCGACGTCGGCGCCACCTCGAACCTCCCCTCGTCCCTGCGCGCAGGATGACCGATCCACGCCGGCAGGCAAGGCGCGATCGCACCGCTTGCCCCGTCCCGGCGCCGAGGGGGCGCAGTAGGAGCAACGCAGGTACCAGGAGCTCGACGGCTTCGCCGAGCCCGTGCCGGAGACCGGGGAGCACGGCATCGCCAGCTGCGTCCTCCGCGCCCGAACGCCCGTCCCGCCCTGCGCCTCTGCCGCTTCATCGACGACGGCGAGGGGCCGGGCGTGGTGCCGCAGGAGGGATTCGAACCCCCGACCTTCCGCTTACAAGGCGGCTGCTCTACCAGCTGAGCTACAGCGGCACGCCGCGAACGGTACGCAAGCGGCGCTGGCCGGACAAGCCGGCGCGCGTCACCACGGGATGTCGCGGCCGTCCCAGGCGCGAAAGGCGAGACGCTCGGCCGGCTCGAAGGCGGCGATGACGCGGCGGGCGCCGGCGGCGCTCTCGGTGACGTCCATGGCGGCGGCGTCCGTGCCCATGGCGGTCCGCACCCAGCCCGGATGCACGAGCAGCACGCCGAGCCCGCGCGGGGCCACCTCGAAGCTCAGGCACTGCATCGCCATGTTCACCGCCGCCTTGGACGAGCGGTACATCGGCGCCGAGCCGTCGCCGTTCTCGGTGAGGCTGCCCATTCTGCTCGTCAGGGTCACCAGCTTCCTCTGGTCGCTCGCGGCCACGCGATCGAGCAGTGCCCGGGTGAGCAGCAGCGGGCCGATCGTGTTGACACGGAAGACCTCGGCCCAGCCCTCGGCGGTGACGTCGGCGGTCGACTGGGGCCGGGGCCCGAAGACGCCGGCGTTGTTGACGAGGACGTCGACGGGCTCGGCGAGGTCGCGGGCGAAGGCGGCGAAGGTTTCGGGCGCGGCGAGGTCGAGGGTCCGCACGCGGATCCCGGCCGGAAGGTCGGCGCCGATCCGGGCGCGCACAGCGGCCGTGACGGTCCAGCCGTCGGCGGCGTACTGGCGGACCAGCTCGCGTCCGATCCCGCGGTTGGCCCCGGTGATGACGATGTGGGGCACGGTGACGTCTCCCGTCGGTCGGTGGCAGCGTGGGCGAGGCGGCAGGCGCGATCAGTCGTGCCCGGCCGCACGCAGGGCGCAATGGCAGAGCGCGATGCCGGCGGTCACCGCGACGTTGAGGCTCTCGACCGGTGCCTGCAGCGGGATGCGCAGGCGCCGGTCGCAGCGCTCGCGGATGAGGTGGCGCAAGCCGCGTCCCTCGGCGCCGAGCACGAGCACCTGCTTGGGCTCGGGCGCGAAGTCGGCGAGCGCCGTCTCGCCGTTGCCGTCGAGCCCCGCGATCCACCAGCCGTCCCCCTGCAGCTGGGTGAGCGTTCGGGCGAGGTTCACCTCGTACGCGACGGGCACCCATTCGAGCGCACCCGAGGCGGCCTTGGCGCAGGCGCCGTTCAAGGGCGCCGCGTGCCGGGTCTGCATGACCAGCGCGGTCGCGCCGAACGCGGCGGCGGAGCGCAGGACGGCGCCGACATTGCGGCTGTCGCTGACCTGATCGAGAACGACGACGAGACCGGCATCGACGCGCGCGAGGTCGCGAAGGTCGGGCTCGGGCAGGGGGCCCGCGACGCAGCCCACGCCTTGATGCGCCGCCTCGTCGCCGACGACGGCGGCGAAGGCGCCGCGCTCGAGGACGTCGACGGCTGCTGCCCGGGCCGCCGCCGCCGCCGCCAGCTCGTCGTCGGGCGGGCCCAGGCTCAGCACGCGGTCGATGGCACGGTGCCGGTTGGCGAGCGCCGCCAGGACCGCGTGGCGGCCATAGAGGACAACCCCGTCGGCGCCGGCAAGGGCGTGGCCGGGCGCCCGCGTCCGCGCGGCCTTGAGGGGCGGGCGTGGGGCGGTGCCGTGCTTTCGAGATCGGGCCATGAAAAGAGGCGTGCCGGGGCGGTCGGCGGTTGACAAGGGGTAGGCCCTTCACATACTCCGCGCCGCACCTCGTCACCAGCGCCGACCGGCGGACGGAGGGGTGGCCGAGTGGTTAAAGGCAGCAGACTGTAAATCTGCCCGCGTCAGCGTACGTAGGTTCGAATCCTACCCCCTCCACCAGGTCGCTGACGACTGCGGTCGGACGGGCGGGTGTAGCTCAATGGTAGAGCACCGGCCTTCCAAGCCGGCGGTGTGGGTTCGATCCCCATCACCCGCTCCAGCTGCGGCTGAAGCGTCGGCCTTGTTGAAACTCGCATCATCATCGGGACCTGAGTTAGGGCGATGGCCAAGGAAAAGTTTGCGCGGACGAAGCCGCACGCGAACATCGGGACGATC
>CAYZSE010000231.1:0-2812 GCA_964481035.1 uncultured Geminicoccaceae bacterium | reverse complement strand
TCGCCATCTTGATGGTGTCGTTGCCCTGGACCGGCCCCGACGGGTCGAAGCGGACGTAGGAGAACGATTCGACGAACTCCTCGAGCGGCACGCCGTATTGCAGGCCGATCGAGATCGACATGGCGAAGGAGTTCATGAGCGAGCGAAAGGCCGCCCCCTCCTTGTGCATGTCGACGAAGATCTCGCCGAGCGTGCCGTCCTCGTACTCGCCCGTGCGCAGATAGACCTTGTGGCCGCCGACCACGGCCTTCTGGGTGTAGCCCTTCCTGCGATTGGGCAGCTTCCGGCGCTCGGCGATGATCCGCTCGACGATGCGCTCGGTCACCTGCACGACCGTGGAAGCCGCGGGCCGCACCTCCTCCTCGTCGTCCTCGTCGTCGCCGAGGACCAGGCTCGCCAAGGGCTGGGAGAGCTTGGAGCCGTCGCGGTAGAGCGCCATCGCCTTGAGGCCCAGCTTCCAGGCCTCCTGGTAGGCGTCCTTGCAGTCCTCGACCGTCGCGTGCCGGGGCATGTTGATGGTCTTGGAAATGGCACCCGAGATGAAGGGCTGGGCCGCCGCCATCATGCGGATGTGCGAGGACGCGCGGAGATAGCGCTTGCCGATCCGCCCGCAGGCGTTGGCGCAGTCGAAGACCGCGAGGTGCTCGTCCTTGAGATGGGGAGCGCCCTCGACCGTCATCGTGCCGCAGCAGTAGAGGTTGGCCGCTTCGATCTGCGCCCGCGAGAAGCCGAGTGCCCGGAGCATGTCGAAGCTCGGATCGTTGAGCTGGGCATCCGTGAAACCAAGGGCTTGGCGGCAGAAGTCGTCACCGAGGGCGAAGCGGTTGAAGGCGTACTTGACATCGAAGGTCGCGGGCAGGGCGGCTTCGAGCTTGGTGAGAACGTCGTCCGTGAAGCCCCTGTCCCGCAACGCCTTGTGGTCGATGCCGGGCGCGTCCTTCAGGGTGCCGCGGCCGACCGCGTAGGCGACGATCTCCGCGATCTCGTCCTCGTCGTAGCCGAGCGTGCGGAGCGCCGAGGGCACCATGCGGTTGATGATCTTGAAGTAGCCGCCGCCGGCGAGCTTCTTGAACTTCACGAGCGCGAAGTCCGGCTCGATGCCGGTCGTGTCGCAGTCCATGACGAGCCCGATCGTGCCGGTGGGGGCGATCACCGAGACCTGGGCGTTCCTGACCCCGTGCTTGTCGGCGAGCTCTAGAGCGCGGTCCCAGGAGGACTGGGCCGCCTGGGCGAGCTCGGGGAAGGGGCAGTTGGCCTCGTCGAGCTCGACCGGCTTGGTCTGCAGCTGCTCGTAGCCGGTCTTCATCCCGTGCGCGGCGCGGCGGTGGTTCCGGATGACCCGGAGCGTCGGCTCCTTGTTCGGCTCGAAGCCCGGGAACGGCCCGAGCTCGCCCGCCATCTCGGCCGAGGTGCCGTAGGCCGTGCCGGTCATGATCGCGGTGAGCGCCCCGCACAAGGCGCGGCCCTCGTCGCTGTCGTAGGGCAGGCCCAAGGACATGAGGAGGCCGCCGAGATTGGCGTAGCCGAGCCCGAGCGTGCGGTAGCGGTAGGAGAGCTCGGCGATCTTCGCCGCCGGGAACTGCGCCATCAGGACCGAGATCTCGAGGACGACCGTCCACAGGCGCACCGCGTGCATGTAGCGCTCGAGGTCGAAGCCGTCGGCGGTGCGGAACGTCATCAGGTTCAACGACGCGAGGTTGCAGGCGGTGTCGTCGAGGAACATGTACTCCGAGCACGGGTTGGAGGCGTTGATGCGCCCGCCGGCGGGGCAGGTGTGCCAGTCGTTGATGGTGGTGTCGAACTGGATGCCCGGGTCGGCCGAGGCCCAGGCGGCGAGCGCCACCTTGTCCCACAGCTCGCGCGCCTTGACGGTCTTGGCGACCTTGCCGTCGGTGCGGCGGATCAGCTTCCACTCGCCGTTGCCGACGACCCGGTTCAAGAAGTCGTCGGTGACGCGGATCGAGTTGTTGGAGTTCTGCCCGGCGACGGTGACATAGGCCTCGCTGTCCCAGTCGGTGTCGTAGGTCGGCACCTCGATCGCGCTGTAGCCCTGCCGGGCGTAGAGGATCGCCGTCTGCAGCGCCCCCTCGGGCAGCAGCGCCTTGCGGCCGGCCTTGATGGCGCGGCGGAGGTCGGCGTTCTTGGTCGGGTCGAAGCGGTCGTCGCCGTCGGCCACCCCCTCGTGGCAGGCGCGGAGGATGGCGTTGAGGTGGCGGGCGAGGAGCTTCGAGCCGGCGACCAGCGCCGCCACCTTCTGCTCCTCGATCACCTTCCACATCACGTAGTCTTCGATGTCGGGATGATCGGCGTCGACCACGACCATCTTGGCCGCGCGCCGGGTGGTGCCGCCGGACTTGATCGCCCCGGCGGCCCGGTCGCCGATCTTGAGGAACGACATCAGCCCCGACGACTTGCCGCCGCCCGAGAGCCGCTCGCCCGCGCCCCTGAGGTTCGAGAAGTTGGTGCCGGTGCCCGAGCCGTACTTGAAGAGCCGCGCCTCGCGCACCCACAGGTCCATGATCCCGCCGTCGTTGACGAGGTCGTCGGCGATCGACTGGATGAAGCAGGCGTGCGGCTGCGGGTGCTTGTAGGCGGTCTCCGAGCGCTTCACCTCGCCGGTGTCGGGATCGCAGGTGAAGTGCCCCTGGGCCGGCCCGTCGATGCCGTAGGCCCAGTGAAGCCCCGTGTTGAACCATTGCGGGCTGTTGGGGGCCGCGACCTGGAGCGCCAGCATCGCCCTGAGCTCGTCGAAGAAGGCGCGCGCGTCCTCCTCGCCGTCGAAATAGCCGCCCTTCCAGCCCCAGTAGGTCCA
>CAYZSE010000230.1:0-2813 GCA_964481035.1 uncultured Geminicoccaceae bacterium | reverse complement strand
CTAGATCGCCGCTGAGAACCCGAACGGCGGACATGATGGACCGATCCCCTCCGCGCCCGTCGCCCCTTGCGAGCTTCGACGCCGCCGATTGGATCGCGGCCGTCAGCCACGACCTCCGCGATCCCATGAACGCCATCGTCGGCATGACCCGCTTGCTGCTGGCGTCGCCCTTGGACGCCGAGCAGCGAGGCTTCGCGGAAACGATCGAGGATGCTGCCGACGGCATGCTCACCTTGTTGAACGACCTCCTCGACGTCGAACGGCTTCAACGCGGCGACATCGTCGTCCGCCACGACGCCTTCGATCTGGTCCGCCTCGCCCGCGGTTCTCTCGAGCTGGTCAGCGCCCGGCGGCAGAGCGACGACGTCGCCCTCGGCCTGGAGATCGCCGAGGGCGTGCCCGGCTGGGTCGTCGGCGACGCCGGCCGCTTGCGGCAGGTGCTCGTCAACCTGCTCGGCAACGCGCTGAAGTTCACGCCCGCCGGCTCGGTTCGCCTCAAGATCGAACGCGACGGTGACGATCGCCTGCGCTTCACGGTGTCCGACACCGGGCCCGGCATCCCCGCGGCCCAGCACGACCGCATCTTCGAGCCGTTCGTCCGCCTCGGCGGCGAGGGCAAGGCCGGGCTGGGCCTCGGCCTGGCGATCGTTCGTCTCGTCGTCGACCGGCTCGGCGGCCGCCTCGACCTCGCGAGCGCGGAAGGCCGCGGCTCGAGCTTCTTCGTCGTGCTGCCGCTCGCGGCCGCAGCGAAGGCGGCGCCGGCGCCGCGGGTCGCCGTGCGGGGCGGCTGCGTCTGGTTCGTCGACGCGCCGTCGCCGCTGCGGGCGCGATGCACCGCCATGCTGCAAGCGCTCGGGCTCACGGTCGATCTCTTCACGGCACCAGCCGACGCGAGTGCCCGCGCGCAACTCGGGCTCGATCTACCGGATGCCGTGCTCGTCGCCACGGCGGGGCTCGACGACGCCGTGCGCGACCTCGTCGCCGCCCTCGGCGGACAAGCGTCCGGCACCGCTCTCCTGGCGCTCGTCACCTCGGGGCTGCGCGGCGACGCCGAAGCCTGGCGTCAGGCCGGCTTTCACGGCTACCTGCCCTACCCGGCCTCGGCCGATCTCCTCGGCGATGCCTTGTCGGTGCTGCTGGCCGCGCCGGCGGAGCGAACCTTCCTCACCACCCACAGCCTCGCCGAGCGCCAGGGCGCCGGGCGCGACGTGCTCATCGTCGACGACAATCCCATGAACCTGCGGCTCGCGGCCATCCTGCTGGAGCGCGCCGGGCACCGCGTGACGGAGGCGCGCGACGGCGACGCGGCGTGGCGGGCGGTCGCCGCCGGCGGCGTGGATGCGGTGCTGATGGACGTGCAGATGCCGGTCATGGACGGCCTGGAGGCGACCCGCCGGATCCGGCGCCTCGCCGACGCGGCCGCGGGGACACCGGTCATCGCGGTGACCGCCAACGCCTCGCCCGCCGAGGTGGCCGCCTGCCTGGCGGCCGGCATGGACGACGTGGTCACCAAGCCGATCGACCCGACGGCGCTCCTGGCGGCGCTCGCGGCGCGGCCGAAGCCCGTGGCCTAGAGCGCTTCCTCTTCCCATGGAACCGACGCCCCCTCGCCCCGGCGCGGGGGTCGGTCCAGCACATCGAGAGCCGCTCTAGCGCCGTCCCCGACGAGCGGGCGCCGCCCTGTGCACGGCACAGACGCCTTCGGCCGCGGGGTCAGGCGCCACGCTGGCGCTCCGCGTGCGCCCGAAGGCGCCGCTTGGCCGCATCGAAGGCGTGCGCCACGGCGCTGTGCATGTCGGGTGACGGGTCGGGTCGGACGACGATGTCCTGCCCGGGCACGGCGATCTCGATCTTGACGGCGAAGGACGCCGCGCCGGCGGCGTTCTTGGCGGGCGCCTCGACGACGACGCGGCAGCCCACCACACGATCGAACAGGCCCTCCAGCTTGCCCACCCGCGCGCGGATGTCGTGCTCGACGGCATCCGAATGGGGAAGGTTGTGGAAGCTGATCTCGAGGTTCTGGTCCATCGCCTGATCCGTTCCTTTGAAAGCACGAACGTTCAGTAGAGCGCCATCGCGACCGCAAGGCAATGAGGGCCTTGGCACGAGGCGCCGGGGCACGAGGCGCCGGCCGCCGTCAGCGCCCCGTCGCGGCGGCGTCCGGGAGCCGGTGCAACCAGCGGCGGGTCTCGTTGACCGCGTAGTAGGGCGCGTAGTGCACGGCGCTCGCCGCCGGCACCGGCGCCGGCTCCTGGTTGTCGAGCAGCCACACTTCGTCGTCGACGCGCACCGCGAGAACGGCGTGCGCCAAGCCGCGGGCGCGATCCTCGAGGACGACGATCTGCAGGTCGCGCGCGGCGAAGCCCATCCGCCGCAGGGTCGCGTACTTGGCGATCGCGTAGTCCTCGCAATCGCCGGCTCCGAGAAGGAATTCGATCGGGCCCGCCCAGTAGTCGCGGCTGCCGTACTGTGCCTGGTCGCCACGATAGGGCGTCGCGTCGACGAAGCTGTCGACGGCTTGCAGGCGCACCCGAGGCGGCGTGTCGGCGAAGGTGAGCACGAGCTCGCGCCAGGCGGCGAGGCGATCGCCCGGGCAGTTCTCGGACGCCTCGAGGCAGGCGTCGAGCGAGCGGCCCTCGCCGAAGAGGGCGTCCGCGGCGCGTTCCCAGCGCGGCAAACGGACCTCGCTCGGTATCGACGGGACGCCGGGATCGAAAGGAAGCGCCGCGGTGGCGGCAGTGGTGGAAAGGACGAGGACAAGAGCGCCCAAGAGGCGCTTACAACACGAGCACAACACCGGCATCACTCCGGGA
>CAYZSE010000229.1:0-2890 GCA_964481035.1 uncultured Geminicoccaceae bacterium | reverse complement strand
GGGGGTTGCCCATGAGCGTGCGGGCGATCGTCAGCATCTGCTGCTCGCCGCCGGACGTCAGGCCGGCGCGACGCCGCTTCATGCCCGCGAGGTTGGGGAAGAGCGCGTAGAGCCTGTCGGGCGTCCATTGCGCCGCGCCGTCGCCGGCCGCGCGGCGGCCGACCTCCAGGTTCTCCTCGACGGTGAGCTCCGTGAAGACGCGCCGATCCTCGGGCACGTAGCCGAGACCCTTTTGCACGATCTGAAAGGGGGCGAGCCCGTCGAGCCGCGCGCCCGCGAAGACGATCTCGCCGCGGGCCGCGGGCACGAGCCCGACGATGGACCTGAGCGTCGTCGACTTGCCGGCGCCGTTGCGGCCCAAGAGGACGACGACCTCGCCCTCGGCCACCTCGAGGTCCACCTCGAAGAGGATCTGGGCGCGGCCGTAGAACGCCGTGAGATTGCGAACCTCGAGCAGCGCCGTCACGACGCTGCCACCGTCCCGTGGCCGAGATAGATCGCCTGCACCTGCGGATCGCGGCGGATGGCGTCGGGCGCGCCCTCGGCGATGATTTCGCCGCCGGCGAGGACGAGGATGCGGTCGGCGTGGGTGAAGACGACGTCCATGTCGTGCTCGGTGAACAGCAGCGCCACCCGCCGCTCGGCGACGACGGCCGAGGCGAGGTCCATGAGCGCATGGCGCTCGGGCGGCGCCATGCCGGCGGTGGGCTCGTCCATCAACAGCAGCTTGGGGTCGTGGGCGAGCGCGATGGCGAGTTCCACCCGCTTGACGTCGCCATAGGCGAGCACGCCGGCGGTCCTGTCGGCCTGGTCCGCCATGCCGACGCGCTCGAGCAGCTCCAGGGCACGCTCGCGATGAAGGCACCGTCCCGCACCCCAGAGCCGGTCGAGCAGGCCCGTGTGGCTCATGAGCGCGGTCTGGACGTTCTCGAGGACGCTCATCGAGCCGAAGACGGTGGCGACCTGAAAGGTACGGCCGACGCCCTTGGCCCAGATCTCGTGCGGCGCGAGGCCGGTGAGGTCTTCGCCGTCGAGGACGATGCGGCCGTCGTCGGGGCGGAGCTGGCCGCCGACCATGTTGAAGCAGGTCGACTTGCCGGCGCCGTTGGGGCCGATGATGGCGAGCCGCTCGCCGGCCTCCAGCGCGAAGCCGACGGCGCGGACGGCGGGCAAGCCGCCGAAGGACTTGCTGAGGCCGTGGGCGACCAGGAGGCTCAAGGCGTGGCGCGCCGCAGCCGGTCCTGCACGAAGCCCACGAGCCCCTCGCGGAAGAGCAGGACGAGCGCCACGATGACGAGGCCCTTGACGAGCTTCCAGTAGTCGGTGAGCGGCATCGCCCATTCCTGGATGAGGGTGAGCGTGGCCGCACCCGCGATGGGGCCCGTGACCGTCTGGATGCCGCCCAGAAGCGTCATGACGAGCGCGTCGACCGACATCGGGATGGCGAGCACGCTCGGATCCACCGTGCCGTTGGAGAAGGTGTAGACGCCGCCCGCGAGCCCGGCTGCGGCGCCGGCCAGCGTGAAGGCCTTCCAGAGATGGCGGGTCGTGTCGATGCCGATCGCGGCCGCCCGGGTCTCGCTGTCGCGGATGCCTCGGAGCGCGTAGCCGAACGGCGCGTGGACCGCGCGGTAGAGCAGCACCATGCCGGCCACACAACAGCCGAGCGTGAGGTAGTAGTAGACCGTTCGCGAGCTCGCCCATGCCGCGGGCCACAAGCCGACGAGGCCGTTGTCGCCGCCGGTGAGCTCGACCCACTGGAAGGCCGTGGCGTAGACGATCTGGGCGAAGGCGAGGGTGAGCATGGCGCGGTAGACGCCGGTCAGGCGGACGCACAGCCAGCCGAAGACGAGCGCGCCCAGACCCGCGAGCAGCGGGGCGGCGATCAGCGCCAGCTCCATGCGCGCGCCGAGGTGGTGGACCGCGAGCGCGCTGCCATAGGCGCCGAGGCCGAAATAGGCGGCGTGGCCGAAGGAGACGATGCCGCCGGCGCCCATGATGAAGCCGAGGCTCATCGCGAAGAGCGCGAAGACGAGGATGTCGATGCCGAGCTTCAAGAGATAGGCGTCGCCGACGAGCGGCAGGGCGAGGAGTGCGGCGATCAGGGCGAGATAGCCGGCTCGGACCGCGGGGCCGTCGGGCAGGAGCGGTCGCGCCGGCGGGGCGCGTTGGAGGTGCGCCGATCCCGCCCTGCCGAGGAGGCCCTGGGGCCGGAGGACGAGTACCACCGCCATGACGAGGAAGACGAGGACGAGGGTGATCTGCGGGAAGACGACGATGCCGAAGGCGTTGAGCAGGCCGATGATGACGGCGGCGAGAAAGGCGCCCGGCACGCTGCCCATGCCGCCGATGACGGTGACGACGAAGGCGTCGACGACGATGTCGAGGTCCATCAGCGGATGGACCGACGCGCGGGGGACCTGCAGGGCGCCCGCGAGCCCCGCGAGCGTCGCGCCGAGGAAGACGACCGCGGTGAAGAGCCGCCTTTGATCGACGCCGAGGGCATCGACCATCTCGCGATCCTGGGTCGCGGCGCGGACGATGATGCCGAAGCGGGTCCGGTGGAAGAGGAGCCAGAGCGCGGCGAGCGTGAGCGGCCCGAGCGCCATCAGGACGAGGTCGTACTGCGGGAACCGGTAGCCGAGGACGACGACGAAGCTCGCGAGCCCGGGTGCGCGCGGCCCCAGCATGTCGGCGGGTCCCCAGATGAGCTTGACCAGATCCTGGAAGACGAGGACCACGCCGAAGGTCAAGAGCAGCTGGAACAGCTCCGGCGCCTTGTAGATGCGGCGCAGAAGCGTCGTCTCGATCAGCGCGCCGACAGCGCCGACCACGAGCGCCGCGACGACGACGGCGAGCCAGAAGGCGACCGGCCCCCAGAGGACGGCCA
>CAYZSE010000228.1:0-2890 GCA_964481035.1 uncultured Geminicoccaceae bacterium | reverse complement strand
GGGGGTTGCCCATGAGCGTGCGGGCGATCGTCAGCATCTGCTGCTCGCCGCCGGAGATCAGCCCGGCGCGCCGCCGCTTCATGCGGGCGAGGTTGGGGAAGAGCGCGTAGAGTTCGGCGGGCGTCCAGCGGTCGGTCCCCTCCCCGGCCGCGCGACGGCCGACCTCGAGGTTCTCCTCGACGGTCAGCTCGGTGAACACGCGGCGGTCCTCGGGCACGTAGCCGAGGCCCTTCTGCACGATCTCGAAGGGGGCGAGCCCGTCGAGCCGGTCGCCGGCGAAGACGATCGCACCCCGGGCCGGCGGTACGAGGCCGATGATCGACTTGAGCGTCGTCGACTTGCCGGCGCCGTTGCGGCCCAAGAGCACGACGACCTCGCCCGCGGCCACCTCGAGGCCGACCTCGAAGAGAACCTGGGCGCGGCCGTAGAACGTGGCGAGGTCCTGGACTTGGAGCAGCGCCGTCACGACGCCGCCTCGAAGCCTTGGCCGAGGTAGATCGCCTGCACCTGCGGATCGCTGCGGATCGCCGCGGGCGAGCCCTCGGCGACGATCTCGCCGCGGGCGAGGACGAGGATGCGGTCGGCGTGGGTGAAGACGACGTCCATGTCGTGCTCGGTGAAGAGCAGCGCCACCTGGCGCTCGGCGACGATGTCTGAGGTGAGCTCCATGAGCGTGTGGCGCTCGCGTGGCGCCATGCCGGCGGTCGGCTCGTCCATCAACAGCAGCTTGGGCTCGTGCGCCAGGGCAATCGCGAGCTCCACCCGCTTGACGTCGCCATAGGCGAGCACGCCGGCGGACCTGTCGGCCTGGGCCGCCATGCCGACACGGTCGAGCAACTCGCGGGCGCGCTCGCGATGCAGGCGCCGTCCCGCGCCCCAGAGCCGGCCGAGCAGGCGCGTGTGGCTCATGAGCGCCGTTTGGACGTTCTCGACGACGCTCATCGAGCCGAAGATGGTGGCGACCTGAAAGGTGCGGCCGACGCCCTTGGCCCAGATCGCGTGGGGTGCGAGGCCGGTGACGTCCTCGCCGTCGAGAACGATGCGGCCGTCGTCGGGACGGAGCTGTCCGCCGACCAGGTTGAAGCAGGTCGACTTGCCGGCGCCGTTGGGGCCGATGATGGCCAGTCGCTCGCCGGCCTCGAGTGCGAAGTCGACCGCGCGGACGGCGTGGACGCCGCCGAAAGACTTGCTGAGACCGTGGGCGACGAGGAGGCTCAAGGCGCAGCGCGCCGCAGCCGGTCTTGCGCGAAGCCGACGAGCCCCTCGCGGAAGAGCAGCACCAGCGCCACGATGACGAGACCCTTGACGAGTTTCCAGTAGTCGGTGAGCGGCATCGCCCATTCCTGGATGAGGGTGAGGGCGGCGGCACCTGCGATGGGGCCCGTGACCGTCTGGATGCCGCCCATGAGCGTCATGACGAGCGCGTCGATCGACATCGGGATGGCGAGGACGCTCGGGTCCACCGTGCCGTTGGAGAAGGTGTAGACGCCACCGGCGAGCCCGGCGGCGGCGCCGGCCAGTGTGAAGGCTTTCCAGAGATGGCGGGTCGTGTCGATACCGATCGCGGCCGCCCGGGCCTCGCTGTCGCGAATGCCACGGAGCGCGTAGCCGAAGGGCGCATGCACCGCGCAGTAGAGCAGCGTCATGCCGGCCGCGCAGCAGGCGAGCGTCAGGTAGTAGTAGACCGTGCGCGCGCTCGCCCATGCCGCCGGCCACAAGCCGACGAGACCGTTGTCGCCGCCGGTCAGCTCGACCCACTGAAAGGCCGTGGCGTAGACGATCTGGGCGAAGGCCAGGGTCAGCATCGCCCGGTAGACGCCCGTCAGTCTGACGCACAGCCAGCCGAAGGCGAGCGCGCCCAGACCCGCGAGCAGCGGTGCCGCGACGAGCGCGAGTTCCATGCGCGCGCCCAGATGGTGGACCGCGAGCCCGGCGCCATAGGCGCCGAGGCCGAAATAGGCGGCGTGGCCGAAGGAGACGATGCCGCCTGCACCCATGATGAAGCCGAGGCTCATCGCGAACAGCGCGAAGACGAGGACGTCGATGCCGAGCTTCAAGAGGTAGGCGTCGCCCGCAAGCGGCAGGGCGATAAGCGCGACGAACCCGGCGAGATAGCCCGCTCGGACCAGGGGGCCGTCGGGCAGGAGCGGTCGCGCCGGTGGCGCACGGTGGAAAGTCGCCGCTTCCTTCCTACCCAGGAGGCCCTGGGGCCGGAGCACGAGCACCACGGCCATGACCAGAAAGACGAGAACGAGGGTGATCTTCGGCAAGACGAGAATGCCGAATGCGTTGAGCAGGCCGATGATGACGGCGGCGAGGAAGGCGCCCGCGACGCTACCCATGCCGCCGATGACGGTCACGACGAAGGCCTCGACGACGATGTCGAGATCCATGAGCGAATGGACCGAGGCGCGCGGGATCTGCAGGGCACCCGAAAGCCCGGCGAGCGCCGCGCCGATGAAGAAGACCGCGGTGAAGAGGCGCTTTTGATCGACCCCGAGGGCGTCGACCATCTCGCGGTCCTGTGTGGCCGCGCGCACGAGGATGCCGAAGCGGGTGCGGTGGAACAGCAGCCAGAGCGCGCCGAGCGTGATCGGCCCGAGCGCCATGAGAACGAGGTCGTATTGGGGGAAGCGGTAGCCGAGGATGACGACAAAGCTGGCGAGGCCGGGCGCACGCGGGCCCAGCATCTCCTCGGGTCCCCAGATCAACCTGACGAGGTCCTGGAAGACGAGGACGAGGCCAAAGGTGAGCAGAAGCTGGAACAGTTCCGGCGCTTTGTAGATGCGGCGCAACAGTGTCGTCTCGATGAGCGCACCGATGGCGCCCACCACCAGCGCCGCGACGACGACGGCGAGCCAGAAGGCGACCGGCCCCCAGAGGACGGCCA
>CAYZSE010000227.1:0-2923 GCA_964481035.1 uncultured Geminicoccaceae bacterium | reverse complement strand
TCTAGTCAGCGGTCTCGTTGCGGGTCGCGGTCGGCAGAGTGACGACCGCGGCCCCGCCGCGCGGCGGGGCCGCGTCGCCGTCGGTGTCGGCGAGGGCGAGGCTGGGTGCCGCGGGCAAGTTTGCTATGCCGCGCGTGCGGCGACCCTGGCGCGCGAGCGACAGGCGCCGCTTCAACGCCGTGTCCTGGTGATTGAACATCTGCCGCGCGGCCCGCAGCGAGCCGAGATCGCCGCGCTCGAGGGCGATCTTGATCCGGTGATAGAGCAGCGCGTCGCGACCCAGCTCGGCATCGACGGCGTCGACCAGACCCTCGAGAAAGAGACGGAGCCCGCGACGTTCACCGGGATAACGCTCGTCTTCCATGCGCCGCAGAACCTCGTCGACAAGACCACAGCGCAGCATAGGACCTCGCTCGAGCGAGGCCAAGCCTCGAGCCGGCGGCGCGGGGCTCAGGTGCCCAGAAAACGCTCGGCCAAGCGCACCCAATAGCTGACGCCCACGGGCAGGGCCTCGTCGTTGAAGTCGTAGTGCGGGCTGTGCAGCACGCGCCCGCGGTCGCCCGGGCCGTTGCCCATGAGAATGTAGGCGCCGGGCTTCTTCTCCAGCATGTAGGCGAAGTCCTCGCCGCCCATGCTCGGCGTCGCGTGGCGATTGATGCGCGCCTCACCGACCACCTCGGCGGCGATGTCGGCGGCGAAGTCGGTCTCGCGGTCGCTGTTGACCGTCGGCGGATAGCCGCGGCGGTAGGCGACCTCCGCGCTGCAGCCGTGCGCCTGGGCGATGCCGGTGCAGATGGCCTCGAAGCGTTCCTGGCAGAGCTTGCGCGTTTCGGGCGTGTAGGAGCGGACGGTGCCGCCGAACTCCACGGCCTCGGGGATGACGTTGTAGGCCTCGCCGCCGGCGAGCCGGGTGACGGAGACCACGGCGGCCTCCTTGGGCGCGACGTTGCGGGCGACGATGGCCTGGACCGCCTGGACCGCCGCCGCCGCGGCGAGGACCGGATCGGCCGTCGTGTGCGGCAGGGCCGCGTGGCCGCCGTGGCCGCGGATGGTCACCGAGAAGGTGTCGGTCGCCGCCATGATCGGACCCTTGCAGATGGCGAAGGAGCCGATGGCCGCGCCCGGCCAGTTGTGCAGCCCGAAGACGGCATCCACCGGGAAGCGCTCGAACAGCCCCTCCTCGACCATGACGCGACCACCGCCGAAGCCCTCCTCGGCGGGCTGGAAGATCAAGACCACCTCGCCGGCGAAGTTGCGCGTCTCCGCCAGGTAGCGCGCGGCCCCGAGCAGCATCGCGGTGTGCCCGTCGTGGCCGCAGGCGTGCATCTTGCCGGGCACCGTCGAGGCGTAGGGAACGCCCGTCTGCTCCGTCAGCGGGAGCGCGTCGATGTCGCAGCGCAGGCCCACGCGCCGGGCGCCGGGCCGCCCGCGGATCAGGGCGACGACGCCCGTCGGCGCCAGGTCGTTGTGGACCTCGTCGACACCGAACGCCCTGAGCCGATCGACGACGAAAGCGCTCGTCGCGTGCTCCTCGAAGGCGAGTTCGGGATGCGCGTGCAGATGCCGTCGCCATGCGGTCAGCTCGTCGTGATACTCGGCGATACGGTTGACGACGACCATGGGGTGTTCCCTCGACGGACGATCCGCGCGAACACGCATTGGTAGGCCGCTCGACCAGTGCGAGCAAGCAGCGGCGATTGCGGCTTATGGCCCGTCCGGCTACAGACGACGCGAGCCTTCAACGGTCCTGCTCCCGGGAGGAACGACACATGCCCAAGCTCATGGGCGCCGGCCTCGCCGCCGGCCTCGTTGCCGCGTTGACCACCGCCCCGGCGCTCGCCGAGGGGGTCAAGCTCGGTGCCCTCATCCCGCTCACCGGCGGCCTCGCGACCTACGGCGAAAGCAGCCTGGCCGGGATGCGTCTGGCCGTCGACGAGGCCAACGCGGCGGGCGGCGTGCTCGAGGGCGACGTCGAGCTGGTCGTCGGCGACACCCAGACCCGCTCGCAGCCCGCGGTCGACGCGGCCAAGCGGCTGGTCACCGTGGAGGGCGTCTCCGGCATCCTCGGCGCGCTCAGCTCCGGCAACACCATCCCGGTCGCCACGAGCGTGAGCGCCGTCGAGGGCGTGCCGCAGATCTCGAACGCGTCGACCGCGCCGACCATCACGACGCTCGACGACGACGACTTCCTCTTTCGGACCGTCCCGTCCGATGCCCAGCAAGGCGTCGTCCTCGGCGGCCTCGTCAAGGCGCAAGGGATCGACCGCATCGCCGTCCTCTACGTCAACAACGACTACGGCAAGGGGCTCGCCGAGAGCTTCGCGGCGAGCTTCGCCGAGGCCGGCGGAACGGTCACCGGCAGCTCGGCCTTCGAGCCGAACAAGGCGTCCTATCGCGGCGAATTGCAGGACCTCGCGGGCGGCGACGCGCAAGCGCTCCTGCTGATCGCCTATCCCGACGACGGCGGTCTCTTGATCTTGCGCCAGTCGCTCGAGGAGGGCTTCTTCGAGCGCTTCGTCTTCACCGACGGGATGAAGGCGACCCAGGTGGCCGAGGACTTCGGCGAGTTCGTCGAGGGCGCGTTCGGCACCGCGCCGCGTGGCGTCGAGAGCGCCGAGAGCGAAGCCTTCGGCGCCGCCTATGAAGCGCGCTACGGCGAACTGCCGCCCGTGCCCTTCATCGACAGCGCCTACGACGCGGCGATGATCCTCATGCTCGCCGCCGAGGCGGCCGGCTCCACCGACGGCGCCGTCATCCGCGACCAGATCCGCGCGGTCGCCGGCGCCCCGGGCGAAAAGGTCGGGCCGGGCGAGTTCGCCCGCGCCAAGGAGCTGCTCGCGGCGGGCACCGACATCGACTACGAGGGCGCCGCCGGCGCCCACGAGTTCGACGAGAACGGCGACGTCGGCGGCACCTACGAGCA
>CAYZSE010000226.1:0-2942 GCA_964481035.1 uncultured Geminicoccaceae bacterium | reverse complement strand
GAGCGAGTTGCTCGATCCGCGCTACCTGGCGGCGAACGGGTGCGGGTCCATCGCCGCGGGGCGCAACGAGCTCTTCAAGCCCGGCGTCCGTCTCGCCCTCGCCAAGGCCGCGGCCGCTGCGACGCCGGCCGATGCCGAAGTGCCGCTCTACGAGGGCCTCGGCCACGCGTCGCTCGCGATCACGACGACGAGCGAACGCGCGCAGCGCTACTTCGATCAGGGATTGCGGCTCGCCTTCGGCTTCAACCATGCCGAGGCGATCCGGTCGTTCCGTGCGGCGCAGGCGGCCGACCCGGCCTGCGCCATGTGCTATTGGGGCGAGGCCTATGCGCTCGGCCCGAACATCAACGTACCGATGGACGCGGCGGCCGTGCGGCCGGCCTTTGCCGCCACCGCCCAGGCACGAGCGCTCACCGAGGGCACGGCCCCGCTGGAGCAGGCGCTCGTCGCCGCCATGGCGCAGCGTTACGCGCCGACGGCCGACGCCGACCGCGCCGCCCTCGACATGGCCTATGCCGATGCCATGGTGGCCGTGGCTGAGGCCCATCCGGAGGAGACGGTCGTCCTGACGCTCGCCGCCGAGGCGCTCATGGACACCCAGCCCTGGGACTATTGGGAGGCCGACAAGCGCACGCCGAAGGGCCGGGCCGGCGAGATCGTGGCGCTTCTGGAGCGGGCGCTCGCGCTCGATCCGGACAATGTCGGCGCCATCCACCTCTACATCCACACCGTCGAGGCCTCGACCACGCCCGAGCGCGCCGAGCCCTACGCCGACCGGCTGGCCGAGGTCGTCAGCGCCGCCGGGCACCTCGTCCACATGCCGTCGCACATCTACTACCGCATCGGCCGCTACCAGGCTTCGCTGGACGCCAACCGCGCGGCCGTCGCGGCGGACGAACGCTTCCTCGCCCAGACCGACGGCTCGGCGATCTACCGCTATGGGTACTACCCCCACAACGTCCACTACCTGCTCGTCTCGGCGCAGATGGCCGGCGCGGCCGAGGACGCCCTGCACGCGGCGGACAAGCTCGCGGACGTCATGTCCGACGAGTTGGCGGCGGAGGTCGCGTGGATCCAGGCGATCAAGACCGCGCCCTACACGGCGCATACGCTGATGAGCGACCCCGAGACCGCGCTGGCGCTGCCCGAGGCCGGCGAGCGCTTCCCTTTCGTCGAGGGCTTCCGCCGCTACGCGCGGGGGATCGCCCACGTGCGTCTGGGCGACCTCGCGGCGGCCCGAACGGAGCGGGACGCCATCGAGGCGATCCGCGGCGGCCACGATTTCAGTGCGATCGAGGCGCAGTACGTGCCGGCCGGCGACCTCTTGACCATCGCCCGCGACGTCCTCGATGCCAAGATCGCGGCGGCGGAGGGCCGCTTCGACGAGGCGGTGGCGTTGCTCGAGGGGGCGGCGGCCATCCAGGACACCGTTCCCTACATGGAGCCGCCCTACTGGTACTATCCCGTGCGCCAGACTTTGGGTGCGGTCCTGCACGAGGCCGGCGAGCTGAAGGCGGCCGAGGACTCGTATCGCGCCGCACTCATGGAGGCGCCGAACAACGCGTGGACGCTCTGGGGCCTCGAGCAGACGCTCCGCGCCCAGGGCGACGACGCCGGTGCGGCGGCGGTGGCCGAGCTCTTGGAGGAGGCGTGGGTCGGCGATCCGGCGCTGCTCACGCACGCCCGGCTCTGAGGGACCTGAGAGCCGGGCCGCCACGGCCCGGCTCGGCCGGCCCGTTTCAGAGCACGTTCTCCTTGTTGAAGAACGCCTGGCGCCAGCGGACGACGCGGACGTCCGCGAACAGGCCTGCCTTGGCGTAAGGGTCGTCGGCGGCGAACGCCTCCGCCTCGGCCCGGTCGTCGGTGTCGACGATGACGATGCTGCCGAAGCCGCCGGTGCCGTCGTCCTCGATCTGCGCGCCGGCGGCGAGCAGGCGGTGCTTGTTGGCGTCGAGATAGGCGAGGTGCTCGGCGCGGGTCTTCGAGCGGAGATCGAGGCTGTCGGGCTTGTCGGTGGCGATGATCGCATAGGGCATGTGCGTCCTCCCAGGTTGCCGCTGCCCGTGGACCTTGGCAGGTCGGTTGCTGCAAGCCTAGTCGCCCTCGCCCCGGCCACGGCCAGACCCACCTGCCGGAGCTCGCGTGCTCGCCGTCGTCGCCGTCATCGTGCCGATCTTCGGGCTCATCGCCGCGGGCTACGCCGCGACTTTCACCCCGGTCTTCGACGCCGCGAGCGCCCGGGCGCTGACGCGCTTCGTCTTCTACTTCGCGATCCCGGTGCTGCTGTTCCACAAGATCGCCGTGACCGAGCCCAGCGCCGGCGGCGCGCCGGGCCTGCTCGCCACCTTCTACCTCGCCAACGCCGTCGTCTTCGCGCTCGGCGCGCTCGCCGCCCGCTTCGCCTTTCGCCGCAAGGCGGACGAAGCGGTGCTGCTCGGCTTCGCTGCGAGCTACGGCAACACCGTGATGATCGGCATCCCCGTCGTGCTGACGACCTTCGGGCCCGACGGCGCCTTTCCTCTCTTCCTCATCATCTCCTTCCACAGCATCGTCTTCTTCACCCTGACGACGGTGCTGGTGGAGTTCGTTCGCGGCGCGGGTCGGGGGCTCGCGCACGTGCCGCGCGAGGTCGCCCGCGCCACGATCACCAATCCGATCCTGGTGGCGCTCTTCGCCGGCATCGCCTTCAACGGTGCCGGTCTCGTTCTGCCCGCGACGCTCGAGGCGTTCGCCCGCCTCCTCGGCGACGCGGCGGTGCCCTGCGCGCTCTTCGCCACCGGCGCGGCCCTGCGCGCGTTCAGCATGCGGGGCGCGCTCCCCATCGTCGGCGTCCTCGTGGTCCTCAAAGGGGTCGTTCATCCGCTGGTGATGCTCGGCCTCGCGCAGCTGTTCGGGCTGTCGCCGCTGTGGACCGCGGTCGCCGTCGTCCTCGCGACCATGCC
>CAYZSE010000225.1:0-3003 GCA_964481035.1 uncultured Geminicoccaceae bacterium | reverse complement strand
GAGCCGCCGCGCGCGCGTCGAGCGCGCGCAGGCGGAGGCGTTCGCGTTCTGGCAATGAGCGCGTCCTCGAGCCGCTCGTCGGCATGCGTTCCGCGCGCCGGCGGCCCCCCGCGGCTCGCAGCTTCCCCAGTAAGTGGAGAGCGGGAGACCGTTCCCGATAGCTGCGCGCGGCACCGCCACCTCGTGGAGGTGCAGTCGGGCGCGATCGCTGCCCGCCCGGGCACATCGGCGCTCGCTGGTCACTTGAAGCTCCGGCCGTTGCGTTTGCACGTCGGCGCGGGGACCGGCGATCCAGGCTGGCTGTAGCCCCCCAAGGCACAGCTCCAGTTAGGTACTTGTGCAGAGCACCAAATCGTCTAATACTTCTTATTGAGAGAATATTTCCCTGGAGCTTTCGGCCAGCGCTCGGCTTCGACCGCGCCGGCATGGCAATGGAGGACCGCATCGATGCGAATCGCCCAAATTGCGCCTCTCTACGAAGCCGTCCCCCCGAGGTTCTACGGCGGCACCGAAAGGGTCGTCGCCAACCTTTCCGAGGCCCTTCAAGCGCTCGGGCACGACGTGACGGTGTTCGCCAGTGGCGACAGCGCGACGTCGGCACCGCTCCACCCGGTGCGTGACTGCGCCATCCGGCTCGACAGCGGACCCACGGCCGAGCTCGCGGCGCATCTTGTCATGCTGGATCAGGTGCTGGAACGGGCCGACGACTTCGACATCCTGCATTTCCATATCGACTGTATGCCCTGTGCCCTGTTCCGGCACCTCGCACAGCGCACCGTCACGACGCTGCACGGTCGCTTGGACCTCAAGGATCTCCAGCCCTTCTACGAGCGCTTCTCGGCCTTCCCGCTGGTCTCGATCTCCGACGATCAGCGACGTGCGCTGCCCTTCGCCAACTTCGTCGGCACCGTCCATCACGGGCTTCCGCCGCAGCGATTTCCCTGGATCGCCAGCCCGAGTGGCGACTATCTCGCCTTCCTCGGGCGAATCTCGCCTGAAAAGCGTGTCGACCGCGCCGTCGAGATCGCCACGCGTGCCGGCGTGCCCCTCAAGATTGCGGCCAAGATCGACCGCGCCGACGAGGCCTATTTTCGTGAGCAGATCGAGCCCCTGTTCGGCCATCCACTGGTCGAGTTCGTCGGCGAGATCGGCGATGCGGACAAGCCTGCGTTCCTCGGCAACGCGCAGGCCCTGCTCTTCCCCATCGACTGGCCCGAGCCGTTTGGCCTGGTGATGATCGAAGCCATGGCATCGGGGACGCCGGTCATCGCGTTCAAGCACGGCTCCGTTCCCGAGGTCATCGATCACGGTGTGACCGGCTTCGTCGTCGACGACATCGAAAGCGCGGTCGCCGCCGTCGGTCAGATCGAGACGCTGGACCGCGACCGCGTCCGCGCGGTCTTCGACGCTCGCTTCTCGGCCGAGGCGATGGCGCGCGGCTACCTGCGCATCTACACGCGGCTGCTCGCCGAGGCGAGCGAGGTTCGCGCCATCACCGTGTCGCCGCCCGCCGCCGAGCGGGAGCCGGCGCCCCTCGGCGTCGTCGCCACCGACGCTCGAAGCGGCGCCCGAGCGCCCGAGGTGGCGGACCGCCTGATCGTCGCCGATCAAGCGCTCAAGACGCGGCCCCCGCGACGCTCACCCGCCTGACGGTGGTGCGTGCCAGAGCCCCCTTCGACACCTTTGAGCGAGCCGTGCTTCGATCGATGCACGCTTGACCGCGGGCACCGCTGCGGCACCATCGGGTTGGCGAAGGATCCTGCCAAGGTGTGGCGGTGATCGGTCGGGGCTCGCCTGACCGGGCCGAGCAGGGCATCTCGGGGGCAGGCGCATGGCGCAGCTTGGCGGCGATCTTCTGAACTGGGCGGAGAGCGTACTTGCGGTCGGCGGCGAGCACGCTTGGACGCTCGTGGAGTCCGGCTACGATCCGAGCCGCGAGGCCGGCATCGAAGCCCGCTTCACCATCAGCAACGGCTTCATGGGCATTCGCGGCGCCCGTTCGGTGAGCCGCGGCCCCATTTGGGCATCGTGGCTGCACGGGCTCAACTGGGCGTCGTGGCCGCGCATCTACATCGCAGGCCTTTTCGATACGCCCGACACGCTGCCGCCGGTCCCGGCGCTGGTGCCGGGTCCCGACTGGCTGCGCCTGCGCGTCGAGATCGACGGTCAACCGCTCTTGATACGCAGCGGCGAGGTGGTGCGGCATCGGCGCACGCTGGACCTCAAGCGGGGGCTCGTCGTGTCGTCGTGGGATCACCGCGAGCCGGCCGGCCATGTCGTGCGGCTGCGGGTGCTTCGACTGGTTTCGCTGGCCTGCCGCGAACTCGGCCTGCAGGTCGCCGAGCTGCGGGTCGACGGCGGCGAATGCGATCTGACGCTGCACGCGCTCGTCGATACCGCTGGCTGCGGCTTGGAGCCGATGCGCTTAGAGCCCGATGTGACGGTGTGGCGTACCGCATCGTCCGACAAGGTGTTGGCGCTCGCGCAGGACTGCGCGATCCAATGCGGCGCCGCGCCCCTGTCGCCGATCGCGGCCGAGCCGCTGCGCCAAACCTGGTCATGGCGGCTGACCCCCGATGAACCGACGCTCTTTACACGGCTCGTCGGTTTCGCCCGCGGCGATCTCGCGAACGCCGACGTCGTCGCCGACCGCGCCCGCACGGTTGTCGCGGAGCAGCGCGCGCGACCCTGGCGCCGGGTCCTGGACGCGCACGAGGCGGCATGGACCGCGCGCTGGCAGGTGAGCGACGTCCAGATCGACGGCGACGACGCGGCGCAACAGGCGGTGCGCTTCGCGATCTACCAGCTCATCAGCGCCTGCAATCCCGAGGACGAGCGAGTCTCGATCGGCGCCCGCGCCCTCACCGGCGACGCCTATCTGGGCCACGTCTTCTGGGACACCGAGATCTATCTCCTGCCCTTCTACACGCTGACCTGGCCGGAGGCGGCGCGGGCGCTGCTGATGTACCGCTACCACACCCTCGACGGCGCCCGTCGCAAGGC
>CAYZSE010000224.1:0-3069 GCA_964481035.1 uncultured Geminicoccaceae bacterium | reverse complement strand
TTCTACGCCCGGCTCGCCGACGTCGAGGTCGAGCTGAACGGCCTGACGGCCCGCGACCTCGCCCGCGAGCTCGGCGCCGACATGGCGGCGTTGGACGCGGCGGCGGCGAGCGATGCGATCGACGCGACGGCAGCCCACAACCTCGATCTCGCCCGCGCCGTCGGGCTCAGGGCGACACCTTCGGTGATCTTCGAGGGGCGCCTGCTCGAAGGCGCCGTCGACAGCGCGGCGCTCCTGCGGTTCATCGACGAGGCGCGCGGCTGATGGGGCCGCACCAGCACCGGCTCGCGCATCGCCCACACGAACGGAGGCGGCCGAACATGGCGGCGCCGACACGATGGCTCATGGGCTCGGCGCTCGCGCTCGCGGTGCTGCTCGCGCCGGCGGCCGCCGTGGCGGCGGAGCCCGTCGTCGTCGATATCCGCACGCCGGCGGAATGGCGCGCGACCGGCGTGATCGAGGATGCGCTCCTGTCGACGTTCTTCGCCGAGGACGGTGCCTACGACGCGGCCCGCTTCGTCGACGGTCTGGCCGAGCAGGTCGATCGCAACGCGCCGATCCTGCTCGTCTGCCGGACCGGCAACCGGACGCGCGTCGTCATGCAGCTGCTGGAGCAGGCGGGCTTTCGCCGGGTCGAGCATGTCGAAGGCGGCATCGTGCGCTGGCTCGCGCAGGAAAAGGACGTCGTCGTGCCGGCGGCCGACCAGTTGCCGGAGGCGACCCGTTTCGGTCGCATGTGGACCTGCAGCGGCGCGGGTGAAGGGACGCCCCCGGCGTGCTCGTCGATGCCGCAGGGCTAGCGCGTTTCCCGACATGCTCGACCATCCCGCACCCCCGCCCGGCGCCCTCGCGGCGGATCACCCGGGTGCGGCGCCGGCCGCGTCCGTGAGCGCGCGGCGGACGACGGCCGGCGTCAAGAGCTGCGGCAGCACGCGGGCGTTGCCCTCGGCCGCGTCGTAGACGACGTAGAGCGGCACGCCCGGATGGTCGAAGCGGTCGAGATACCGGGTGATCTCCGGGTCGTGGTGGGTCCAGTCGCCGATGAGATAGGTCGTGCCCGTAGCCTTCAGCAAACGCTCGAAGCCGTCGCCCGAGAGTGCCACGCGCTGGTTGACCTGGCAGGTGATGCACCATGCGGCCGTCATGTCGACCAGGACCGGGCCGCGGCCGCCGAGGGCCTCTTCGAGCCGCGCCGGCCCGTAGCGTTCGCCGCGGGTGGCGTGCCCGACATCCGCCCGCTCGGCCAGGGCCGTCATCGTGACGAGGAGGGCGAGCGCCACCACCAGGGCGCCCGCGCCGCTCGCCCGCGTCGCGCGGCCACCCAGCGGCGCGAGCCAGAGCCCGAAGGCGGCGAGCGCCAGGGCCGCCAGGGTTGCGAAGACCGCGTCCGGGCCGCCGACATGGGCGAGGACCCAGACGAGCCAGGCGGCGCAACCGAGCGTCGCGAAGCCGAGCCCCGACCAGAGCCGCGCAGGCGTGCCATCGCCCGTGGATCCGGGCACGAGCGCCGTGGCGGTGGCCGGCAGGGCGACACCGAGAGCGAAGGCCAGCACCGTCGCGATGGCCCACCAGGGCTCCTCGACCGCGACCAAGCCCGGTGCGGCGGCGACGATGGGTGCCGTGCCGGCGATGGCGACGGCCATGGTGACGGCGCCCCAGAAGGCCGTGGCACCCAGATCGACCTGCGCGCGCGGCCGCGCGCGCACCAGGTCGAGACCGGCGAGCGCGAGCAGGACCGCCACCCCGGCCACGGCCACCGGCGTCTGCAGGAGCCGGCCCCAGGCGAGCGGCGCCGCGCCCGCCGCGAGCACGGCGAGCGGCAGGGCCACCGCCAGCCCGCCGGCGAGATGGGCGAGCGCGCGCCGGCCTCGCGCCCCGCGGGACGCGGCGTTCCGGATGGCCGGCAGCGCCCGCGTCGCCGCGACCGGCAGCACCCAGGGCAGGAGGTTGACGAGCGCGCCGCCGAGCAGGGCGAGCCCGAGGAGGGCAGCCCCCTCCAGCCGGGCGGACGAGGATTGCGCCGTCACGGCCGTCTCGAGCGAGATCGCGCGCGAAACGAGGCGCCCGCCCGCGCGCTCGGTCAAGACCACCACGCCCGCGAGCCGCTCCGGCGTGTGCGTCACGGGTACGTCCAGCCGCAGCCGGCCGGCGCCGTCGAGGCGCATCCGCTGCGCGGCGGTCGGGGCGACGCCGCCGGGCTCGAAGGGGAAGAAGCGGGCCGCCTCCACGCGGGCGCGATCGAAGCCGCCGTCGAGCACGACGCCGAGCCGTCGGCCGTCGGTGGAGGCCTCGACGGGAAAGGCCGCCGGCTGTGGCAGCCTCTCCCGCGAGCGTTCGAACAGGGCGGCGGTCGCCGGGTCCGGCTCGGGGTGCCCCCCGGTCGGCAGGGTGAGATCGAGCGTCGCCTCTTCGGGGATGCAGACGGTCTCGCAGACGAGCCAGCTCGCCTCGGCCGCGACCGGGACCGGCGTGCCGGCGGGCCAGTCCGCCGGCAGCGTCAGATCGACGACGTGCAGGACGTCGCCGGCGTAGCCGTAGTTGACGAGCGGGCCATAGGGTTGGGCTTCGGGGTGCGGCCATTGGATCGGCCCGGCCTCGACGCCGGGCGGCAGACGCCAAGCGATGCGCGTCGGCACGCCGACATCGCCCGGGTTGCGCCAGTAGCTGTGCCAGCCCGGTGCGAGCTCGAGCCGCAGGCCGACGGCGACCGTGGCGCCCGGCTCGGCCATGGCCGCCTCGCTCACGAGCGTAGCCCGGCTGTGCGCGGTCGCGACGGCCTCGGCGCGGGCGGTGTTCGACACGAGAAGAGCGAGAAGTAGGACGAGCGCGAAATGCACCACGACGATCCCAGGCTTACCCCTCCGACGCCGAGCGTGCCCGCTCTCCGCCGCCGCCGCAACCGCACGGAAGGTCGACCGCGGGTCGCCCCGCGCCCGGCACGGCGGGCATGAGCGCCGGCGCATGCGACCTTCGCGCGATGGCCGGCCTATGGTTGCTGGCGTATATTCGTGTCTATGCATGATCTGACTCCTCGCCGACTGGCCCTGGCGCTCGCCGACGACAGCCGGC
>CAYZSE010000223.1:0-3108 GCA_964481035.1 uncultured Geminicoccaceae bacterium | reverse complement strand
CGCCGCCAGCCACCCGCCCGGCGCCCAATGCCGCTTCGGCGCCGCCATCATCGACATCCATTGAGAGGGCATGACATGCGCAAGAATGGTCACGGTCATTCACATCATCGGCCAGTCGCAGGACAGGCTGAATCGGCCGACGTTGGCGACCCGTACCAGTGGGATGCCGCGGCGAGCCCGACCGGCAGCACGGAGCCAGGGGCGCTGGATAGCTTTCATCCGGTGCGGCAGACCCTAGGGTTGCTGACTGCCGATGAGGTGGCGTCGGCCTTCGATCTCGATGTCCGCACCCTGTCGAACTGGCGATCGGAACGGCGCGGGCCACCCTGGGTGTCGGTTGGCCGGACCCCGATGTATCGCCGCGATTCGCTACTTCGTTGGTTGGAGCGGCGAGAGAAGCGCGACCTCGTGGAGTAGATCCTGCGGCTTGAGGTGCGTGTACCGCCGTAGCGTCTTCCAGTCCTTGTGGCCCGAAACGAGGGCCACGCGTTCGATGCTCAAGCCGATTTCGAATAGGCGGCTGACGCCTTCGTGGCGAAGGTCGTGGAATCTCAGGTCGTCGATTCCGCACTTGGCGCATGCACGTTCGAAGGCAGCTCCCACGCTCTCGGCCTTGAAGGGAAAGATGCGGTCGTTGCCTCGCGGCTGGGCATCGATGATCGACACCGGATCGATGCCACGGACGGCCAGAAGCGGTACGACCTCGTCGTTGCCGCGCTTCTCCCGCGGGTGCTTGCGGTCGCGGATGGTAAGGAGCCTTTCCGATGGAGAAAAATCGGCCCAGCGCAGGCCAACGATCTCGCCCAGGCGCATGGCGGTGCCGATCGCGAAATTGACGATGTCGACCATGGGCAATCGCATGCGCGGATTGCCTTGCCAGTAGTCGAAGAGCTGACGGAGCTCCTGCGGCTTCGGTCGACGATCGCGCTGTCGGCTCCGACCCGTGAGGCCGAGATGCGCCAAGCCCGCGCGGGCGTCACGCACCGGCTCGTCGCTCACGTCCAGGCGCCACACCGCCTTGGCCATGCGCAGCACGCCGCCCAGGTAGGACAGATCGATATTGATGGTGACCGGTCCTGCACCCGCTGCATGGCGCTTCTTGGCATAGTCGATGATGCGATCTGCAGAGAGGCGCCGCACCGGCACCTCGCCCAAGCCGGCGTTGAGGATATCCAGAACGCTTTGCTTGTTGCGGCTGGGCGCTCGACCCAGCACATGCAACTCGCGGGCGTAGCGATCGAGGAGATCCCCAACGGTGCCGGTCACGACGCCGCCGGCGACGCGCCCATGGTCCATGTCGAGTTCGACTTGCCGTGCCCAGCGTTGTGCCGCACCCTTGGTCTCGAACGTTCCGGTGCGGGTCGGGAACCCTGCTCGTCGCACGAGAACCCGCCATTTTTCTCCTCGTTTGACGATCGTCGCCATCGCCGTTCCTGGTACAGGCCCTGGTACAGTTTAGAATACAGTTCCAGCGTGAAACCAAGGTTTCGTCAAGGTGATGACGGTGTCCCAGCATGCAGCGACCAGCGATCAAGGTGTTGGAAAAGAAGGAAAAACGGCGGATCGCCTCGACCACCGCTTCTCGGTGGCGCCGATGATGGATTGGACCGACCGGCATTGTCGTGTCTTCCACCGGCTGTTGGCGCCGCGCGCGCTGCTGTTCACCGAGATGGTCACCACCGGCGCCGTGCTGTTCGGTGACCGCGAGCGTTTGCTCGGCCGCGCGCCCGGCGAGGGTCGGGTCGTGCTGCAACTCGGCGGCTCGGAGCCGGAGGATCTCGCGCAGGCGATCCGCGCCGCGGAGGCCTACGGCTATGACGGCTACAATCTCAACTGCGGCTGCCCTTCGGACCGCGTGCGAAAGGGCGCCTTCGGCGCGTGCCTGATGGCCGAGCCCGAGCGCGTGCGCGACCTCCTCGCGGCCATGCGCGACGCCACCGCCAAGGAGGTCAGCGTCAAATGCCGGATCGGCATCGACGACGCGGACGCCGACACCTGTCTCGAGCGGTTCGTCGCCACCTGCGCCGCGAGCGGCGTCGAGACATTCATCGTCCATGCGCGCCAAGCCTGGCTGCGCGGATTGAGCCCCAAGCAGAACCGCGAGATCCCGCCGCTGCGCTACGACGTCGTCGCGCGCTTGAAGCAGCGTCACCCCCGGCTGACGGTCATCCTCAACGGCGGAATCGAGACCGCCGCCGACGTCGCCGCCGCCCGCCGCTGGGCGGACGGGGTGATGGTCGGGCGCGCGGCCTACCAGAACCCGCGGGCGCTGCCTGAGCTCGAGGCCGCAGCGCTCGGCGGCGCGCCGGCGAGCGCCGACGAGGCTAGGATCCTCGATGCCCTGGCCGTCCATCTCGCCCGGCTCGAACGCGAGGGCGTACCCCCCGCCGCCCTGCTCCGGCACGTCCTCGGCCTGTTCAACGGCCGGCCCGGCGCGCGCCGGTGGCGGCGGCTGTTGAGCGAGCGGATGCACGGGCCCGAGGCCGGACCGGAACTGCTGCACGCGGCCGCACCGCTGCTCGCGCCGGCCTAGCGCGCTCTCCGCAAGGGCTGACCATCCCGCTCCCACGCCCGGGAGGGGGCCTGCTGGCTCAGGTGAGTGCCGCGTAGGTGGCCATCCAGCGCTCGCAATCGGCCAGGTAGGCGGCCTTGTCGGCACGTCGGAACTCGCTCAGCGACCAGTCGGCGGCGGCGATCTCGAAGACGCCCTCGAGATCCAGATAGCAGAGCGCGTCGATCATCCGCGGCCCGGCCTGCACCTGCACGGTGTCGGCGGCGTACTCGCCGCTCTCGAAGTGATCGACGCGGCACCGCTCGTCGGTGCTCGCCGGGCGAAACAAGCACCCCTGGACGTAGCCGTCGCCGTGGCGGCGGATCACCGGATAAGGGGCATGGCGCACCCGGTGGCGACGAAAGCCCCACAGCATCGCCGGCTCCAGCTCCCGTCCGTCGACCGGACGGCCGAGGACGCGAGCGAGCACGTCGACGTCCATCAAGGTGCCGAAAAAGAAGAGCGGAGCCGCGATCGGGCGGCCGATCTCATCCATCGCCGCCGGCCGCGTCGGGAGCAGCCGCGTCGGGAGCGGCCGCGTCGGGGGCGGCCTCGTC
>CAYZSE010000222.1:0-3184 GCA_964481035.1 uncultured Geminicoccaceae bacterium | reverse complement strand
ACCGCCTCGCCCCGCAGCCGCCGCCGCACGACCTCCAGTTGCACTTTGGAGAGGTGAGCGCCCTCTAAGCGATAGTTCTCGAAGGCCGCGGCGGTGAGCGGCACCCACTTTCGCACGATATCGAGCAGTACCTCGGCGTAGGCACGGATCTCGTACTGGGCGTGCGGGTCGGCCCTGAGCGCCACGAAATGCAACAGATTGTGCAAATCGATCTTCCAGTACCACTGGGTGTACGTCGCCAGCGGGAGGACGGCGCGGCCGAGCTCGCGGGCGACGGCAGGCCCGTCCTCGGCGATCAGCGCGTCGTACAGGTCGAAGGCGGCGGCCGCGTGCCCGCTCAGGCGCCCGCGGACCGCCTCGGCATCGTCGCGGGCCAGCCCGGCCCCGCGCCCTTGGCGGTTGCTCGCGCTCTGGGTCGCGACCTCGGCCGCCGCGGGCACGTAGAATTCCCGATCGAGGATCGAGTACCGGGCGGAGTATTCGTTGACGTTGGCGGTCCGGTGGCGGATCCACTGCCGCGCGACGAAGATCGGCAGCTTGACGTGCAGCTTGATCTCGCACATCTCGAAGGGTGTCGTGTGGCGGTGCCGCATCAGATAATTGATGAGCCCGGCGTCCGTGCTGACGCTCTTGGTGCCGCGACCGTAGGAGACGCGGGCGGCCTGAACGACGGCGACGTCGTCGCCCATGTAGTCGACGACGCGGACGAAGCCGTGGTCGAGCACCGCTAGGGGCTCGTAGAGCAGATCTTCCATGGCAGGGACGGTGGCGCGGCGGGTCTCGTGACGCTGCGCGCGGCTCTCGGCGATGGCGCGGTGGTCGTCGTCGTGCAGGGTCATGGGATGCTTCCTCGCTCAGGCGCGGCCGGGTCCTTTTCAGCCGCCCCGCGAGGGCCTATATAAAGGCTGCTGCGACAGCGGCTATGGCGATAAACGCTTGTCGAAATAGGCGTAGCGGACCCGGGGGCAGTGCCCGGCGCCTCCACCAACTCCCATCGGTCGACGCGGCCGATCCGCGGGGGCGAACCAGGATCGACGTGCGTAGTAAAGGACAGGTTTTCGCTCGGCATGGTTCCGCCGTTATCGGGCCGATCCGACAAGTGCCAATGACAATGATTTGGTGCTCGCTGCCGCCTAAACCACGGCAAGCGCGGCCTGGAAGAGCCGGGCAACAGAATCTTTCCACGGTCCCGGGGGTTCGCCCCCGGGACTTGTGTCTTTAAAGCCTCCCGCGACGACCAGGATCCGATCACATGCCGGACGGCTCCATTCCTTACGCCCATCTGGTGGAAAACGCGCTCATGGACGTCGTGCGGCAGGTGCTGCGCGACGCCGCGGCGACGGGGCTCGAGGCGCCGCATCACTTCTACATCACGTTTCGGACCGATCATCCGGGCGTCGACATCCCGCCGGACCTGCAGCAACGCTATCGCCAGGAGATGACGATCGTTCTGCAGTATCAGTTCTGGGACCTCGTGGTCGACGACGATCGCTTCGCGGTGACGCTGTCGTTTGGTGGACGTCCCCACGCGCTGTCGATCCCGTTCGCGGCCATCAAGGTGTTCGCCGATCCGGGCGTCGAGTTCGGCCTGCAGTTCACCCTCGCCGATGCCGCCGCGGACGACGCCCCCACGGACGACGCCGACGAGATCGCACCGGCGGGTCCGAACGACGCCGATGACGAGGCGCTCCCGCCCGTCGGCGAGGAGCCGGGCGCAACGCCGCCGAAGGGCGCCGACATCGTCACCCTCGACCGCTTTCGCAAGCGCTGATCCGCCTTTCGCCGAGTTGACAGGACCGGTCGCAGCGGCACTGTCGCCGCGCGCTCATGGGAAAGGAACGGCGATGGCGGCGACGCGGCAGGAAACCGACACCTTCGGACCGATCGCGGTTCAAGCGGACCGCTATTGGGGGGCGCAAACCCAACGCTCGCTGCAGAACTTCAAAATCTCGACGGAGCGCATGCCGGCCCCCGTCGTGCGTGCGCTCGGTATCGTCAAGCTCGCCGCGGCTCGGGTGAACGCGCGGCTCGGCGAGCTCGACCCGAAGCTCGCCGACGCCGTGGCGCAGGCCGCGCAAGAGGTGGCCGACGGCGATCTCGACGAGCACTTCCCGCTGGTCGTCTGGCAGACCGGCTCGGGCACTCAGTCGAACATGAACGCCAACGAGGTCATCTCCAACCGGGCCAACGAGATCCTCGGCGAGCCCTTGGGCACCAAGCAGCCGGTGCACCCCAACGATCACGTCAACCGTGGCCAGTCGTCGAACGACACGTTCCCCACGGCGATGCACATCGCCACCGCCGAGGAGGCGTCGAACCGCCTCATCCCGGCGCTCGAGCACCTCGAGCAGGCGCTCCAGGCGAAGGTCGCGGCGTTCGAGACGATCATCAAGATCGGCCGCACCCACACCCAGGACGCCACGCCCTTGACCCTCGGCCAGGAGTTCTCGGGCTACGCGACCCAGGTCCGCTACGGCATCGACCGGGTGCGCCGGGCGCTGCCGAGCGTGCTGCAGCTCGCCCAGGGCGGCACCGCCGTCGGCACCGGGCTCAACGCCAAGGTCGGCTTCGCCGAGGCCTTCGCCGCCGAGTGCGCGCAGATCACCGGCCTCGCCTTCGTCACCGCCGAGAACAAATTCGAGGCCCTCGCCGCGCACGACGCGATGGTCGAGATGTCGGGCGCGCTCAACACCATCGCCGCGAGCTTCATGAAGATCGCCAACGACATCCGCTTTCTGGGCTCGGGCCCGCGCTGCGGGCTCGGCGAGCTGAGCCTGCCCGAGAACGAGCCGGGCTCCTCGATCATGCCCGGCAAGGTCAACCCGACCCAGTGCGAAGCCCTGACGATGCTCGCCTGCCAGGTCATGGGCAACCACGTCGCCGTCACCGTCGGCGGCTCCAACGGCCATTTCGAGCTCAACGTCTTCAAGCCGGTCATGGCCTACGGCGTCTTGCAGTCGATGCGGCTCCTGGCCGACGGGGCGGTGAGCTTCACCGACAACTGCGTCGCGGGCATCGAGGCCAACGAGGCGCGGATCGAGAAGCTCCTGCACGAGAGCTTGATGCTCGTGACCGCCCTCAACCCCAAGATCGGCTACGACAACGCCGCCAAGGTCGCGAAGAAGGCGCACGCCGAGGGCACCACGCTCAAGGAGGCGACGCTCGCGCTGGGCCTGCTCACCGC
>CAYZSE010000221.1:0-3228 GCA_964481035.1 uncultured Geminicoccaceae bacterium | reverse complement strand
TCGCGGCCCATCGACAACGTCCGCAGCCGGATATCCGCCCGGACGCCTACCTGGGCCGGCGCGTCGACCCTCTGCGGCTTCGGCTATCTGCTCGGGCGCATGGCCGACGAGCTTTCCTGCGACGAAGGCGCGGGGAGGAATTTGCGCCTAGTCGGGTTACGAGGGGCTGTGCCGATCGTTTCCGCGCGAGGAGCCCCGAGCTCGCGACCCCCTTGTTGCAGAACGAAACCAAACCGGCCATTTTCCTCGCCACGGCAAGGGCTTGCGCCACGGTTTTCGGTGCGGCGAAGGGGCGGGCGGCGATGCGGTACCGGGCGTTGGGGCGGACGGGGCTCGAGGTGTCGGTCTTGACCCTCGGCACGATGATGTTCGGCGGGCGCACCGATGCGGCCGCGGCGCGGCGGATCATCGACCATGCCCTCGACCACGGCGTCAACGCGATCGACACGGCCGATGCCTACCACCAGGGCGGTGCCGAGGAGATCGTCGGCGAGGCGCTGACGGCCAAGCGCTCGCACTGGCTGCTCGCGACCAAGGCCGGCAACGCCATGGGGGCCGACCGCAACCACCAGGGGCTCTCCAAGCGCTGGCTCGTCCACGCCTGCGAGGCGAGCCTGAAGCGGCTCAAGACCGACCGCATCGACGTCTACTACCTGCACCGCGAGGACCCGCGCACGCCCCTCGCCGAGACCGTCGAGGGCCTCGCCGAGCTCGTCCGCGCCGGCAAGATCGTCCACATCGGCGTCTCCAACTTCCGCGCCTGGCGGATCGCCGAGCTCTGCCGGCTGTGCGATCAGGCCGGCATCGGCCGGCCCGCGGTCTGTCAGCCCTACTACAACGCCATGAACCGCCAGCCCGAGGTCGAGGTGCTGCCGGCCTGCGCCCACTACGGGCTCGGCGTCGTCACCTACAGCCCGCTCGCCCGCGGCGTGCTCACCGGCAAGTACGCGCCCGATGCGGCACCGGGCGCCGACAGCCGCGCCGGGCGGGAGGACGCCCGCATGCTCGAGACCGAGTGGCGACGCGAGAGCCTCGCCATCGCCCACACCTTGGCCGAGCACTGCCGCGAGCGCGGCACGACGCTGGTCGCCTTCGCCCTCAACTGGCTCTGGGCCAACCGGCTCGTCGCCAGCGCCATCGCCGGCCCGCGGACCTTCGCCCAGTGGGAGAGCTACCTCGCCGCGCTGGATGCGCCCTGGACGGCGGCGGACGAGGCGCTGCTCGCGAGCCTCGTGCCGGCGGGACACCCCTCGACCCCGGGCTTCACCGACCCGCGCTACCCGGTCGAGGGCCGGCCGCTGGCGTAGCGCCGCGGGCGCGGGACGAGCGGCGCCGGCGATCAGGCGTGGCCGGCTTCACCCGACAGCATCGCCGGGCTGACGCCGAGCTTGGCGAGCGCCTGCTCCCATTTGAGGGCGTTGTCGCCGCCGAAGACGATGTCGTCGTCGGCCGGGACCGACAGCCAGCCATTGGCCTGGATCTCGGCGTCGAGCTGCCCCGCGCCCCAGCCGGCGTAGCCGAGCGCCAGGACCCGCCGCTCGGGTCCGTCGCCGCGGGCGATCGCGCGGAGCACCTCGACGGTCGCCGTCAGCGCGACCCGCTCGTTGATGACCAGGGTCGAATCGCGGACATAGTCCGCGCTGTGCAGGACGAAGCCGCGGCTAGTCTCGACGGGACCGCCGTAGTGGATGGGCTCGTCCTCGGCCGCGCCGGGCTCGACGTCGAGCTGGCGGAGCAGCGTCGGCAGCGTCAGCTCGTCGAGGACCTTGTTGACGACCAGGCCCATCGCGCCGTCGGCGCTGTGCGCGCACAGGAAGATGACGGTGCGCGCGAACCGATCGTCACCCATGCCGGGCATGGCGACGAGCAGGCTTCCCGTCAGATCGCTGCCGTTCCAGTCATCTTCCGTCATGCGGTCATGGTAAGATCGGCGCGGTCGGGCTTCAAGCGCCCACGCCGCCGCGCAGCCGTCGATTTTGGCACGTGACGGCGGCCCTATCCGCCTCTAGGTCGAGAGGCGCAACGCTTGCATGGGAGACACCGACATGGCCATCGCCAGGGGCGACAAGCTGCCCGACGCGACCTTCAAGAAATTCGGTCCCGATGGCATGACCGACGTGACCGGCGAGGAGCTCTTCGGCGGACGCAAGGTCGTGCTCTTCGCCGTGCCCGGCGCCTTCACGCCGACCTGCCACGAGCAGCACCTGCCGGGCTTTCTCCAGCACGCCGACGCCATCAAGGCCAAGGGCGTCGCCGAGATCGCCTGCATCGCCGTCAACGACCCGTTCGTCCTCAAGGCCTGGGGCGAGCAGTCGAAGATCGGCGAGAAGGTCACGCTCCTCTCCGACGGCAACGCCGGGTTCACCAAGGCGATCGGCATGGACGTCGACCTCTCCGGGCCGTTTCTCGGGGTGCGCTCGAAGCGCTATGCCATGATCGTCGACGACGGCGTCGTCACCGAACTCTTGGTCGAGGACAACCCGGGCGCGGTCGCTGCGAGCGGCGCCGAGCAGGTCGTCGCCAAGCTCTGAGCGCGGCTCGCCGGCGTTCAGAGCGCCTTGTAGAAGACCGTGGTGGCGTCGAGCCGGTCGGGATCGAGGGGATCGACGCTGTAGCCGGGGATGGCGCCGATGGCGGTGTAGCCGAGGCCCAGGTAGAGCGGCTCGGCCGCGTCGCCGGTGCGGGTGTCGAGGGTCAAGAGCGGGCGGCCGAGCCGCCGCGCGTGCGCCTCCAGCGCGGCCATGAGCGCGCGGGCGAGGCCACGCCGCCGGTGGTGCGGATGGATCAGCAGCTTCGCCACGTCGGCACGGTGCGGCTGGTTGGGCGGCGTGTCCCAGGCGAGCTGGACCGTGCCCACGAGACGTCCCTCGACCATGGCGACGAAGACGGCGCGCGTGCCCGCGGTTACGCCGGGCCGCACCTTCTCCCGCCAGAACCGCCCGGCGTCGGCCACGGCGAAGGGCAGGACGAAGCTGACGCTCGCGCCTTCGTGGACGCAGGCATGGAGCAGCTGGGCGAGCCCGTCGACGTGACGATCGAAGGCAGCGGCGTCGAGGCGGGTGATCGAGAGCGTCAAGGAACCTCACACGACAACGAAGGCAGGACCGCGCAGCTTCTGGCCAGCCGTCGCCCGCGGTCGCTATCGACCCCGCCGGCTCAGCAGGGAACCGGGTCTCGCGCCCGGGAGAGGACGTCAAGGCATGCCGGCGGACGCGTGCGGGCCGCGCG
>CAYZSE010000220.1:0-3267 GCA_964481035.1 uncultured Geminicoccaceae bacterium | reverse complement strand
GCGAGCTCCGCTTCCGACCAGGCGAGGCGGTCGTTCAGCATGGCGATGGTCGCCTCGGCACGACGCAACGCACGCTCGCTCTCCGCGAGCCGACGCTCGACGGCGCCGAGCCGCCGCCTTTGCTCGATGAGGTCGCCCTCGGGCCCGATGTCACGCATGGCGCTTCTCCTGGGATAAGGACTATATTCTTATAATGCCTTCCGCAGGCCGGCAAGACCCGGGTCGGCGCATTGCCGCGACGCGGCCCCGCTGCCAAGCTGACGGGCGAGCGGATGCCATCGCATGCCGAGAGGATGAAGTCGCATGGGAGGGTTCGGCGGTGGCGCGAGCGACCGTGCCGAGGGACGACAGCGCCGCGGCCGGGCCCGGGGTCCGATGAGCGCCAGCGCGATCCCGGTCCTGCCCGGCCGCCCGTTCGTCGGGCTCGTGCCGGCGCTGCGCCGCGATGTGCCGAGCGTGCTCGAACGAGCGCATCGCTCGCTCGGCGACGTGGTCCGCCTGGGGCTGCCGAGCCGGCGGCCGCTGGTCGCTCTCGCCCACCCCGACGCCGTGCGCCACGTGCTCGTGGCGGCCGCCGAGCGCTACGGCCGCAGCCCTTTTCACGACCGCTTGAAGATCGCTCTCGGCGAGGGCCTGTTGACGAGCGAGCCGCCCCTCTGGACCCAGCGGCGGCGCGCGATCCAGCCGACCTTCCAGGCGCGGTCGCTCAAGGCCTATTGGCCGGCCATGCAGGAGGAAGGCGAGCGGCTGGCGGCGCGGTGGGCCGATGCGGGCACGGCGATCGTCGAGGCCAACGCCGCCTTGACGGACCTGACCCTCGCCGTCGCGGCGCGCGCGCTCTTCGGCAGCGGCGACGACCACGGCGAGCTCGCCCGAGCGGTCGAGACCCTGCGGGCGACCCTGGCGCCCCGCATGTTCGCGCTCGTCGACCCGCCGCCGTGGCTGCCGACGCCGGGCCAGCGGCGGCTGCGCGCGGCCGTCGCCGGGTTCGACCGCTGCGCCGAGCGCTTGGTTGCGGCCGCGGACGGGGCGAGGGAGACCGTCGTCGGCCGGCTCGCGGCGGTGGGGCTGGCAGGCACGGCCCTGCGCGACGAGGTCATCACGCTCTTCGTCGCCGGCCACGAGACCTCGGCCGCCGGGCTCGCCTGGGCGCTGCGGCTCACCGCGCCCGAGCCCGAAGTGCAGGCACGGATCGCGGCCGAGGGCGCTTCGCTCGAGGACGCGCCGGACGACGAGCTCATGGCGCGCCTGCCGTACACCCGTGCGGTCGTCGAGGAGACGCTCCGGCTCTACCCGCCCGGCGCCTGGTCGGCGCGGCGCGTGCTCGCGGACGACGAGGTGCAGGGCTTCCGGCTGCCGGCGGGCGCCGTGGTCATCGTCAGCCCGCTCGTCACCCAACGCGATGCCCGCTGGTGGCCGGACCCGCTCGTTTTCCGCCCCGAGCGCTTTCTGGCCGCCGCCCCGAAGCCGCGCCCCGGCGCCTACTTCCCATTCGGCGCGGGCCCGCGCACCTGCATCGGCCTGCAGTTCGCGCTCGACGAAATGACCCTGGCGCTCGCCGCGCTCCTGGCCAGGGTCCGGATCGAGCTGGTCGAGCCCGAGGCCGTGCGGGCGCAATCGGCGATCACGCTGCGCCCGGCGCCGCGCCTGCTCGTGCGGGTGCGGCCGCGGTGAACCGATCCGCACGCCGGCCGCCGACGTAGACGGCCGAGAACTGGAAAGGACGGCTGCCCTTGCGCGCCCTCGTCGATCTCGTCACCGCCGTCCTGGCGCTCGCCCTCGTCGCTTTGGGCCTCTGGCCGCTGGTCGATGCGACGCGGGGGCTCGAGGTCGAGCGCACGCGCGTCGGCGCCACCCCCGTCACGGTGTTTCGCGAGGCGGGCGCACCACCGGCGCCGGTCGTCGTCATCGCCCATGGCTTCGCCGGCTCGCAGCAGCTCATGCAGCCCTTCGCCCTGACCCTCGCGCGCTCGGGCTACGTGGCGGTGACCTTCGACTTCCTGGGACACGGCGATCACCCCGAGCCCCTGGGCGGCGATCTCGGCGAGACCGCGGGCGCCACTCGCCACCTCGTCGACCAGCTCGCGGAGGTGGCGGCCTTCGCCCGCGGGCTGCCGGCGAGCGACGGGCGCCTCGCGGTGCTCGGCCACTCGATGGCGACCGACCTCATCGTCCGCTTTGCCCAAGGCGAGGCGGCCGGGCCCGTCGCCGCCGTGGTCGGCGTGTCGCTGCGAGCCCCGACCGCGACCGCCACGAGCCCCGCCAACCTGCTCATCGTCGTCGGCGCGTGGGAGCCGGGCCTCGTCGCCGAGGCGTTCCACACGGTCGGGCTCGCGGTCGACGGCGAGGTCGAGGCCGGCGTCACCTACGGCGACCTCGCCGCGGGCACGGCCCGGCGCGTCGTCCCGGCGCCGAACGTCGAGCACATCGGCGTCCTCTACAGCCCCACCAGCGTCACGGCTGCGCGCGACTGGCTCAATGCCGCCTTCGCACGCGATCGGGCGGGCGAACCGGAGGTGCGCGGGCCGGCCATCGGCTGGCTCTTCTTGGGGCTCGTCCTTCTCGCTCGGCCGCTCGCCCACCGCTTGCCCAAGGCCAGCGACCGGCCGCTCGGGGCGAGCCTGCCCTGGCGCCGGCTGTGGCTCGTGATCCTGCTGCCGATGCTGGCGACGCCGCTCCTGCTCCGGCTGGTGCCGGTGAGCTTCCTGCCGATTGTCGTCGGCGACTATCTGGTCCTGCATTTCGCGCTCTACGGCGCGTTGACCTTCCTGGCCCTGGTCATCGCGACGCGCGGCCGCGTGCCCCTGCCGCCGGCGCACGTCCGCTGGGGCCGGCTGCTCCTCGGCGCCGCGCTCTTGGCGCTCTACTCCATCGTCGTCTTCGGGCTTCCGATCGACCTCTACGTGACCTCGTTCTGGCCGACGGCGGAGCGTCTGCCGTTGGTCTTGGCGATGCTCGCCGGCACGCTCCCCTACTTCGTCGCCGACGAATGGGCGACACGCGGCGAGCGGGTGCCGCGGGGCGCCTATGCGGCGACCAAGCTCGCCTTCGTCGTCTCGCTGGCGCTCGCCGTCGCCCTCGATTTCGAGCGGCTGTTCTTCCTCGTCATGATCGTGCCCGTGATCCTCGTCTTCTTCGTGATCTACGGGCTGTTCTCGGGCTGGGCCGAGCGGCGCACGGGCCACCCGCTCACCGGCGGCATCGCCAACGCCGTCGCCTTCGCCTGGGCCATCGCCGTGACCTTCCCGATGGCCACCGGCTGAGCCA
>CAYZSE010000219.1:0-3271 GCA_964481035.1 uncultured Geminicoccaceae bacterium | reverse complement strand
GTCACGCCGGAGGCGGCCCTCTTCGCCAACCCGGCCGCCGTCGCGGCTTGCGCCATCGACGCCGCCGCCGCCAACGCCGGGGCATCCCTTGACGAGCTCTTCTGGTGCGCCGGCTCCTGGGGCAACCTCTACCCGCTCGGCGGCACCGTTACCGGCCACACCTCGATGCCCGCCGTGACGAGCCTGCTCGCCACCCGTGCGGTGGCGGCGCTGCACCGCCGCGGACTCGCCCGGCGCACCGTCGGCGACGACGCCGTCTGCCGCTCGCGCATCGAGCCCTTCCTGCCGAAGAGCCAGTACCGCTGGTCGATGCTCCACCCGATCCCCGAGGCCAACGCCAAGCACGTCACCGGGGCCTCGACCTTCCTCTGGGGCGAGTGGCGCAACATCCCGGCGGTCGGCGAGGACGCCGTCTACGTCCTCTGGCGCTGGCAGGACTGCTGCCTCTTGTTCTGAGGGAGGTCAGCGATGCTCCGCCGCCTCCGGCATCCGCTCACCGCCGTCCCGCTCTCGCTGGTGCTCTCGACCGCGCTCGTCCTCGTCCAGACCCTTCCGGCCGCGGCCCAGACGCTCGAAGACGCCGGCGCCGAGGGCCAGGCCTTCGGCCAAGAGATCCTGCCGACGGACCCCGACGGTCTCTCGCGCACCGATCCGACGACCGGCCGGATGACGCTCTTCCCCGGCACCGCCGACGAGCTGCAGCTCGGCCTCGACGAGGTGTTCCCCGGCGCCTCCACCACCACGATCGACGACCTGCGGGCGCTGCACGGCGACATCGCCGTCACCGCCGAGCGCGGCCGGCTGGAGCAGCAGAACCTGCATGCCGGCACGGGCGACGCCGCCACCGTCGAGGCCTATGGCGTCTTCCTCGACACGAGCGAGCGCGGCCAGCCCGATCTCGCGGGCGATCCGGTCTGGGATCTCACCGAGCAGGTGCTCCGCGGCATCCCCGGCCTTACCGACAGCTTCGGCGACTGTGCGGTGAGCACCACCCTGCTGCCGACCAGCACGACCGCGCGCGTGCCCGATCTCCGCAACTGCGAGCGCATCGTCGCCCCGCCGGCGCTCTGCACCCTCGAGCACACTTATTTCTTCGATCTCCTGGAGGTCACCGGCGGCACCTACTCCATCGACAGCTGCGGCATGGGCTGCCTCGACATCTGGGTCGGCACCGTCGGCAGCAACTACTGGGGCGGCTGGTGCACGATCTACGAGCGCTCGATCGCACTGAACGTGCTGAATCCGGACGCGATCACCAACGCCACGCTCGAGCGCGTGGTCTACGACGATCATCATCAGGTCTGGCTGAACGACGCGCTGATCTGGCAGAGCCCATGGGGCTTCCCGCCCGAGACGGGCGGGTCATGCGAACGCAAGGCCTCGCACGACGAAACGCTCGCGATAGACGTCACCAGCGCCTTCAAGACCGCCGGCCCCGTCACCTTCCGGAACCGCACGTCGGTGGCCGGTGGCGGTGAGGGCTACAGCCGCATCCGCCTGCGCTACGACCCGGCCAAGGCGTTCAGGAAGAACGATTGGGGCCCGGCCGACTGCCTCGCCACCGCCCGCCTCATCGCCGACGGTGCCTGCACCGGGACGGCGCGCACGCTGGCAGGCCCGCCGCCCGGTACCTGCATCACCTCGGGCGGCCTGCCGCTCTGCCCGGACCAGATGCCGCTGCCGGACGAGCGCCTGCGCTCGATCCTGCCGCCGCTCGCCGAGCGCATCCGCATCACCAGCGACTGCGCCATCGCCGGCGGCTCGATGGGCTGCTGGCTCGACCCGAGCGGCACCCTGCAGTGCCCGACCGCGACGCCGACGGTGCGCGACACCTGCGGTGCGCTCGCCGGCGATCCGGCCTGCGCCTTCGTGTCGTCGAGCTGCGTCGACGGCGCCAGGCTGCCGAACGGCACCTGCCTCGTCGCCGAGGACCGCTACGACTGCGGCTACGACGTCACCATCCCCTCGGCCGAGACCGTCCGCGAGCTCGCTTGTGTCGGTGACGTCCGCTGCATGGGCGACGACTGCTTCGAGCCACCGTCCGAGGCCTCCACCGGCTTCGCCGAGGCCGTGGCCAAGCTCAAGGCGGCGCAGCTCACCGCGATGGACGCCGACTGCTCAACCGGCGTGTGCGAGGTGTTCGCCGGCCGGGCGATGGAGTGCAAGAAGGCCGTGGGCGGGATCGTCGACTGCTGCGACACCCCACCGGGCGTCAGCCTCTCGCAGTACCTCTCGCTGCTCTTCGCCGTGCAGGAGCTCGACGGCTCGATCCGCGCCCTCGACTCGGCACCCATGCTCCGAGGCGCCTGGGAAACCCTCTCGGATCCCTTCGTCTACACCTGGGATGCCGTCACCTCGCCCTTCACGACCGTACTCGAGACGATCTCGGGCTCGACCAGCGCGGTGAGCGAGGCGGCGGCCCAAGGCCTGCTCGCGGGCGTCAAGCAGGCGCTCTACCACCAGACGGCCGAGTGGACGCTCGCAGCCTTCGGCGAGGGCGCCGTCACCTCGCTCTTTCAGTCGGTCAACGCCGGCCAGCCGCTCCTGGTCGGCGGCGCCATCAACGGCTCGGCCGAGATTGCGCTCGGCGGTGTCGTCGGCACCGCGGTCTCCTGGGCGCTCACCGCCTACACCGTCTACGCGCTCACCACGCTCATCATCACCCTGATCTGGCGCTGCGAGCGGGAGGAGTTCGAGCTCGGCGTCAACCGCGAGCTGAAGCAGTGCCGCTACATCGGCTCCTACTGCCGGGCCGAGTTCTTCGGCTGCTTCGACAAGCGCGAAGCCTGGTGCTGCTTCGGCTCGCCGCTGTCGCGCATCCTCCAGGAGCAGTCGCGCCCGCAGCTCGGGATCGGCTGGGGCGACGCCGAGAACCCCGACTGCCGTGCCCTCAGCGTCGCCGAGCTCTCGGCCATCGACTGGGCCCGCGTCGACCTCGACGAGTGGCTCGGCATCCTGGCAGCCGGCGGCCAGATCCCCGACATCACGAGCCTCGACCTCGCTACGCTCACCGGCGAGCCCCGAGCCATCGGCCAAGCGCTGCCGGGCACGCGCCCCGACGCGCTCGAGCGCTCCGCAGCCCGGCTCGGCAATCTCCCCGACGATACGCTCGACATCCGCAACGACGCCGCCGCCGAGCTCGGTAGCTACACGGGCTCCACCGTCACCACGCCCACCGCCCCCTGCCGCTTGGAGCCCGCCTCCGGCACCCCCGTCACCGCCGGCAACCTCGCCTTCGCCGCCTGCCGCAGCTTCTGCACGACCACCGCCG
>CAYZSE010000218.1:0-3305 GCA_964481035.1 uncultured Geminicoccaceae bacterium | reverse complement strand
CGTCGACGTCAAAACGGCGAGACGAGCTCGGTGAGCCGTTCGAGGTGCAGGTCCTTCGTCGACAGCACGGGGGGCGTTGCGAGCTCGGGCCAAGCGATGCCGAGCGAGGGGTCCCGCCAGTGGATGCCGCAATCCGCCTCACGGTCGTAAAAGGCGGTGACCTTGTAGAGGACTTCGGTTTCGGGCTCGAGGGTCATGAAGCCGTGGGCGAAACCGACCGGGACCCACAGTTGCGCCCAGTTCTGCGCGGACAATTCGACGGCGACGTGCTGGCCATAGGTCGGTGAGCCGCGGCGGATGTCGACCGCGACGTCGAGGATGCGGCCCCGCACCACCCGCACCAGCTTGTCCTGCGCGTGGGGCGGTTTTTGAAAGTGTAACCCGCGCACCGTGCCGGCATCCCGCGAGTAGGAGTGGTTGTCCTGCACGAACAGGGCCTCGAAGCCGGTCGCGTGGGCGAACGCCCGCTGGTTGTAGACCTCGGAGAAGAAGCCGCGTTCGTCGCCGAAGCGACGGGGCTCGAGACGCAGCACGCCGGCGATCGGGAAGCGCTCGACCTCGAGCATGGTCAATCCTCCAAGGCCGCCAGATAGCGGCCATAGTCCGACTTGCCGAGGGTGGCGGCCAGCGCCTGCAGCTGGGAACGGTCGATATAGCCGAGGCGGTAGGCGACCTCCTCGGGACAGCCGACCCGCACCCCTTGTCGCGCCTCGAGGGCGTAGATGAACTGGGAAGCTTCGACGAGAGACTGCGCCGTGCCGGTATCGAACCAGGCGAAGCCGCGCCCGAGCTTTTCCACGTGGAGACCCCCCCGCTCCAGATAGGCGGCATTGACGTCGGTGATCTCGAGCTCGCCCCGCGCCGAAGGCGTGAGATCGGCAGCGATGTCGACGACCTGCTCGTCGTAGAAATAGAGCCCTGTCACCGCCCAGGACGACGGCGGTGACGGCGGCTTCTCGACGATGCGCTGCGCTTGGCCGTGAGGGTCGAACTCGACCACGCCATACCGCTGGGGGTCGCTCACGTGATAGGCGAACACGGTGGCACCGCGGCGCCGACTGGCGGCTGTTTCCAAATGCCCCGGCAGCCCGTGGCCGAAGAAGATGTTGTCGCCGAGGATCAGGGCCGAGGCCTCGCCTTGGACGAAGCGGGCGCCGATCCGGTAGGCCTCGGCGAGCCCGTTGGGCGCGGGCTGGACCGCGTAGCTGAGTTGCAACCCCCAACGTTCGCCATCACCGAGAAGCTCGCGGAAGAGCGGCAGATGCGCCGGCGTCGAGATGATCAGGATTTCGCGGATCCCGGCCAGCATCAACGTCGTCAGAGGGTAGTAGACGAGCGGCTTGTCGAACACCGGCAGCAACTGCTTCGAGACGACCAGCGTCGAAGGGTGGAGGCGGGTCCCGCTGCCACCGGCGAGGATGATGCCTTTCACGGTCCGACTTGCTCCTTCTAGGCACACGAGGGTGAGGGGCGCAGGAGCGCGGTGACGGCGGCGCTGACGCCAGACTGCCACGACGGCAGCGTAGCCCCGAAGGTCGCCTCGATCTTGGCGGTGTCGAGGCGGGAATCGGCGGGCCGCGGCGCCGGTGTCGGATAGTCGACCGTGGCGATGGCTTCGACGCGAGGACGTGGTCTCCCCGCGGCCGCAGCCGCCTCGAAGATCGCTTCCGCGAAGCCATGCCACGTCGTCTCGCCGGCGCCGACGGCATGGTAGATGCCCCAGACCGGCGGTGCGGCCGAGATGGCACGACAGGACGCCAGCAGCAGGAACTCGGCGAGATGTGGTGCATAGGTCGGGCAGCCCCGCTGATCCGCGACCACCCCCAGGCGATCGCGTTCATTCCCGAGGCGCAGCATCGTCTTGGTGAAGTTTCGACCGAACGGGCTGTGCACCCACGCCGTGCGGACGATGAGGCAGCGGTCGAGGGCAGCCGCGACGGCCGCCTCACCTGCGGCCTTGGATCGACCGTAGATCCCGAGCGGGGTGGGGAGATCGTCTTCACGGTAGGGACGACCAGCCGTGCCGTCGAACACGTAGTCGGTCGACAGATGGACGAGTGGAACGTCCTCGCGGGCACAAGCCCGAGCGAGCACCTCCGGCGCCTGCGCGTTGTGGCGAAAGGCGGTGTCGGCGTCGCTTTCCGCGGCATCGACGGCGGTGTAGGCGGCGGCGTTGATGACCAGATCCGGGGCGTGGCGAGCGACGGCCGTCGCCAACGTCGCCGGAGTTCCGAGTTCAACCTCGGGCCTGCCGACCGCCACGACCTCGAGGTTCGGCACGGATACCGCCGCCTCGAGCAGGCTGCGCGCCACTTGGCCGCTGCGGCCGATGACGAGGATCCGCATCAGTCGGCGACGTCGGGCAGCGTACGATCGAGAAGGCTTCGCCACCAGGGCTCGTGATCGAGATACCACCGCACGGTGGTACTCATTGCCCCCTCGAAGCTCGTCTGCGGGTGCCAGTGCAGTTCGCGCTCGATGCGCGACGGATCGATCGCGTAGCGCCGGTCGTGTCCAGGACGGTCGCGCACATAGGTGACGAGGCGCTCGTGCGGCGCGTGCTCCGGCCTCGCCGCGTCGAGCAACCGGCAGATCGTCCGCACCACCTCGATGTTGGGCTGCTCGTTGCGCGCGCCCACGGTGTAGGTCGCCCCGGGTTCGCCGCGCTCGAGAACGGCCTTCAGGGCGACGACGTGATCATCGACGTACAACCAATCGCGCACGTTGCGGCCGTCGCCGTAGACCGGCAGCGGACGGCCTTCGATCCCATTGATGATCATCAGCGGAATGAGCTTCTCCGGGAATTGAAACGGCCCGAAATTGTTCGAACAGTTGGTGATGAGCGTGGGTAGGCCGTAGGTGCGGTGCCACGCGTTGACCAAGTGATCGGCGGCCGCCTTGCTCGCCGAGTAGGGTGAGCTCGGATCGTAGGGGGTCGTCTCCGAGAACTGCCCTTGCTCACCCAACGAGCCGAACACCTCGTCGGTCGATACCTGCAGGAAACGAAAGTCTTCTTGCTCGCGCGGCGCCAAGTTGGCCCAATACGCACGCGTTGCTTCCAGCAATGTATAGGTGCCGACCACGTTGGTCGTCACGAACGCGCCCGAGCTGCGGATGGAGCGATCGACGTGGCTCTCCGCCGCGAGATGTACGACCGCTGCCGGCTCGAATTCGGCAAACACCCGATCGAGCAGAGCACGGTCGCCGATGTCCCCACGCGTGAACCGGTAGGCTCCGTCGTGCGCGAGCATCGCCACCGCCTCGGAGGTCGCCGCATAGGTCATCTTGTCGATGTTGTGCACCTC
>CAYZSE010000217.1:0-3338 GCA_964481035.1 uncultured Geminicoccaceae bacterium | reverse complement strand
CCCGCCGATGACCCGGCCGGACGGCACGCCCGTGAATGCCGTCTACGGCTTCTGCAACATGCTCTGGCGGCTCATGCAGGACCGCCCGGACGACGACATCCTGGTGGTGTTCGATGCCTCCGGCGAGAGCTTCCGCAACGCCATCTACGACCGCTACAAGGCCAATCGCGAGGCGGCGCCGGAAGAGCTCAAGCCGCAGATGAGCATCGTCCGCGCGGCGGTCGACGCCTTCGGCCTGCCGCGTGTCGAGCAGGAAGGCTTCGAGGCCGACGACCTGATCGCCACCTACGCCCGCCTCGCCAAGGAGAATGGCCGGCCGGTCCAGGTCGTCTCCTCGGACAAGGACCTGATGCAGCTCGTCGCCGACGGGATCTCGATGTGGGATCCGATGAAGAGCCGCGACATCGACGACGAGGCGGTGCGCGCCAAGTTCCACGTCGGCCCAGAGCAGGTCAGGGATGCACTGGCGCTGGCGGGCGACACCTCCGACAACGTGCCCGGCGTGCCCGGCATCGGCGCCAAGACGGCGGCCCAGCTCCTCGAGCAGTTCGGCACGCTCGAGAACCTCCTGGCCAACGCCGAGACGATCAAGCAGCCGAAGCGCCGGCAAGCGCTGATCGAGCATGCCGAGCAGGCGCGGCTGTCCTGGCGGCTCGTCGGGCTCGACGACGACGTGCCCGTCGAGCTCGGCCTCGACGCGCTGAGCCGGCCGCCCTTCGATGCCGCCCGGGCCAAGGAGTTCCTCGCGGCCAACGACTTCAAGTCGCTGCAGAACCGGATCGACCAGGCCACCGGCGAGACGGCCGAGGCGGCGGCGGTCGCAGCCGCCGGCGGCGAGATCGAGGTCGTCGTCCTGCGCGACCGGGTGGCGCTGGAGGCGTTCCTCGCCGCGGCCGACCGCGCCGGCGTGCTCGCCGTCGACACCGAGACGACCTCGCTCAACGTCGCGGCGGCCGAGCTCGTCGGCGTCTCGCTCGCCTACCAGGCGGGCCAGGGCGCGTACCTGCCGCTCCAGCACAAGGACGACCTGGGCCAGCCGGTGGCGGGCCAGATGGACCTCGAGGAGGCGCTCGCAGCGCTCCGGGCACCGCTCGCCGACGCGGCGCTGCTCAAGGTGCTGCACAACGCCAAGTACGACGTGAGCGTGCTCGCCCGCTACGGCCTCGAGGTCGGGCCGGTCGACGACACGCTGCTTCTCTCCTACGTGCTCGACGGCGCCAAGCACGGCCACTCGATGGACGAGCTGAGCCGTCGCCACCTCGGCCACGCGCCGATCGCCTACGAGGACGTCTGCGGCAAGGGCAAGGACCAGATCACCTTCGACCAGGCACCCCTGGACGAGGCCGCGGCCTACGCGGCGGAGGACGCCGAGGTGACGCTCAGGCTCTGGCGCGCGCTCAAGCCGCGCCTCGTCGCCGAGCACCAGGTGGCGGTCTACGAGACGCTGGAGCGGCCGCTCGTCGCGATCGTGGCTTCGATGGAGCGCGCGGGCGTGCTGGTCGATGCCGACATCTTGCGGCGGCTCACCGCCGACTTCAGCCAGCGCATGGCGCAGCTCGAGGACGAGGCGACCAAGCTCGCCGGGCGGCCCTTCAACCTCGGCTCGCCGAAGCAGCTGGGCGAGGTGCTGTTCGACGAGCTGGGCATCCAGGCGGGCAAGAGGACCAAGACCGGCAGCCACGCCACCGGCGCCGAGGTGCTGGAGCAGCTCGCGGCCCAGGGCCACGCGCTGCCGCAGGTGATCCTCGACTGGCGCCAGCTGCAAAAGCTCACCCGGACCTACACCGAGGCGCTGGTCGAGGACATCCAGCCCGCGACCGGCCGCATCCACACCTCCTACATGATGGCCGCGACCTCGACGGGCCGGCTCTCCTCGACCGATCCCAACCTCCAGAACATCCCGATCCGTACCGACGAGGGCCGCAAGATCCGAACCGCCTTCGTCGCCGCCGACGGCCACCTCCTGGTCTCGGCCGACTATTCGCAGGTCGAGCTGCGGATCCTCGCCCACATCGCCGACATCGGCCCCTTGAAGGAGGCGTTCGCCGCCGACATCGACATCCACAGCGTGACGGCGAGCGAGATGTTCGACGTGCCGGTGGGCGAGGTCTCGGGCGAGCTCAGGCGCCGCGCCAAGACGATCAACTACGGCATCATCTACGGCATCGGCGCCTGGGGTCTCGCCACCCGGCTCGGCATCGAGCAGAGCGACGCCCGCGCCTTCATCGAGCGCTATTTCGAGCGCTACCCGGGCATCAAGGCCTACATGGACGAGACCAAGGCGAAGGCGCGGGCCGAGGGCGCGGTGACGACGCTGTTCGGCCGGCGCTGCTTCATCCCCGAGATCAACACCAAGGTCGTGGCGCGGCGAGCTTATGCCGAGCGGCAGGCGATCAACGCGCCGATCCAGGGCTCGGCCGCCGACATCATGAAGCGCGCGATGATCCGCGTCGCGCGGCGGCTCGCGCGCGAGCGGGCCGGGGCGCGGATGCTCATGCAGGTCCACGACGAGCTCGTCTTCGAGGTGCCGACGGGCGAGGTCGCGGCGACCGAGGCGCTGGTCCGCGACGCGATGGCGAGCGCCGCCGCGCTCACCGTGCCGCTGGTCGTCGAGGTCGGCCACGGCCCGAACTGGGACGCTGCGCACTGAGCCGGCACGCCCCCGAGCTCGGCCCGGCGCGGCGGGTTCTGCTGGTCAACCCGAACACCAGCGCCGCGCACACCGCGCGCATGGTCGAGGTCGCGCGCGCCGCCGCACCCGCCGGGCTGGTCGTCGCCGGCGCCACGGTCGGGCGCGGCGTGCCGCTGATCCGCGACGAGGCCGGGTTCAGGGCGGCGGCCGAGGCGGTGGCGGCTCTCCTCGCCGCCGACCCGCCGGCGGTCGACGGGGTGATCGTCGCCGCCTTCGCCGATCCGGGCCTGGAGGCGGCGCGGGCACGGCTCGAGGTGCCCGTCGTCGGCATCGCCGAGGCGGCGATGCTCGCGACCGCGCCCGAACCCTTCGCCGTGGCGACCACTCTGCCGGGCCTCGACGACCGGATCCGAAGGCGCGCTCGCGACTACGGCTGCGCCGACCGGCTCGTCTCGGTCCGGACGACGCCCGGCGACGGGGCCGCGCTCATGGCCGACGCGGCGGCGCTGGAGGCGGCGCTGGCCGAGGTCGTCGGTGCCTGCGCCGCGGACGGCGCCGGCCAGGTCGTGATCGGCAGCGGCCCGCTCGCCGCCGCGGCGCGCGCGCTCGCGTCCAGGCTCGCCGTGCCGATCGTGGAGCCGATCCCGGCCGCCGTCCACCGGCTCGCGCGCCGGCTCGCCTGAACGCCCGCGACGCTGCCCGCGGC
>CAYZSE010000216.1:0-3356 GCA_964481035.1 uncultured Geminicoccaceae bacterium | reverse complement strand
CTCAGAACTCCTGCCCAACGTGCTGCCGGTCATCATCGTCACCATGTCGACGACGGTCGGCTGGATGATCCTGGAGACGGCCGGCTTGTCGTTCCTGGGCCTCGGCGCGCAGCCGCCGACCGCGGATCTGGGCTCGATGCTCGGCGACGGGCGGGGCCTCGTCATCAATGCCCCGCACGTCGCCGTGGTGCCAGGCGTCCTCATCTTGGTACTCGTGGTCGGCATCAACCTGTCGGGCGATGGGCTGCGCGACGCGCTCGACCCGCGGCTCGCCTCAGGCGCACTCTCGCGGCCGCGGGCGGCGACGGCGACGGCGCCCGCGGCCCTCCGCCGGGAAGGTCTCCAGCCTCTCGCAGAGCCGGCGCCGCTTCTCGCCCTGCGGCGCCTCGACACGCAGTTCCACGTCGGCCGGTCGGTTCATCGCGCCGTCAGCGACGTCGACCTCGCGATGCGTCGCGGCGAGAGCGTCGGCGTGGTCGGCGAGAGCGGCTCGGGCAAGACCGTGACGGCGCTCTCGATCCTGCGTCTGGTCGCGACGCCGCCCGGACGGATCGTGCGGGGCGAGGTCCGCTTCGACGGGACCGACGTGCTGGCCTTGCCGCTCGGCGACCTCCAGGACCTGCGCGGCGACCGCATCGCGTTCGTCTTCCAGGATCCGATGACCACGCTCAATCCGCTGATGTCGGTCGGCGCCCAGGTGGCCGAGGCGATCCGACGGCATCGCCCTGACGACGCATCCGGCGCCGAAGCCGCCGCGCTCGAGCTGCTGGAGCGCGTCGGGCTGCCCGATCTGCCGCAGAAGGCGCAAGCCCACCCGCACGCGCTTTCGGGCGGCCAGCGTCAACGCGTCGGCATCGCCATGGCGCTCGCCAACCGGCCCGACGTGATCGTCGCCGACGAGCCGACCACGGCGCTCGACGTGACCACGCAAGCCCGCGTCCTCGGCCTTCTCGACGAGCTGCGACGCGACGCCGGGGCGGGGCTCGTCCTCATCACCCACGACCTCGGCGTCGTCGCCGATCTCTGCGAGCGGGTGGTCGTCATGTACGCCGGGCGCATCGTCGAGACGGGGCCGGTGGGCAGCGTCTTCGCCGCGCCCCGCCATCCCTACACGCGCGCGCTCCTGGCCTGCGTGCCGGTGCTGGGCGAGCCGGAACGGGCGCTGACACCCATCCCCGGCCTGCCGCCGGCGCTCGACCGCTTGCCCGAGGGTTGCGCCTTCGCCGACCGCTGCCCGCTCGCGCTGGAAGCGTGCCGGCGAGGTGAGATCGCGCTCAGCGCCTTCGCGGGCGAGCAGGAGGCCCGCTGCATTCGCGCTCACGAGGGCGGCCATGCCTGAGCCGCTGCTCGCCGGCGAGAACCTGGTCCGCACCTTCGGCGGCGGGCGGTCCTGGCTCGGCGCGAGGCGGGCGTCCTTTGCCGCGGTCGACGGGGTCAGCTTGGCGGTCGACCGCGGGCGGACCGTCGGCGTCGTCGGCGAGAGCGGTTGCGGCAAGTCGACCCTGGCGCGCCTGCTCGTCGGGCTGCTGACCCCGACGTCGGGCGCGCTGCGCCTGGACGGGCGGGCCGTCGCGACCTTCGATGCGGCGGCGCGGCGCCGTTTTCACCGCACCGTGCAGCTCGTCTTCCAGGATCCGGTGAGCGCGTTGAACCCACGCAAGACGGTCCGCCGGATCCTCGAGGGGCCGCTCGAAGCGCTCACCCCGCTGGACCGGTCCGCCCGCCGCCAGCGCGTGGGCGAGCTCATGGACCTCGTGGGCCTCCGGCCCGAGTTCGTCGAGCGCTACCCGCACGAGTTCTCGGGCGGCCAGGCGCAACGGATCGGCATCGCCCGTGCGCTCGCCGTCGAGCCGGACGTGGTGGTCCTCGACGAGCCGGTCTCCGCGCTCGACGTGTCGATCCAGGCGCAGGTGCTGGCGCTCTTGCGTGATCTGCAGGCGCGCCTGGGGCTCGCCTACGTCTTCATCTCGCACGATCTCGCCGTCGTCGAGGCGCTCGCCGACGAGGTGCTCGTCATGCGCGCCGGTCGCGTCGTCGAGCGGGGCGACCGGGCCCGGATCTTCCGCGCGCCGAGCCACCCCTACACCCGCGCGCTCCTCGCCGCCGTGCCCGGGCAAGCGGCCCTGCGGCGGGAGCGGGCGGGTTTTTAACCATTCTATTTTAAATGTCGAAGTAGAAGAATTCCAATGTTTGCTGTTCTATTGGTTTTGCTTTGACGTCCGGCGTGGCTGTTGTTAACAGAACCAAGTTGGTTTGCATTGCAAGGCGCGACGCGCGAACGTCGCGGAGGGGAGACACATGATCCGTCGCACGACCCTGACGCTGGCCATGCTGGCCACCGCTGCGCCCTTGGCCGCGGTGGCCGACGAGCTGAACCTCTACAGCTCGCGGCACTACGACACGGACGAGGCGCTCTACCGCGGGTTCGAGGACGAGACCGGCATCACCATCAACCGCATCGAGGGCAACGCCGACGAGCTGATCGCCCGCATCCAGGCCGAGGGCGCCAACAGCCCGGCCGACGTCCTCTTGACCGTCGACGCCGGCCGCCTCTGGCGGGCGGAGGACGCCGGGCTCTTCCAGCCCGTCAAGTCCGCCGAGCTCGACGCGCGCATCCCGGCCGAGTTCCGCCATCCCGAGGGCTTGTGGTTCGGCTTTTCCAAGCGGGCGCGGATCATCTACTACGCGAAGGACCGTATCGACCCGGCGCTCGTCCAGACTTACGAGGATCTCGCGCGGTCGGACCTCGAGGGCCAGGTCTGCATCCGCTCGAGCAGCAACATCTACAACCTCTCGCTCATGGCCGGCCTCATCGACCATCTCGGGCCCGAGGCGGCGCAGGCCTGGGCCGAGGGTGTCGTCGCGAACTTCGCGCGCAACCCGCAAGGCAACGACACCGCCCAGATCCGGGATATCGCGGCCGGTGCTTGCGGCGTCAGCCTCGGCAATACCTATTACTTTGCGCGGCTGATGAGCTCGGACGACGCCGCCGACCAAGCCGTCGTCGACGCCGTCGGCTGGGTGTTCCCGAACCAGGACGGCCGCGGCACGCACGTCAACATCTCGGGCGCCGGCGTGGTGGCGAACGCGCCCAACGCCGACAACGCGGTGCGCTTCCTCGAGTACCTCGCGAGCGAAAGCGCGCAGCGCTACTTCGCCAACGGCAACAACGAATACGCCGTGGTGACCGGCGTCGACGTCGACAATCCGGCGCTCGCCCTGATGGGCGAGTTCGAGGCGGACACGTTGAACGTGGCCGTCCTCGGGGAAAATCAGACGCAGGCCCAGATCCTCTACGACCAGGCGGGCTGGGAGTAGGCCGACCGCCGGCGCCGCGCCTGCCCGTGGGCGCGGCG
>CAYZSE010000215.1:0-3451 GCA_964481035.1 uncultured Geminicoccaceae bacterium | reverse complement strand
GCTAGCCGCGCCGGGCTCAAGCCGGGTCGAGCGGACGGAACAGCGCTTCGAGGTCGTCCTCGGTGAGGGCTAGGGGGCCGTCGGCGGGACCGTCGAAGAGCGCGTCGGCGAGCGCCTGCTTCCTGGCTTGCAGGTCGGCAATGGCCGCCTCGACCGCGCCCTCGACGACGAGCTTGTGGACGAAGACCGCCTTGGTCTGGCCGATGCGATGCGCGCGGTCCATGGCCTGGCGCTCGACCGCCGGGTTCCACCATGGATCGTAGAGGATGACCGTGTCGGCGGCGGTCAGCGTCAGGCCGACGCCGCCGGCCTTGAGGCTGATCAAGAAGATCGGCGCCCGGCCCTCCTGAAACGCCGCGACCACGCCCGCACGGTCCTTGGTGGCGCCGGTGAGCCGGGCGAAGTCCCAACCGCGGGCGCGGATGTCGGCCTCGATCAGGTCGAGCATCTTGGTGAACTGCGAGAAGACGAGCACGCGGCGACCCTCGGCGATCAGCGCCTCCAGCATCTCCACGAGGCGCTGCCGCTTGGCGCTCTCGATCGCCTCGGCCCCCTCGCTCGCCGGCAGGAGCGCCGGGTCGCAGCAGACCTGACGGAGCTTCAACAGCGCATCGAGGATGGTGATGCGGCTCGCGGCGAGGCCCTTGGCGGCGATCGCTCGGCGCACGCGCTCGTCCATGGCCGCCCGGATGGTCTCGTAGAGGGTGCGCTGCCGGGTGCCGAGGCTCACCCATTCGGTCATCTCGGTCTTGGCCGGCAGCTCGCCCAGCACCTCGGCCTTGGTCCGGCGCAGCACGAAGGGCCGGATGAGCGCGTTGAGACGCGCCTGGGCGGCACGGTCGCCCCGCTTCTCGACGGGGGTGCGAAAGCGCGCACCGAAAGCCTTGCGGTCGCCGAGAAGGCCCGGCACGAGCCAGTCGAAGAGCGCCCAGAGCTCCAGTAGGTTGTTCTCCATCGGCGTGCCGGTCAGGGCCAGGCGCATGCGCGCTTCGAGCGCGCGGATGTGGCGCGCCGCCCCCGACGCCGGGTTCTTCACCGCCTGCGCCTCGTCGAGCACGACGAGCTCCCAAGGCCGGGCGGCGAGCGCTGCATGGTCGCGGTGCAGGAGCGGGTAGGTGGTGACGACCAGGTGATGCTGGTCGATGGCGTCGAAGCGGCCGTGGCGGGCGGCACCGTGCAAGATCAGCACCTTCAGCTCCGGCGCGAAGCGCTCGGCCTCGCGCTGCCAGGTGGCCACCAGGCTGGTGGGTGCGACGAGCAGGCTCGGGCGGTCGCTGCCATGGGCGAGGTGGCGCTCGACCAGGAGGGCGAGCGTCTGCACCGTCTTGCCGAGGCCCATGTCGTCGGCGAGCACGCCGCCGAAGCCCGTCGCCCGGAGCGCGGAGAGCCAGCCGTAGCCGGTCTGCTGATAGGGTCGAAGCTCGGCGGCGAGCCCCGCTGGCGGCACGGCCGCCGGCGCGCCGGCGAGCGCCTGCAGGCGGCGGCCCAGGGCCAGGATCTCCGCGCCGCCGGTGAAGGGCACGCCGCAGCCGTCGAGCGCATCGGCGAGGTCGGCGACGCGGTGCGCCTCGGCGGCGTGAAAGCCGCCGAAGGCCGCGCGCACGCGCAGGACGGCCTCGACCACCGCGGCGAGGGTCGCCGGCTCGACGCGCACGTGGCGCCCGTCGTCGAGGCGCTGCCAGATCGGCGCCGCGGCGAGAAACTCCTCCAGGTCGAAGTCATCGGGCAGCGCGCCGTCCGCGTCCGCGGGCAACGCCTCGATGATCGATTCGACCAGAGGGACGAGATCGAGCCGCCGGCCGTCCGCCTCCAGCTCCAGGCCGATGGCGAAGCCCTCGCCCGCGCCCCGCTCTCCGTCGCCGGCGGCCGTCGCGCGCAACTCGACGGGGCCGTCGTGCACCGGCCAGGGCCAGCTCGCATCGATCTCGATCTGCCAGCCCTCGGCCCGGAGCGCCGGCACCGCGTCGGCGGTGAAGGCGAGCGCGCGCTCGGCCGCCGGGATCGCCGCATCGTCCAGCGGCGCTGCGAAGCCGTCGGTGAAGACGCGGTCGAGCGGCTGGGCGTCGCGCTCGAAATCGAGATCGAGGGCATCGTCGATGCGCTCGGCGCCGTGCTCGGCGAGCCGCGCGTCCGCCGCGCGCTCACGCTCGAGCTGCCGGCGATAGGTGACGACGCCGGCCGCGGTGCGCACGGTCGGGTCCGTGTAGGGAAAGGCCGCCACCGCGTGCCCCTCATAGGCGAAGGCGAGGCGCAGCGCGGCGACGGGCTCGGCACGGCCGAACCGGCCGTAGGCGCCGAAGGCCGGCCGCGCGTGGATGGCGAAAAGGCGCAGCATCGGCACGGGCGCGACGTCGTCGCGGGTGGTCTGGGCGAGGACGCGCGGCGCCGGCGGCCGGGACCGGCGCAACGCGCCCAGGCGCGTCGCCACCGCCTCGGCCGCCGCGGGCGGGATCACCGGGCCGCGCACCAGCGCTGCGGCGATCTCGACCGGCAGATCGAGCCCGAGGGGACCGGTGGTCCCCGTCACCGGGTCGACGTAGCGCGGCGGCGCGAGCGCCAGGAGCGTCAGGGGCGCGCCGTCGCCGTCCGTCAGCTCCGCCCGCTGGCCGCCGTCGTCCGCGCTCCGCCAGGCGATCTGGCCAGCCCGCTCGGGCCCGGGCGCGAGAACGGCCCCGTGCGCTTCGATCCAGCGCCCGCGGCCGGTGGCGACGATGCGCTCGAGCACCGCGCCGAGCTCGTCGGCGGCGCCGAGCGCCAAGCGGGCGACGCGGTCGGGGCCGACGCCCAGAAGCCGCAGACGGCGCATGATGCGCTGGTCCTCCTCGGTCACGAACGCCGGCGGCTCGTACCAGAGCAGGCGCTCCGGGTCGTAGAGCCGGGCCGACTTGCCGACGGTGCCGTCCTTCTTGAAGGCGACCCGCATCGGCCGCACGGCAAAGGGCCGGTTCGCCTCGGCGCCGACGACGTAGAGCAGGATCTCGCGCTGCGGTCCGCTCGACGGTGCCGCGGCGGCGTCGCCCCGTGCGTCGAGCCGCTGCACGTGGTCGAGCCAGGCCCGGACCTCCTGCGGCAGCGGCGCGGACGCGACGGCGGCTCGGGCCGGCGCCTCGGCAATGTCGGACAGCCGCGCCCCATGCGCGATGACGGCGGCGGCGACGTGCTTGCAGTTGCGCGCCATCGGGCACTCGCACCGCCCGTCGATGGCGGCGATGCGCCCGGCCGCGTCGCGCTCGAGGCCGATCCACTGCCGGTAGGTAAAGCCGCGCGAGCCCTCGACCTCGGCAACCAGCATGCCCGCGCCGTCCTCGTCGACCGCGAGGACACGGCCGTCGCGAGCGTAGGCGCGCCCGCGCTCCTCCGCGGCCGCTCCCACGATCCGCCGCAATGTCTCCCGCGTGATCACCAAGGGCCTCCGAGCGGCTTAATCCTTCCCGCGAAAGCGTTTTCCAGT
>CAYZSE010000214.1:0-3517 GCA_964481035.1 uncultured Geminicoccaceae bacterium | reverse complement strand
CACCGCCACGCCTTCGCCATCGACCTGCACCACCCGCGCTGGCCCGATTGACGGGGTACGGAGTGAGGGGATGGGGCGCGTCGGCACGTCTGGACAACGCGCTGGCGCGTTTCCCGATGAGGTTGATCTACGCCCATCCCGCACCCCCGCCCAGCCGCCCACGAGGTTACGCTGCCATGGGCGGCCGGGCGGGGGTGCGGGATGGTCGAGCATTTCGGGAAATGCGCTAGCGCCGGCGGCGGAGCAGGGGGTCGACGAGCCCCGCCGGCAGCATCGCGGCAAGTCGCGTCGCCATATCCAACGGCCAAGGGAAGGCGATGCGCGCCCGGTCGCCGGCGAGGCCCTGGACGATGCGCCGCGCCGCGGTGTCGGCGTCGACGAGCCAGGGCATCGCAAACCGGTTCTTGCGGGTGAGCGGGGTATCGACGAAGCCCGGGCAGATCGCCGAGACGCGGATGCCCCGTGGCGCCCACTCGGCCCGCAGCGCCTCGGCCATGACCCGCACCGCCGCCTTGCTGGCGCCATAGGCGGCCGCTCCCGGCAGGCCGCGATAGCCCGCGAGCGAGCTCATGAGTGCCAGCTGGCCGCGGCCGCGCGGCGCCATCGCCTGGAGCGCCGGCGTCACCGTGTGCCAGACGCCGAGGACGTTGGTCGCCAGCACCTCGCGGCCGGCGCTCACGCCGTCGCTCGCGGCGATGCCGGCGTTGGCGACGACCAGCTCCAAGGGTGCCCGCGCGTCGGCCGCGGCGACGGCGGCCGTCATCGCCGCCGCGTCGGTAACCTCGCAGCAAACCGCCATGGCACCGAGCGGGTCGGCCACCGCCGCCAGCCGCGCGGGATCGCGGCCCAGCAGCGTGAGGCGGGTGCCCCTGGCGGCGTAGGCGCGGGCGAGCGCGGCGCCGAGCCCGGAGCTGGCACCGGTGACGAGGGCGTGGGCGGGCACCGGCTTCATGCGATGAGGCGTTGTTCGCGGCCCGGTCGAGGGCTAGTCAAGGCGCCTCGGGAAACGCTTGCGGATGCGCCGATGGCCGAGGATCCCCAACAGCTGTTGCCACAGGTCGGCCGCCGTCGCGGTCTCATGCTGGTGCTCTCCTCGCCCTCGGGCGCCGGCAAGACGACGATCGCCCGGGCCCTCCTCGACGATCCCAATATCACCCTCTCGGTCTCCGTCACGACCCGCCCGCAGCGCCCGGGTGAGCGCGACGGCGTCGACTACGACTTCGTCGACGCGGCGCGCTTCGCGGCGATGGTCGAGGCGGGCGAATTCCTCGAGCACGCGCGCGTCTACGGCAATTGCTACGGGACGCCGCGCGCCCCGGTCGAGGCGGCCTTGCGGGCCGGCCGCGACGTCCTGTTCGACATCGACTGGCAGGGTGCGCAGCAGCTGCGCAGCTCGGCGCAGGCGGACGTGGTGAGCGTCTTCATCCTGCCGCCGTCGGCGGCCGAGCTGCGCCGCCGGCTGGAGGAGCGCGCCCGCGACGCCGCCGACGACATCGACCGCCGGCTCGCCCAGGTGGCCGACGACGTCACCCGCTGGCCCGAGTACGACTACGTCATCATCAACGAGGACCTCGGCCGGTCGCTGGCCCAGGTCCGCAGCCTGCTCGTCGCCGAGCGCCTGCGCTCGCGCCGCCAGCCCGGTCTCTTCCAGTTCGTCGAGCGGTTCCGCGGCGGCTGAGCGGCGCCGCCGGCCCGATCGAGCCATGCCGCGCGGCTCAAGCCGCCGGCAGAGGCAGCACCTGCCCGGATGGATCTCGGCGGGATCGCCGTGCATCGGCCGGTCGGCCCAAGAGATCCCGCCGTAGCGGTCGCCGTCACCCCGCATCTTCTGGGCGATCGCCCTGAGGGCGTCGCCGGTCTCGAGGGTGGGCGAGCGCGGCGTCTCGCCCGGGGTCGCGTCCTCGACCGCGGCCATGCCCGCAAAAAGGGCCGACGGCGAGGATGACCTTCTCCACGGTCGCCTGATCCTTGGCCGCGCCCTCGAGGCGGACCTCGCTCGCCTGGGGCCCGACCTCGATCGCCAAGCCCCCGGTGTCCAGGCCGAGGTCGGCCGGAAGCGGTCCCGGGCCATGGCCGACCGAAAGGCCGCTTCGGCCCGAAGCGGGCCATCTCGACACCCGCGCACCGTCCCGACATCTCGCGAGTTCAGGAGATCGCTTCGCGATGTCGACGCGGCGCTAGACCCGTCATGACCTCTTTTGCCTGATGAACGAGCCGGGCAACCAAGTCGCCGGCCGCAATCTCCTTCGTCAGCGCTGCAGCTTGTCCGTAAAGAAAGAACGAGGCGTCGTCGTCGTCCGCCGCACTCCTGATCGGACCGCTAAGCGCATACATTTGAGGAAACGGCGGAAGCTCTTGACGGCTGACTTCCATTTCGTCGGCATAGCGTGAGCGCATCGCTCGTGCTGAACGGCCGGAGAATGCGTCAGTTACGATCGTGTCGCGATCCGTGGCGTGCCGCAGTCTTTCGCGCCGTGCCGGTTCGGTTGCCGCTTCGGGGCAGTTGAGAAACGCCGTGCCCATTTGGACGCCCGACGCGCCGAGCGCCAAGGCGGCGACGATACCCCTGCCATCTCCGATGCCGCCGGCAGCGATGACCGGCACGGAGACGGCGTCGGCCACCTGCGGGACGAGCGCCATCGTTCCTATCCCATCGCATGGCGCGTTCGGGACATGGGAGCCACGGTGCCCGCCGGCCTCCCAACCCTGGGCAATGATGGCGTCCATGCCAGCCGCCTCGAGCGCCCGGGCTTCCGCAACATTCGTTGCCGAGCTGAGAACCACGATGCCCGCACTCTTCATTGCATCGATAAACTTGGCGTTCGGGAAGCCGAAGTGAAAGCTGACGACTCTGGGCTTGAGAGAGAGCACGAGTTCCAGCCGGTCTTCGTTGAAACCCCCGCTGCATTCCGGGAGTTCGGACGGTGGATCGCCCAATCCGAGCTTGTGATACCAAGGCGTTAAACGATCTCTGGCCTTTTCCAACACTTTTGCATCGGTCTTGTTGACCGCGATCATGAAAAAATTCAGGTTGAAGGAGCTGTTGGTGCAGGCGCGAATCGCTTCGACCTCGCGTCTGATTGTATCGGCCGGCTTCTCTCCGCAACCAAGTGATCCGAGGCCACCGGCATTGGCGACTGCGCTTGCCAGAGCTGGCGTGCAGCTACCGAGCATAGGCGCCTGAATGATCGGGTGCGCAACCTCCAGGAGTTCGCAAAGCCGTTGGTCGGGCCACATGACGTTTCCGATCCGCTGCTCACGAACGGCAAAATATCAGGCAACGGCAGGGCTGTCCGCCATGGCGGCACCACGGCGCCGGAGGCGGGGCGCGCGGACTTCCGTGGGCACGGCGGGGCGAGCCACCATGCCCGTCACCCAAGGGGCTCGCCGGCTGTGCCGTCTGCGCCCGCGGCGAGGGGAGCAAGGCCGGCGTCTACCCCTCGGCACCCGAGGAGAAGAGGCGTCCACGGCTCAAAAGGCGAACTTCCAGCCTTCGCCGGGCACGTCGCAAGCCGGC
>CAYZSE010000213.1:1653-3560 GCA_964481035.1 uncultured Geminicoccaceae bacterium | reverse complement strand
CGACCTCGTCACGGTCGACGGTGAAGGTCTTGTTGCACCAGTGGCAGGTGACGCCGATCTCGTTCGTCGCGTCGTCGGCCATGTCGTCGAGGTCGGCGGCGGAGAAGGTCTCGAGCATCTTGTCGATACGGGCCTTGGAGCAGCGGCAGCCGACGGCGAGGTCGTGGCGGGGAAAGACGCGCACCCCTTCCTCGTGGAAGAGGCGATAGAGCAGCCCCTCGTCGGAGAGCGCCGGGTCGGCCAGCTCCGCCTCGGTCAGTGTGGCCAAGAGCAGCATCGTCCGCTGCCAGTCCTCGTGCGCGTCCTGGGCCTCGCTCGAGTGCGGGTTGGCCTCGGGCAGCTTCTGGATGACCAGGGCCCCGCCCTTCCAGCCGCTCTCGGTGCGCGCGACGGCGACGCGCATCCCCGTCGGCACCTGCTCCGAGCGGCGGAAATAGGTCAGCATGCAGTCGGCGAGGCTTTGGCCCTCGAGCTCGACGATGCCCTGATAGCTCTGCCCGCCGACCGCCGACTGGTCGACGGTGACGGCGAGGTAGCCCGTGCCCATCAGCGCGTCGAGCCGACCCTCCGCCGCCGCGGCGCCGGGCCGGGTCTCGGCGTAGGCGCGGATGGCACCCTCGTTGGTGACGTCGGCGAGGATCGTCGGCACCGGACCGTCGCCCTTGGCCTGGAGCGAGAAGCTGCCGGCGAACTTGAGCCCGCCGGCGAGCGTCGCGCCGAGGACGACGAACTCGCCCACCAGCTCGGCCACCTGCGGCGGGTAGTCGTGGCGGGCGATGATCGTGTCGACCACGGGCCCGAGCCGCACCAGGCGGCCCCTGAGCCCCGAGCGCTCGAGCTGGAACGGGAGGAGCTGGTCGGTCAGCTCAAACACCATGCGAGGATCCCCTTCTGCACGTGCAGCCGGTTCTCCGCCTCGTCGAACACCACGGACCGCGGCCCGTCCATGACCGCGTCGGTGACCTCCTGGCCGCGGTGCGCCGGCAGACAGTGCATGAAGATAGCGTCCTTGGCCGCCCTGGCCATGAGCTCGGCGTTGACCTGGTAGGCGGAAAGGGCGCGCGCCCGCGCCTCGCCGTCCTTCTGGCCCATCGACACCCAGGTGTCGGTGACGACCGCATCGGCGCCGGCGACCGCCTCGACGGGGTCGCGCGTCACCGTCAGCCGCGCCCCCGCCCACTCGACCAGGGTCGGGTCCGGGGCGAGGTCCTTGGGGCAGGCGATGTGCAGATCGAAGCCGAAGCGCTCGGCGGCGTGGATCCACGAGGCGGCGACGTTGTTGGCGTCGCCGACCCAGGCGACCTTGGCGCCGCCGATCGGCCCCTTCTTCTCCTCGAAGGTCATGACGTCGGCCATGATCTGGCAGGGGTGCGAGCGGTCGGTGAGGCCGTTGATGACCGGCACCGTGCTGGGCTCGGCGATGGCCAGGAGTTTGCCGTGGCTGGTGGTGCGCAGCATGATCGCATCGACGTAGCGCGCCAGCACCCGGGCGGTGTCGGCGTAGCTCTCGCCGCGGCCGAGCTGCATGTCGCCGGTGGTGAGCACCACGGCGTTGCCGCCGAGCTGGCGCATCGCCACCTCGAAGGAGACCCGCGTCCGCGTCGAGTTCTTCTCGAAGATCATCGCCAGCTCGCGGCCCGCGAGCAGCGGCCGCGGCTCGGCCTTGAGCGCGCGGGCGCGGGCGAGGATGTCCGTGAGCGTCGCCCGATCGAGGGCGTCGAGGTCGAGAAAATGCTTGATCGTCACCGGCTCCACTCCCTGGCGACCTTGTCGAGGATGGCGAGCGCCTCGTCGATCTCGCCGTCGCCGACGACCAGCGGCGGCAGCAGGCGGACGACGTTGCCGGCGGCCGGCACGAGCAGGAGCCCGGCGGCGAGGCAGGCGCGGGCGAAGGCGGCGGGCTCGAC
>CAYZSE010000213.1:0-1553 GCA_964481035.1 uncultured Geminicoccaceae bacterium | reverse complement strand
CCCCGCCCGCGCACGCCGCGGATCACCTCGGGATGCATCCCTGCGAGCGCCTCGAGCCCGGCCGTCAGCCGCGCCCCGGCGGCGCGGACCCGCTCGAGAAAGCCGTCCTCGAGCACGACGTCGAGGACGGCGTCGGCGACGGTCGCAGCCAGCGGGTTGCCGCCATAGGTGCTGCCGTGGCTGCCGGGGGTGAGGCCCGCGGCGGCCTCCGCCGTCGCCAGCACGGCGCCCACCGGAAAGCCGTTGCCGATCCCCTTGGCGATCGCCATCACGTCGGGCGCGATCCCCGCCTCCTCGTGGGCGAAGAGCGTGCCGGTCCGCCCGATGCCGGTCTGCACCTCGTCGAAGATCAACAAGAGGCCGTGCTCGTCACACAGATCGCGCAGGCCCCGCAGGCACTGGGGCGGCACCGGGCGGATGCCGCCCTCGCCCTGGATCGGCTCGATCAGGACCGCACAGGTCGCGGGCGTGATCGCGGCGTGCAGTGCTGCGTGATCGCCCCAGGGCACGCTGTCGAAGCCGTCCAGGAGCGGCGCGAAGCCGTCGGTCAGCTTGCTCCCGCCGGCGGCGGAGATCGCGGCCATGGTCCGGCCATGAAAGGCGCCCGCGAAGGTGACGATGCGGTGCCGCTCGGGCTCGCCCCGGGCCCAGAAGTGCCGCCTCGCGAGCTTGATGCAGCCCTCGATGGCCTCGGCGCCGGAGTTGGCAAGGAGTACGGTCTCGGCGAAGCTGTGCGCCACCAGCCGCTCGGACAGCCGCTCGAGCGCGCCGATGCGGTAGAGGTTGGAGGTGTGCCAGAGCTGCTCGGCCTGGGCGGTCAAGGCCCGGGTGACGTGCGGGTGGCAGTGGCCGAGGCCGACCACGGCGATGCCGGCGGCGAAGTCGAGGTAGCGCCGGCCGTCCTCGGCCCAGAGCTCGACGCCGCGGCCGCGGGCGAAGGCGACGTCGAGCCGGTTGTAGTTGGGCATGACGGCCGGGACGGCCTCGTTGCGCATCGCAGCCTCGGCGGGGGTGGTGCCAGGGAAAGGGCGACACGACACCGCCAGGGCGCCCGTGTCAACGCCGGCGGGCGCAACCCCGCCGCGCCCCCTGGCCGCCACCTCTCGCTGCCGGCCCCCTGGATGACGCGAGCGCCGGGCCCATATGCCGGGCGACCGTGCCCCAGAGGAGCCGCGCCGGCCGATGGACCCTGCCCCGAGCGACCCCGACGCCCTCGACGCCCGCCTGCCGCCGGCCGAGCGGCGGCGCCTGCGCCGGGTGCGCGGGCTCGCCCACACCCTCGACGCGCAGTTCGAGCTGCCGCTGATCCCGCTGCGCATCGGCGCCGACAGCCTGATCGGCCTCGTCCCCGTCGTCGGCGACACGCTGACGGCGGCGGCCGCGGCCTACGTCGTCGTCGAGGCGCGCCGCTGCGAGGCGCCGCCCGAGGTCGTCGGCCGGATGCTCGCCAACATCGGCATCGACTGGGCGATCGGCCTCGTCCCCTTCGCCGGCGACCTCTTGGACATCGGCTTCAAGGCCAACCTCCGCAACGCCCGCCTCCTCGAGGACAC
>CAYZSE010000212.1:0-3621 GCA_964481035.1 uncultured Geminicoccaceae bacterium | reverse complement strand
CACGACAGGCGGCACAACAGCTTCACCGACGGCTCGCGTGAGCTGTTCGACCTCGCCGGCCAAGGGCGGATCGACGTCTTCTTCCTCGGCGGGGTGCAGATCGACGGGCGTGCCAACATCAACCTCGTCGGCACCGGTACCTACCCGCGGCTCGACAAGCGCTTTGCCGGCTCCTTCGGCTCGGCTCATCTCTACTTCGTCGTGCCGCGGGTGATCCTCTATCGCGAGGAGCATACCCCGCGGGCGCTGGTCGAGCGGGTCGACTTCGTGAGCGCGCCGGGCACGAGCCCGCCCGGCGTCTTCCGCCCAGGCGGGCCGAGCCATCTCTTGACGGGCAAGGCGCTCTTCGCCTTCGACCGCGGCCCCGGGCGCTTTCGGCTCGTCCAGCGCGCGCCCGAGGCGACGATCGAGGCCATCGCCGCCGCCACCGGCTTCGCGTTCGCCGTGCCTGCGGACGTTCCGCCGTGGCCGCCGCTCGACGAGGCGACGCGGCACCTGGTCGCGACGCACGTCGAGCCGATGCTGCGGGAAGCCTATCCCCAATTCGCGCGGCGCGTGTTCGCCGGCCGCGGCTGAGACGCGGCCCACCGCCCGACGGCGGCGGCCCCGATCAGAGCGTCATGACGATGCGGCCGTCGATCTTGTTGTCCTGCATGCGCTGGAAGATGCCGTTGATATTGTCCAGCGTGTCCCAGTGGAAATGGGTCTCGACCGCGTGGTCGGCGGCGAAGGCGAGGGCTTCGCTGAGGTCGAGGCGGGTGCCGACGATCGAGCCCCGCACGGTGAGGCCCTTGAGGACGACCTCGAAGATCGGCAGGGGGAAGCTGCCCGGCGGCAGGCCGTTCAAGACCATCGTTCCGCCGCGGCGCATCATCGCCAGCGCCTGCTCGAAGGCCTTGGTGCTGACCGCGGTGATGACCGCTCCCTGAACCCCGCCGAGCTGCGACTGCACCTCGGCCGCGGCGTCGCCCGCGGCAGCGTTGAAGACGGCGTCGGCGCCGAGGTTGCGCGCGAGCTCCAGCTTGTCATCGGCGATGTCGACGGCGGCCACGCGGCGGCCCATCGCCTTGGCGTACGGCACCGCGAGATCGCCGAGTCCGCCGATGCCGGAGATCAGCACCCAGTCGCCGGGCTTGGTGTCGGTCTGCTTGAGACCCTTGTAGACCGTGACGTCGGCCAGAGGATCGGGGCGGCGGGGCCGTAATCCAGGCCCTGCGGCAGATGGCCGACATAGTCCGGGTCGGCGACGACGGACTCGGCGAAGCCGCCATCGACGCTTTAGCCGGTGCTCTGCCGCTGCTCGCAGAGCGTCTCCCAGCCCACCAGGCAGTGCTCGCAGCGTCCGCAGGCGGTGTGCAGCCAGGGCACGCCGACCCGATCACCCCTCTTGATGCCGCGCACGTTGCGGCCGACCTGGGCGACCTCGCCGACCCCCTCGTGACCGGGGATGAACGGTAGCTTCGGCTGCACCGGCCAGTCGCCGTGGGCGGCGTGGAGATCGGTACGGCACACGCCCGAGGCGCGGACGTGAACGAGGATACGGTCATCGAGGACCGCCTTCACGGTTTCCTCGCGGACGTCGAGCGGGTCGCCGAGCTCGGTGACCACGGCGGCTTTCATCTTGGCCATCGCGATACCTCTTCGGCTGAAATGTGATTCACCTGGGCAAAGCGCTGCTCGGGCGCGGCTCAAGAGGCGGCAGGGTCCACCACCTCGGTCTCGGCGAGCCGCGCCAGCTCGTCCTCGTCGAAGACGCGCGAGCGGGTGAAGAACCGGCGCTCGCGGCCGTTGTCGAGGGAGAACATGCCGCCGCGGCCGGGCACCACGTCGAGGATGAGCTGGGTGTGGCGCCAGCGCTCGAACTGGCCGCCGCCGATATAGACCGGCACGCCGTCGATGTCGCCCAGCCGCACGTCCCCGGCGCCGATGGCGAAATCGTCCGCCGGGTAGCACATCGGCGAGGAGCCGTCGCAGCAGCCGCCGGACTGGTGGAACAGGATGTCCGGATGCTCGCGCCGGATCTCGGCGATGAAGACGCGCGCCGCCGCGGTGGCGGTGACGCGCGCAGGGTCGGTCGCGCTCGCCGTCATGAGGCGTCCTCGACTGGTGGGACCAGCGGTCGGCGGGGGACGAGCCGGGACCCCACGGGTCCCGGTCGCAACGATCGGCCGGCCCGGCTCAGAAGAAGCCGAGCGCGTTGGGGCTGTAGCTCACCAGCACGTTCTTGGTCTGCTGGTAGTGGTCGAGCATCATGCGATGGGTCTCGCGGCCGATGCCCGAGTCCTTGTAGCCGCCGAAGGCGGCGTGCGCCGGATAGGCGTGGTAGCAGTTGACCCAGACCCGTCCCGCCTGGATCTCGCGGCCGAAGCGGTAGCAGGTGTTGGCGTCGCGGCTCCACACCCCCGCACCGAGGCCGTAGAGGGTGTCGTTGGCGATGGCGAGCGCCTCGTCGGCGTCCTTGAAGGTGGTCACCGACACCACCGGACCGAAGATCTCCTCCTGGAACACCCGCATCTTGTTGTGGCCCTTGAGAACCGTCGGCTGGACGTAGAAGCCTTCGGCGAGATCGCCCTCGAACCTGGCCTCGCCGCCGCCGGCGAGCACCTCGGCACCCTCCTGGCGGCCGATGTCGAGATAGGAGAGGATCTTCTCCTTCTGCTCGAGCGAGGCCTGGGCGCCGATCATCGTCGCCGGATCGCGCGGATCGCCCTGCTTGATCGCTGCGACGCGCTCGAGCGCGCGTTCCATGAAGCGCTCGTAGACGCTCTCCTGGACCAGCGCCCGGCTCGGGCAGGTGCAGACCTCGCCTTGGTTGAGGGCGAAGAGGACGAAGCCCTCGATCGCCTTGTCGAAGAAGGCGTCGTCGGCCGCGGCCACGTCCTCGAAGAAGATGTTGGGCGACTTGCCGCCGAGCTCGAGGGTGACCGGGATCAGGTTCTCCGAGGCGTACTGCATGATCAGCCGCCCGGTCGTGGTCTCGCCGGTGAACGCGACCTTGGCGATGCGCTTGGAGCGCGCCAGCGGCTTGCCGGCCTCGAGACCGAAGCCGTTGACGATGTTCAACACGCCCGGCGGCAGGAGATCGCCGACCAGCTCGGCCCAGACCAGGATCGAGGCCGGCGTCTGCTCGGCCGGCTTGAGGACCACGCAGTTGCCCGCCGCCAGCGCCGGCGCGAGCTTCCACGTCGCCATCAACAGCGGGAAGTTCCACGGGATGATCTGGCCCACCACGCCCAAGGGCTCGTGGAAATGGTAGGCCACGGTGTCGGCGTCGATCTGGCTGAGCGCGCCTTCCTGGGCGCGGATGCAGCTCGCGAAGTAGCGGAAATGATCGATGGCGAGCGGGACGTCGGCGGCGGTGCTCTCGCGGATCGGCTTGCCGTTGTCCCAGGTCTCGGCGGTCGCCAGGAGCTCGAGGTTGTCCTCCATGCGCTGCGCGATGGCGTTCAAGACGCCGGCCCGCTCGGCCGGCGAGGTCCGGCCCCAGGCCGCCTTGGCGGCGTGCGCGGCGTCGAGGGCGAGCTCGACGTCGTCGGCGTCGGACCGCGCGATCTCGCAGAACGGCCGCCCCGTCACCGGCGACACGTTGTCGAAGTAACGGCCCGCGACCGGCTCGCGGAA
>CAYZSE010000211.1:0-3657 GCA_964481035.1 uncultured Geminicoccaceae bacterium | reverse complement strand
AGCGGCGGCACGACCATGACGCCCGCGAAGGTGAAGATCATCGCCCCGGCCGAGACCGCGCTCGCCTCCTCGGGCACCGCGGCCACGGCGGCGGCGATGAAGAGCCCGGTCCAGGCCATGACGGTGAGCCCCAGATAGATGCCGAGCGCGGCGAAGGCGGCCAAGGGCCAGCCGGGGCCGGCGAGGGCCAGGACCGCGAGGCCCAACGTGGTCGAGCCCGCGAGCCAGGCGAGCGCCCGCTGGAGGCCGAAGGCGCGGTCGGCGAGCCAGCCCCAGAGCACCCGTGCCGGCACCCCCATTGCCTGCAGGAGGCCGAAGACCAGCCCGGCGGTGACCAGCGAGAGGCCGATGACCTCGACCAGATAGGCGGTGAAGAAGGTGCTGACCGAGAGCTGCACCCCGGCGAGACCGAAGCCCGCGAGCGCCAGCCGGCGCAGGCGCGGCCGCTCGAGGATCAGCGCGAGCGGCGCCTTGGGGGCGAGCGAGCGGCCGATTCGGGCCGCGTCGAGCGAGGTCCGAAGCGGCCAGAGGAGAAGCATGAGCAGCGCCACGAGAGCGCCGAGCGCCGCGAGCGCGCCTTGCCAGCCCCAGAGCGCCGCCAGCACCGGGGCGATCACGCCGGCGAGAGAGCCGCCGGCAGGCACGGCGGCCTGCTTGATCGAGAAAACCCGGCCGTAGAGCGCGGGCGGGGTCGTGGCGACGAGAATTTCCGAGCTCGTCGGCGTGGTCAGCCCGTAGGCGAAGCCGAGCGCGAGGGCGGCGAGCGCAAAGCCCGCCACGCTCGCCGTGGTGGCGGCGAGAAGCGCCAGCAGGGTGGCCGCGAGCGCCACCAGGCTGCCGGTCATCGGCCCGATGGGGGCGAGCAGGCGCCGCGCCTGGCTGCTGGTCAGCGCCGCCGAGGCGTAGGCGATGGCGATGAAGTAACCGCTCCAGGCGACCGGCACGTCGAGATCCGGGGCGATGACCGGTGCGAGAACGGCGACGCTCAAGAGCGAGACGTTCTGGCAGATCTGGACGAGCAGCGTCACCGCCAGCGGGATGGCGAGGCGCCGCCACGCCCCGGGCTCGGCGGCGGCGCTCACGGCCGGACGCCGAGGGGCAAGCGAGCGCGCATGGCGAGCGTGTTAGATGCGCGCGCCCATCGAGGGCAAGTCGAAGCAGCGAAGGGGCCCGGCGGCCGCGCCGTCAGGCGTCGCGGAGGAGACCCTTGCCGGCGAGCCCGTCGAGATAGCGCTGGAAGATCTGCTCCTGGTCGTCGGCCAGCTCGCGGAGGTAGCGCCAGGTGAAGATGCCGGTATCGTGACCGTCGTCGAAGCGGAGGCGCACGGCGTAGTTGCCGACCGGCTCGACGCCGATGATGGCGACCTGGCGCTTGCCCGGCACGATGCGCTTCTGGTCGCCGCCGTGCCCTTGGACCTCGGCCGACGGGCTCTCGACCCGCAGGAGCTCCGCCGGCAGCGAGGCGGTGAAGCCGTCGTCGAAATCGACCTCGAGACGACGCTCGGCGCGGACCAGGCGCAGCTCGGTCGGCCAGGGATGGGACGGTTCGCTCATTCCTCGGGGTCGGCCTTGAGCTGATCGGGGATGGCCTCGTCCTGGCCCAACTCGCGCGCCTCGTCGACGAGCATGATGGGGATGCCGTCGCGGATGGGGTAGGCGAGGCCCGCCGCCTCGCTGACGAGCTCCTGACGGCCGCGATCGTAGCGCAGGGTCTGCTTGGTGAGTGGGCACACCAGAAGATCGAGCAGCTTCGGGTCGACGGCGGCGCTCTCAATGTCGGTCATGGTCCGGGCCTCAGTGGCGAAGCTTCGGCTGCTCCTCGGCGGCGAAGCTCTGCATTTTCATCAGCGTGATGAGCGTGTCGAGACGGTGGTTTTGATCGGGCGCCTCCAACAGCGCCTGCTTCTCGCTCGGCGCGAACGGGCAGATCATCGCGAGCGAGGTCAAGAGGCCGTCGAACGGTGCCTGGTCCACGGCGTTCCAGTCGATCTCGATCCGCTGCCGATCGAAGTAGCCGCGCATCGCCTGCATCAACGTCGACCGTCGCGCGGTATCGGCGGGAATCGGCTGCTGATCGCCGGCCCAGCGATCGAAGGACGCAACCACCTGGCGATAGGGCGTGACGGTGACCAGCTCCTCGACGACGTCGAAGCGGTTCACCCCGGTGAGCGTAATGAGATAGCGGCCGTCGTCGGCTTCCTCGAAGCTCGTGATGCGGCCCGCACACCCCGTCTCATAGATCGGCGGCTCGTCACCCCCACGCTCGCCTTCGCGGGGCTGCACCATGCCGATGACCCGATCGGTCTGCATGGCGTCACGGGTCATCTGCAGGTAGCGCGGCTCGAAGATGTTGAGCGGCAGGTTGCCGCGGGGCAACAGCAAGGCGCCGCTGAGCGGGAAGACTGGAAACCGTTGCGGCAAGCTGTCAGGCACCATCAGGAGAACAACAGAGAAGAGAGTTTTCGCCGCCCTTGCACGGTCAAGGGATGCGTGTGGCCCAGCGCCTCGAAGAAGGTCAGGAGCTGCTTGCGCGCCGCCTGCTCGTTCCAATCTCGATCGCGCTCGACGATAAGCAAGAGGTGGTCGATCGCCGCGTCGGGCTGGCCTTTGAGGAACAGCGCGTTGGCCAGCTCCAGACGCGCCTCGTGGGCGTTCTCGTCCCTGGCGAGAAGCGCCTCCAGCGTCGCGGTGTCGCGGACGGCGCCGGCGGTCTCGGCCAGCGCCAGCGCCGCCTTCGCGCCGGTGATCTCGGCGTGCTGGCTGTGGGCAGCGGGTGCCTCCTCCAGCACCTTCTTGGCGTCGTCGGTCCGCCCGAGCCCGAGGAGCGCGCGGACGAGGCCGCCGATGAGCTCGGGCTTCTCCGGCTCCTCTTGCAAGAGCGCGCTGTAGACTTCGGCCGCGGTCTGAAAATCGCCCTCGTCCATGAGCATCTGCGCCTGCTCGAGCGCGTCGGGGGCCTCGTCCGCGGCGACGCCGTCGGCAGCGCCGGCGAGCTTGTCGACCAGAGCCTTGATTTGGCTTTCGGGCTGGGCGCCGGCAAAGCCTGTGACCGGCTGACCCTGCAGAAAGGCGTAGACCGTCGGCACCGACTGAATTCGCAGCTGCTGGGCGAGTTCGGGGTTCTCGTCGATGTTGATCTTGACGAGCCGCACCTTGCCCTTGGTGCCGCGCACGACCTTCTCCAGCACCGGCGTGAGCTGGCGACAGGGGCCGCACCACGGTGCCCAGAAGTCGACGAGCACCGGCACGGTCTGCGAGGCCTCGATTACGTCCCGGGCGAACGTCGCGATCGAGCCGTCCTTGACCACCTCGTCGCCGGTCGGTGTCGCCGTCGGTTGTCCCGTCGTGCCGAAGAGTGCCATGACCGATCCCCGTGGTGCCGTCGCTGCCCGCCGTTTCGAGCCGCCCTAAATTGGTCGGTCGGGCCCGGCCTTACAAGGGCCGGATCAGTGGCGGCTCGCCCGGCGCGTTGCCGTGTCTGCGCATTCACTCAAGGCGCGACCGCCACCCCATGTCGGGTGATCAACGGCTCGCCGAGATCCCGCTTTCCCTCTTGCCAGCGCCCGATGCATCGCCTAACCCACAGGTTCGCTTGGCGGGATGAGCGGGCGTAGCTCAGGGGTAGAGCACAACCTTGCCAAGGTTGGGGTCGTGAGT
>CAYZSE010000210.1:0-3678 GCA_964481035.1 uncultured Geminicoccaceae bacterium | reverse complement strand
CGCCGGCGGGCAAGGCGTCGATCTGTTCCTTGACGGCGGCGTAGCTGGGGTTGTCGGGGCCGAGCAGGCTCAACACGCGCTGCCACGCGGAGCGGGCCGTGTCGATCTCGCCTTGCTGCAAGGCGTGCAGGCCGAGATACCAGTGCGGCTGCGGGTTCTCCGGCTGGACCCGCGCCATCTCCGCGAGCAGCGCGACCAGTTCCTCGGAGACCATCGGAACACCCTCGATCCGCTCGGCGGCGGCGAGGCGGGCCTGAGCTTCGCCCATGAGAGCATCGACATTGTCGGGCGCGAGCGCCCGCGCGCGGACGAACGCCGCGGCGGCTCGCTCCGCCTCGCCCAGCACGAGGCGCGAGCGGCCGAGGCGGAGCCAGCCGTCCAGGTCGTCGGGGTCGTCCTCCAGCCGAGCGGCCAGGCCATCGACCATCGAGCGGATCATCGCCTCGCGCTCGGCGTCCGACATGTCCGCCGCCATCGCCGGCGCGGCGGGCGCCGTCCCGGGTGCCTGCGCCAAGAGCGCGTCCGCATCCGCACCCTGGCGTTCGGCCACCTCGCGGAACTGCGTCTCGACCGCTGCCCGCCACGGCGCGTCGGCCGGGCTCGTCGTCAAGAGCTCGCCCCAGCGCGCGAGCGCCGTCTCGTCGTCGCCCTCCTGGGCTGCCGCCATCCCCAGAAAATAGAGCGCCTGAGATTGGTGCGGCTCGCGGGCGAGCGCGGCGGTGAAGACCTCGCGCGCCGCCGGCGTCACCGTTCCTCCGGCCTGCTCGACCAGCATCTCGCCCAGCCCGGCGAGCAGGGCGGCGTCGTCGGGATGCCGGGCGAGGCCCTCGCGAAAGGCCTGGATCGCCTGGGGCGGACCGAGCAGATCGGCGCGCAAGCGGCCGAAGGCGAACCAGAACTCGGCGGATCGGGGTGGGTCGTTGGCGGCGCGCTTCTCCAGCTCGGCGAGCTGGCGGGCGCGGCGCTCGCGTTCCTCGCGGAGCTCGTCGTGGTCGCGCGCGGCGAGCGGCTGGTCGGGCGTGCCCGGGCTGCCGATCGCCGCGTAGAGCCCGAGCGAGCCGAGCCCGATGGCGGTGGCGAGGACGAGCGCGACCAGCGGACGCCGGCGCGCGCCGCCCGGGGCGGCCGGCGGCGCCTTGGCGACGCTCAGCATCCGCCTTTGAATTTCGAGCCTGGCGGCGGCCGCCTGCTCGTCGTCGATGAGTCCGCGCGTGCGGTCGCGATCGACCTCTCCCAGCTGGTCGCGATAGACGGCGAGCGCGTGCTCGCGGGGATCACGGCCGGCGCGCGGACGGACGAGCGGCCAGGCCATGCCGATCATCGTCGCCGCGGTGACGAAGGCAGCGACCGTCCAAAAGGCGGCGACGCTCACGACCTCTCCTCGAGCAGCCGGGCGATCTCGGCGCTCTCCTCGGCCGACAGCGGCTCGAGAACCCGCCCCCGGCGCTGGCGGCGCATCCACAACGCGATCCCGAGCCCGCCCGCGAGCACCACGACCAGCGGGCCGTACCAGAGAAGCCACGTCGACGAGCGCACCGGCGGCTTCAACAGAACGAAGTCGCCGTAGCGCGCGGTCACGTAGCTCATCAACTCGCGGTCGGTGTCCCCCGCCAGGATCCGCTCGCGGACCAGCACGCGCAGATCGCGCGCGAGCGGTGCGTTGCTGTCGTCGATCGACTGGTTCTGGCAGACGACGCAGCGAAGCTGCTTGCTCACATCGCGCGCCCTCGCCTCGAGCGCCGGATCGTCGAGCCGCTCGTTCGGCGAGGTGATGGCGAGCACCGGGGGTGCCGTCAGCAGGAGAAGAGCCAGGATGGCGAGCCAGCGTCTCATTTGCGGAGCTCCTCGATCAGCGGGAGCAGCACCTCGTCGACGTCGCGCGGCATGACCGGGCCGGCGTGGCGGTAGCGGATGCGTCCCGCGGTGTCGATGACGAAGGTCTCGGGCACACCGTAGACGCCGAGCTCGATCCCGCTGCGGCCTTCCTCGTCCCGGCCGATGCGGTCATAGGGGTTGCCGAGCTCGGCCAGCCACGCCGCCGCGTCCTTGGGGCGATCCTTGTAGTTGATGCCGTAGAGCGGCACGTCGTGGCGCTCGGCGAGCCGGGTCAGCACCGGATGCTCGATGCGGCACGGCGCGCACCAGCTCGCGAAGATGTTGAGGAGCGCCACCTCGCCGCCGAAGTCCCCGGATTCCAGCCCGGGTTGCGCGAGGCCCGGCACGGGCGCGAGGTCCATGGCCGGCACCGGCTGGTCGATGAGCGCCGAGGGCAGCTCGCTGGCATCGCGGGTGAGCCCGAAGGCGAGCACGACGGCCACCGCGACGACGACGACGACCGGCAGGATGAAGAGCAGGCGGCGCACGGGCTCAGCTCCCCACGGCGGGCGCCGGAGCTGACGCCGCCGGGGCTGCGGCCTTGGGCTGGGGCGCGCCGACCCGATAGCGGCGGTCGCTCAAGGAGACCGCCGCAGCCAGCGCCATGAAGACCGTGCCCCCCCAGATCCACAGCACCAGCGGGTTGTGGTAGAGCCGCGCGGTCCATTGGCCATCGGGCGTCGGATCGCCGAGCACGACGTAGACGTCGCGCAGGAGGCCCGTGTCGATGCCCGCCTCGGTGGTCGATTGCCGCTCCACCAGGTACTGGCGCCGCTCGCTCGCGAGCGCGGCGACCTCGCGGCCGCCGGCGGTGACCGTGAAGGTGCCGCGGTCGGCGATGTAGTTGGGACCCTGGACCCGGTCGACCGCAGTGAGCTCGACCTCGTAGTGGGCGAGCGCGCGCGTCTCGCCGACGTTCATGGAGGTGATGACCTCGCTCCGCCAGGCCGATGTGCCGGTGATGCCGATCACCGTGACGGCGAGGCCGACGTGCGCCAACGCGCTGGCGAAAGCCGAGCGGGGCAGCCCTTTGAGCCGCTGCCAGCTCGCGGCGAGGTCGCGCTTGCCCAAGCCGGCGCGCTGGGCGAGATCGACGAGTGCGCCGCCGACGAGCCAGCCGGCGAGCCCGAAGCCGAGCGCCGTCACGGCGGTGCTGCGCGGGTCGGTCCACGCCGCCCAGGCGGCCAGAACGACGGCGGCGACGGCGGCCATGGCCATCGATCTCAACACGCGGCGCAGGTCGCCCCGCTTCCACGCCAGCACGGTGCCGATCGGCACGGCGAAGAGCAGCGGGATCATCAACGGAACGAACGTGGCATTGAAGTAGGGCGGGCCGACCGAGATCTTCTCGTCGGCCAGGACCTCCAAGAAGAGCGGGTAGAGCGTGCCCAGGAGCACGGTCGCCGTCGCCGTCGCGAGCAGGAGGTTGTTAACGATGAGCGCGCCCTCGCGCGAGATCGGCTGGAACACCCCGCCGGCGCGCAGGTGCGGCGCGCGCCAGGCGAAGAGCAGCAGCGGTGCCGCCAGCGAGACCAGCAGGATCAAGAGGATGAATACGCCGCGATCGGGATCGGTCGCGAAGGCGTGCACCGACGTCAGCACGCCCGAGCGGACGAGGAAGGTGCCCAGGAGGCTGAAGCCGAAGGTCAAGATGGCGAGCAGGATGGTCCAGCTCTTCAGGCTGTCGCGCTTCTCGACGACGATCAGCGAGTGCAGCAGCGCCGTGCCGACGAGCCAGGGCATGAAGGACGCGTTCTCGACCGGATCCCAGAACCACCAGCCGCCCCAGCCGAGCTCGTAGTA
>CAYZSE010000209.1:0-3698 GCA_964481035.1 uncultured Geminicoccaceae bacterium | reverse complement strand
CGCGCGCGTCCTCCTCGCCGTCGAAATAGCCGCCCTTCCAGCCCCAGTAGGTCCAGGTCCCGGCGAGCCGGTCGAACACCTGCTTGGCCGACCGCTCGGAGCCCAGCCGCGCGTCCTCGGCCAGCTCGGCGAGGGCGTCCGTGTCGGCGACGCCGCGTTGCAGCCACTCGGGCACGCCCGTCTCCGGCCGGCGCTTGAGCCGCTGCGGCACGCCGGCCTTCCTGAAGTACTTCTGCGCGAGCACGTCGACCGCCACCTGCGACCACGCCTCGGGCGCCTCCATGCCGTCGAGCCGGAAGACGATCGACCCGTCCGGGTTGCGGATCTCGCTCACCGCGTCCCTGAAGGCGATCCCGGCATAGGCGTCGCGACCCTGCTCGGTGAAACGTCGCTCGATCTTCATTCCTGCACGCTCCGCAATCTCTGGGTTCCCGCGTCGATGCCCCGGACCTGCCGCCCGCTTCCCGCGCCTCAGCCTCGCTGAGTTCGCTGGAGAGCCCCGTTTCGTCCCTTGTTATCCACAAGCTGGGAAAAACCGGCCGGCCGACCGCGCCGGACCGCCCCAACACCCCCACTCAAACCCATCCGCGCCCCAACATCTAGCCTCCGTGACGGTCGCGAGCCCCAAATCTTGTGGACAAGCTTCCGTGAAGACCGGGCGTAAGCTACCACGCCCGACCCCCGATGTTGAGGCGGTGCACCCGCCCTCCCCCGACATTCCCAAGTTATCCCCAAGTTTTCCCGGCGCCTTTCCTCCACCCCGCCGGAGTGGAGGGGGAACTCCAGCGCTGGATCGGGCGGATCGTCGCGGGCGCCCCCGACCAACGGCCGCTGGACCGGGGCGGGCCCGACGCCCATAGTCCGCGCGCGCATTCGAAGGACTTGCAGCCGGCACCGCGCGCCGGCGGGCGCATCGAGGAGACGGCAGACGATGCTGCGTTGGCTGAGCTTCAACCGCCTGGGGACGTTCATCTTCACCCGCCGGCACGGCGAGCGCGTCGGCGCCGACGAGTACGGCAACACCTACTACCGCGAGCGCGGCGCCAAGGATTGGCGCCGGGAGCGCCGCTGGGTCGTCTACGCCGCCGACATCGAGCCCGACAGCTCGGCCGTGCCTCCCGGCTGGGCCGGGTGGCTGCACCGCCGGCTGCGTTTCGCACCGTCGGAAAAGCCCCTGCCGGCGCCGCGCTGGGAGCGCGAGCACATCCCCAACCTGTCGGGCACCGCCGAGGCCTACGTCCCGGCCGGCCACCCCAAGCGCGGCGGCAAGCGCCACCACGCGACCGGCGACTACGAGGCCTGGACCCCCGGCACCTGAAGGCGGAGCCGGGGCGCCGGCGGTTCCGCCACGCCGCCTCAGGCGTTAGGATGCGGGCTCGCCGCTCGGAGATCGCCCCGGAGACACCCATGGACGAGCTCGCCGCCCCCCGCCGCCATCGCTTCGACGTCGACGCCTACCACCGCATGGCCGCGGCGGGCATCCTCGCCGAGGGCGCCCGCGTCGAGCTGATCGCGGGGGAGATCGTCGACATGGCGCCGATCGGCAGCGACCACGCCCAGACCGTCATCGAGCTCAACGCGCGGCTCGACCCCAAGGGGCTGCGCGGCCGCGCCATCGTCGCCGTGCAGAGCCCCCTCCGCCTCGACGACGCGAGCGAGCCCGAGCCGGACCTCATGCTGCTGTGCCCGCGCCCCGGCGGCTACCGCCGCGCCCACCCGACGCCGGCGGACGTCCTGCTGCTGGTCGAGGTCGCCGGCGCGTCGCTCGCCTTCGACCGCGACGTCAAGGGCCCGCTCTACGTCCGCGCCGGCATCGCCGAATTCTGGCTGGTCGACCTCCGGGCCCGCGCCGTCCACGTCCATCGCCGCCCGCGAGGTGACGGCTGGGGCGAGACGGCGAGCCACGCCCGCGGCACCCTCCGGCCGGCGGCGCTGCCCGAGGCCGCGATCGACGTCGAGGCGCTCTTCGCCTGAGCGGCCTCCTTCGGGGCCCCACCGTCAGGCCCCGTCTCGAGGCCCCACCTTTCGGCCATAGGGGTACGCGCCGCGGGCCGCGGCCCTTGCCGGCGGTGTGCGGACGTGCGACGATAACGTCGTTCACGAGGTATCGACTCTCATGCCGTCTCGACCCGCCCGTCGGCCGTCCCTGGCTCTCGCGCTGTCGCGCCTGCGGCGCACGCGCGTGCCCGCGCCAGGCCTCGCCCAGGTCGCCGAGGCGGGGCTGCCGTGCAAGGCGTCGCTGCTGCTGTTGCTGGTCGCCGGCCTCGCCGGGGTCGTGCCGATCCCGGGCCTGCCGATCGGCATCGTCTTCGGCTCGCTCGGCCTCGCCGTGGCGACCCCGCTGGTCCTCGGCCTCACCCGGGCGCTGCCGCGCCGGCTCGCCGAGCGGCCGCTGCCGCAGGCGGTCGTGCGCCGCATCGTGCGCTTCGGGGTGCCGCTGTTGCGCCGTATCGAGCGCCGCCTGCGCCCGCGCTGCACCGCGCTGGTGCGCGGCCTCGGCGCGCGCCTCGCCTATGTCAGCGCCGCCGTCTCGGCCCTCGTCGTCACCCTGCCGATCCCCTTCGGCAACACGCTCTCGGGCATCGCCATCATCCTCCTCGTCTTGGGCCTGCACGCCCAGGACGGCCTCGTGGCGCTGGCCGGCCACGTCTTTGCCGCCGCCGGGGTCGCCTGGAACACCGCGCTCGTCACCGGCGGCCTCCTCGCCGTCGCAGCACTGGTCTGAGCCCGCCGCGCCCTGGCGGTGCCGCAATCTCTCGTCGCGCAACCGCCCCCGTCCTCGAACGTTCCCCGAGCGGACACGTATCACGCCCGGGGAGCCGGCCATGAGCATGAAGCAAGCCTACCAGCAGAAGCTCGAAGCGAAGCTGGAGGAATGGCAAGCGGAGATGGAGAAGCTGCAGGCGCAGGCCAAGGGCGCCGAGGCCGACGCCGAGGTCGAGGCCGAGAAGGAGATCGCCGCCCTCGAGGAGCGCCGCGAGCGGGCCCGCGCCCGGCTCGAGGAGCTGCGGGCCGCCGGCGACGACGCTTGGCAGGACTTCAAGGCCGGCGCCGAGCGCGCCTTCGACGAGATGTCCGAGGCCATGCGCAAGGCGGTCGCCCGCTTCCGCTGACCGCGGGCGGCGGCGGCAGCCGACCGTCGCCGCCGCACCGCGCCCGCTCACCGCACCGCGAACCCGCACCCCCGAAAAGGAGCCGCCGATGCCCGACCGCAGCCAGAGCCTCGACCACCTGCAGCAGGCGCTGTCGATGGAGCTGACCGCCATCCACCAGTACCTCCTGCACGCCCACGTCCTCGACGACTGGGGCCTCGACAAGCTCGCCGGCAAGATGCGCGAGGAGATGCACGAGGAGCTCGGCCACGCCGGCGCCTTCCTCGAGCGCATCCTCTTCTTGAACGGCGATCCCGAGGTCGAGGCGACCAAGACGCCCCAGCGCGCCGCCTCCTTGCAGGCGATGTTCGAGGCCGACCTCGAGGAGGAGAAGGGCGCCATCGCCTTCTACAGCCGCGCCTCGATGGCCGCGGCCGAGGTCGGCGATCTCGGCAGCCGCGCCCTCTTCGAGCGCACCGCCATCGACGAGGAGGGCCACCAGGCCTGGCTCGAGCTCCAGCTCGACCTGCTCGAGCGGATGGGCGAGCCCGCCTACGTCGCCAAGCACATGAGCGGGCCCGCCGGCGCCGACGCCGGCTGACCGCC
>CAYZSE010000208.1:0-3772 GCA_964481035.1 uncultured Geminicoccaceae bacterium | reverse complement strand
CATCGCCGTGCGCCCGCCCTCCTCGGCACCACGGGTGGTATCCCCGCCGACGATGCGCGGATCGTCCTCGTCGTACATCCGGTTCGGATCCTGGACGTCGACGCCGAAGCCCTCCACGAACCCCTGGTTCCTGAGCACGTCGACGGTGATCTGCGCCTGGGTGAGGTCGAGGGTGGCGATCTTGGCGCCCGACGTGTCGCCCATCGTCGCCGCGGCCCATTGCCCGATCAGCAGCCCCGCTCGGCGGTTGTCGGTGGCGAAGGTCGCGTCCGCCGCGTCGATCGGATCGAACGGCGTGTCGAGGGCGATGACCGGCACCCCGGCGTCGCGGGCGCGCGCGACCGTGTCGGCGAGGCCTGCGGGATCCGACGGCGTGATGAGGATGCCCTTGGCGCCGGCGGCGACGAGGCTCTCGATGGCCTCGATCTGGGCCTCGTTGTCACCGTCGTACTTGCCGGCGAAGCTGCGGAGCTCGACGCCGAGTTACTCCGCCTTGGCCGCGGCACCCTCCTTCATCTCGACGAAAAAGGGATTGGTGTCCATCTTGGTGATGAGGCCGACGATGGTGTCGGCCGCCATCCCCGGCGCGACGAGGCCGGCGAGCACCACGCTCGACAGCAAGAGTCGGGTGTTGCGCATGGTTGATCTTCCTGATCCCAACGCTCGTCGGCGTGCCTCGAGGGTCAGCCGACGGCACCGTCAATTCCTCACAGGCCGCACCTCCGGTCAATAACTCAAGCAATTTGCCTTTTCGGCTCGCCCCGGCTAGCGTCGCCCACACGGGATGCGGGAGGGGACGTGCGAGGCGGAGATACCAGCGCGCTTCGAGCCTACAACGAGCGCCTCATCATCGGTGCCATCCGTCGGCACGGCGCGCAGTCCAAGGCGGACCTCGCCCGCGCTACGGGGCTCAGCGCTCAGGCCGTGTCGATCATCGTCGACGGGCTCATCGGCGACCGCCTTCTCCGCAAGCAGCCCAAGGTCCGCGGTCAGGTCGGCCAACCCTTCACGCCCATCGCGCTGAACCCGCAAGGCGCTTTCTCGGTCGGCTTGAAGATCGGGCGGCGCAGCGTCGAGGCGGTGCTCGTCGACTTTGTCGGCAACGTCGTCGCCGACTTCGCGGCCACCTATGACGCGCCGTTGCCGGAGATCGTGTTGCCGCTCGGCCGCGAGGGCGCCCGACGGATGCTGCAGGCCTGCCCCGTCGAGGAACGGATCTGCGGCCTCGGTGTCGCCATGCCCGGCGACCTGCCGGCCTGGGCGGGCGAACTCGACCTCGCGCCGGGCGCCCTCGACGGCTGGCGCGAGATCGACGTCGCCGCCGCGCTTCGCGAAGCCACCGGCATCGACACCTCCGTCTACAACGATGCCACGGCCGCGTGCGCCGCCGAGATGGCGCTCGGCAGCGGCGCCGTTCGCCCCAACACCCTCTACGTCTATCTCGGCACCTTCGTCGGCGGCGGTCTCGTCCTCGACGGTCGGCTGCACCGCGGCCCGCGCGGCAACGCCGCGGCGATCGGCTCGATGCCGATGGCGACGCTCGGTGCCGACGGCAAGCCGCACCAGCTGCTGCACGAGGCCTCGCTGATCGTCCTCGAGCGGCAGCTGGCAGCCGCGGGCATCGCCGCGCGCGCGGCCCTCGCCGCCCCCGACCCGCCCCCGAACGTCGCGCACCTCGCCGATCACTGGCTGGCGACCGCGGCGCCGGCGCTGGCGCGAGCCGCGGTCGCTGCCGCGGGCGTGGTCGAGATCGAGGCCGTCGTGCTCGACGGCGTCGCGCCGCCGTGGCTCCTGGAACGCTTGCGGGCGCGGCTCGCCGAGGCGCTCGACGGCTTCAACCGCAAGGGCCTCGCGGGCTTCGCGGTGGTCAACGGCTCCGTGGGTCGCCCGGCGCGGGTCCTCGGCGCCGCTCTGCTGCCCTTGCACGCGCGCTACGTCCCCGACCCCGACGCGCTCGTGAGCCAGCCGCGCCATCGCCCCGATGGCGACGCGGCGTGCCAGCGCGTGGCCACATGATAGCCCGGGGGCCGACAACCGTTGACGCCGCGCCCGCGCAGCGTCACGACAAGGCTCCTCGTTGTCGTGACGAGAAATGCCGGACAGGCGCGAATGGCCAGGGGAGGCTTTCGATGAAGCTTTGCAGCGGCGCGGCGGTGGGCGCGCTGATGGTGGTCGCGGCGAGTGCCGCGTGGGCCCAGGACATGACGGTCGGCGTGTCGTGGTCCAACTTCCAAGAGGAGCGCTGGCAGACAGACGAGGCGGCGATCAGGGCCGAGCTCGAGCGTCTCGGCGCGCGCTACATCTCGGCCGACGCGCAGTCGTCCGCGGCCAAGCAGCTCACCGACGTCGAGAGCCTGATCGCCCAAGGGGCCGACGCGCTGATCATCCTCGCCCAGGACAGCGACGCCATCGGCCCGGCGGTCACGCGCGCCGTCAACGAGGGGATTCCCGTTGTCGGCTACGACCGGCTCATCGAGAACCCGGACGCCTTCTACCTCACCTTCGACAACAAGGAGGTGGGCCGGATGCAGGCCCGCGCCGTGTTCGCCGAGCAGCCCGAGGGCAACTACGTCTTCATCAAGGGCTCGGCGGCGGATCCCAACGCGGACTTCCTCCATTCGGGCCAGCTCGAGGTGCTCGAGGACGCGCTGGCGAGCGGCGCGATCACCAACGCCGGCGAGGCTTACACCGACGCCTGGCTGCCGGCCAACGCGCAGCGCAACATGGAGCAGTTCCTGACCGCCACCGGCAACGAGGTCGACGCGGTGGTCGCCTCCAACGACGGCACCGCCGGCGGCGCCATCGCCGCGCTCGCGGCCCAGGGGCTCGCCGGCTCGGTGCCGGTCTCGGGTCAGGACGGCGATCACGCCGCCCTCAACCGCATCGCCCTCGGCACCCAGACGGTGTCGGTCTGGAAGGACAGCCGCGACCTCGGCACGGCGGCGGCGCGGATCGCCGTCGAGATGGCGCAGGGCATGGCGATGGCCGACGTCGAAGGCGCCGTGCTGTTCGACGGCGGGCCCAAGGGCGTGCCGATGACGGCGGTGTTCCTCGAGCCGCTGCCGATCACCCGCGACAACCTCGACGCCGTGATCGATGCGGGCTGGGTCACCAAGGAGGTGGTCTGCCAGGGCGTCGCCCCCGGCACCTTGCCGGTCTGCGACTGACGGGCCCGAGCGGAGCGGCGGCGCCGCTCCGCGCTCATCGCCGATAGGGAGGAGGGCATGGCCCAGGCAATAGCCAACCGCGGGGCGACCTCGCCGGGCACTGTGCAGCGGTTCCTCGACGCCACCGAGCTCGACACGCGCATGCTCGGCATGATCGCCGCACTCGTCTTGATCTGGATCGGCTTCCACATCGGTTCGGGTGGGGTGTTTCTCACCCCGCGCAACCTCTGGAACCTCTCGGTCCAGACCGCATCGATCGCGGTGATGGCGACCGGCATGGTGCTGGTCATCGTCACCCGCAACATCGACCTGTCCGTCGGCTCGGTCCTCGGCTTCGTCGGCATGGTCATGGGCGTGACCCAGGCCGAGATCCTGCCGCAGCTTCTCGGCTACGACCACGGCCTCACCTGGGTCATCGCGCTCGCCGTCGGCGTGATCGTCGGCGGGCTGATCGGCGCCGTGCACGGCTACATCATCGCCTATCTCGGCGTGCCGGCGTTCATCGTCACCCTCGGCGGGCTGCTCGCCTGGCGCGGTGCCGCCTGGTGGGTCACCTCGGGGCGCACCGTGGCGCCGATGGACGGCACCTTCCAGCTCATGGGCGG
>CAYZSE010000207.1:0-3786 GCA_964481035.1 uncultured Geminicoccaceae bacterium | reverse complement strand
CATAGATCATGACGGTGTCATCGATGCCGATCAATTGCAGCGGCGGAGTGATATTGCCGACGCCGTTGATGCTGTTGCCCCAGGTGATCGGAATGTTCGAGCCGTTGCAGCACTCCGCCGAAACACCATCGACGTAGGCTTTCCGCCGCAATTTGTTGAAAAGCTCGAACTGGAGCACGTCGCGCCGGTCGGGACGCCCCTCGAATCGAAAACGAGGTGGGCCGGCCACCAAATATTCGTCGCGCTTGGCTTCCGCATGTGCCTGTCATTGCAGCTTGAACGCAAAAAACGCTGTCCCTGCCGAAAACATCGCGGCGACGGCTGCCAAAGAAATAGCGATCACTTCCACCATGGCAGGACCTCATGGATCGGATATCGAGAGCTCCACATGGTAAGCTCTTAATGGTTCAGTGCGAACGCGGCGAGTTCTTGAGCAGGCAGCGCATCCTTGGCGCCCTCGAGCTCCCAGCTCTTTTGCAGATTCAGCCAGAACTCGGGTGTCGTAGAGAAAACCGCGGCGAGCCGCAACGCCGTGTCGGCCGTTATGCCGCGCCTGCCGGCAACGATGGCCGAGATGCGATTGCCCGGCACCTGGATGCGCCGCGTCAGCGCGTTGGCGCTCAGGCCCCAGGGCGCCATGAACTCGTGCCGCAGGATCTCGCCTGGATGCTCGGGCTCAATGTTAGTCGCAGATCTCGACGTCGTCGGCATCGCCGTTGTCCCAACGAAAGCAGAGACAGTACTGGTCGATGATCCGGATCGAGCACTGCCCCGCGCGGTCCCCTCGAAGAGCCTTGAGCCGATTGCCCGGCGGTAGCCGCAGATCGTCGAGCACACGTGCGGGCTTCAGCATCTCCAGCTTCCGCAGCGCTGCCCGCTCGATGTGCTGCCGGCGTGGAACCGACCGGCGGCCGGCCAGGCGCGCCGTGGCGGCATCGGCAAACGAGCGAAGTATACTCGATACGTATCGCGTATCAGACACGAGGACGGCAAGAAGCGCGCCGAAGCACGCCGCCCGCCGCCAGCCTCACTACGCCGCGAGCTCGTCGGCGCCGCGGTGGATCAGGTTCCAGACGACCTCGGGGGTGGCGGGCATGTCGACCTCGGTGACGCCGAGGTCGGCGAGGGCGTCGATGACGGCGTTGATGACGGCGGCGCAGGAGCCGACCGAGCCGGCCTCGCCGCAGCCCTTGACGCCCATCTCGTTGTTCCGGCAGGGCGCGCCGTCGAAGGTCGAGAAGTCGAACAAGGGCACGTTGTCGGCGCGCGGCATGGTGTAGTCCATGAACGAGCCCGACAGCATCTGGCCGGTCTCGTCGTAGACGGTGTGCTCCAAGAGCGCCTGGCCGATGCCCTGGACCGTGCCGCCGTGCACCTGCCCTGCCACCAACATCGGGTTCACCACCACGCCGAAATCGTCGACGATGGTGTAGCGCACGACCTCGGTGACGCCCGTCGCCTCGTCGATCTCGACCTCGGCGATGTGGCAGCCGTTGGGGAAGGTCCAGGCGTCGAGCCTGATCGTCGCCAAGGCGTCGAGGCCCGAGCCGACCGCGCCCTCGGGCGCCGGCATGGCCTTGGCCTTGTCGGCGAGCTCGAGGACGCCGATCCTGCGATCGGTGCCGACGACCTCGAACACGCCGTCGCTGAAGTCGATGTCGGCGGCCGCCACCTCGAGCTCCTGGGCGGCGTAGAGCTTGCCCTTCGCGATGACCGCGTCGGAGGCGTGGCGGATGGCTGTGCCCTGGGCGGTCAGCGAGCGCGAGCCGCCGGTGCCGCCGCCCGCGGGGATGCGGTCGCTGTCGCCCTGGACGAGGCGGATGCGCTCGATGGGCACGCCGAGCTTGTCGGCGAGCACCTGGGCGTAGGCGGTCTCGTGGCCCTGGCCGTTGGACTGGGTGCCGACCGCGATCGAGACCATGCCGTCGTCCTCGAAGCGGATGTCCGCGCTCTCGTTCGGATTGCCCATGGTCGATTCGATGTAATAGCACATGCCGATGCCGCGACGCTTGCCGGGGGTGGCGTGGCGGCGGCCCTCGAAGCCCCGCCAATCGGCGCGCTCCATGCAGCGCTGCATGACCGTGGCGAAGGCGCCGCTGTCGTAGGTCTCGCCCACCGCCGTGGTGAAGGGCATGGCCGCGGCCGAGATGAAGTTCTTCGCGCGCAGCTCGGTACGGTCGGCGCCCAGCTCGCGCGCCGCCTTCTCGATCAGCCGCTCGATGCAGTAGATCGCCTCCGGTCGGCCGGCGCCGCGATAGGCGTCGACGGGGGCGGTATTGGTGAACATCCCCTCGACGTGCGAGACCACGTGCTTCACGTCGTAGACGCCGCAAAGCACCTTGAGCGCGGCCCCGGTGGGGATGAACGGCGCGAACTGCGAGAGGTGCGCGCCCATGTTGGCGAGGGTGTGGACGCGCATGCCGACGATCCGGTGGGCCGCATCGAAGGCCATCTCGGCGGTCGTGACGTGGTCGCGTCCGCCGGCGTCGGCGAGGAAGCCCTCCGAGCGCTCGGCGGTCCACTTGACCGGCCGGCCGAGCGCTCGCGCCGCGACCGCGGCGAGCGCGTATTCGGGGTAGAAGAAGATCTTCATCCCGAAGCCACCGCCGACGTCGGCGGTGCGGACGCGGACGTCGGCCGCGTCGATGTGCAGGACGTGGTTGGCGAAGATCTCTTTGAGGTCCCACACCCCCTGGCTGCAGACCTGAACGTCGAGCCGGCCGTCGCGCCAGTCGGCGACGATGGCGCGGGTCTCCATCGGGTTGGCGACGAGGCGGTTGTTGACGAGCTCGAGCCGGGTCACGTGCGCCGCCTTGGCGAAGGTCGCCTCCAGCGCCGCGTCGTCGCCGTACTGCCAGTCGAAGGCACGATTGCCGGGTGCGTCGTCGTGGATGGTCACCGAGCCGCTCCGGGCCGCGGTCGAGGTCGCCATCGCCGGCAGCTCGTCGATCTCGTAGGTCACGAGATCGGCCGCGTCCTTGGCGGCGGCGAGGCTGTCGGCGACGATGAAGGCGAGGCCCTCGCCGGCGAAGCGGACCTTGTCGTCGGCGAGCACGCGACGGCCCGGGTCGGCCCGCCGGCTGCCGTCGCGGTTCTTCATGGGCACGACGCAGGGCAGGCGGTTGGCGTCGGCGGCGGCGAGGTCGGCGGCGGTGAGGACAAGACGCACGCCCGGCGCGACCGTGGCCGCGGTCACGTCGACGCGCTCGAGCACCCCGTGCGCGACGGGCGAGCGCACCACGTGGCCGTAGAGTTGGCCTGCGACGTCGATATCGTCGGTGTAGCGGCCCGCTCCCTTGACGAAGCGGACATCCTCTACCCGCTTGGCCGGCTGACCCGATCCGAACTTCGCCATGTCGCCCTCCCCCTCGATGCCTCTGCCATGGACTTAGTACGACCTCGGCCGTCGCGGACAGCCTCTCGGCACGTGCGACGACCTGCCATCGCCCCGGCGCTGCGACGCCGCCCTCAAGGCGCCTGCTCCCCGGGTGCCAGCGGGGCGGGGAGCAGCAACCTGGTGATGGTACCGTAGACGCAGTCGATCGCGTAGGCACCGGCGATCTGACCCAGGCTCTGGATCGCCAGGCTGGCGGCGCTGCCGCCGCCGAGGCCCGCCAACAGGCCCGACAGCAGAAGGGTCACGAGGGTCACCACCAGCAGCGTCGCGCTCGCGAACAAGAGGATGCAGCCGACGATCTTGAGCGCGTGACCCTTGGTCGCGCGGAAGCTCTCGGCGACGGTGAGCGGTCGCGCGAGGAAGGCCGCGTAGGGAAAGACGGAGAGCCG
>CAYZSE010000206.1:1211-3813 GCA_964481035.1 uncultured Geminicoccaceae bacterium | reverse complement strand
GCTCGTCACCGCCGTCGCCCTCGCCCTCGCCCTGACCTGGCCGCCGACCTACCGCTCGACCGCCACCGTGCTGATCGAGGAGGCCGAGATCCCCGACGGCCTCGTCGACGTCGCCTTCCAGGGCTATGTCGAGCGCCGCCTCGAGGCGATCACCCGGCGCGTCATGGTCACCGACAACCTCGTCTCCATCATCGAGCGCTTCGGCCTCTACCAGGAGGAGCGCGAGACGATGTCGATGCAGGCCGTCGCCGGCCTGATGCGCGCAGCGGTGTCACTCGAGACCCTCACCACCGAGGTCATCAACCCGCGCTCGGGCAGCTCCGGCAAGATCACCGTCGCCTTCCAGGTCGCCTTCGAATACGGCGACGCGGCCGCCGCCCAGCGGGTCACCGACCAGCTCGTCTCCCTCTACCTCAACGCCAACACCCAGCGGCGCCGGCAGCGCATCGCCGAGACCACCGAGTTCATCTCGGGCGAGCGCGGCCGCATCGAGGAGCGCATCGCCGAACTGTCCCAGGGTCTCGCCGCCTTCAAGGCCGAGCACCGCGGCGTCCTGCCCGAGCAGAGCGCGCTCAACCAGCAGATGCTGATGCGCGCCGAGGCCGACCTCGCCGAGATCGCCCGCCAGGAGCGCGAGCTGCGCGACCGCGCGGTCATCCTCGAGGCCGAGCTCGCCAAGCTCGAGCGCACCCCGGCCGCGGCCCGCGGCTTCGCCTCCCCGGCGGCGCAGCTCGAGACCGCGCGCCTCCAGCTCGCCTCGCTCCAGGCCCGCTACAGCGGCTCGCACCCCGACGTCGTCCGCACCCGCAACGAGGTCGCCGTCCTCGAGCGCATCGTCGCGGTCGAGGGCGAGGCCGCACCGGCGTCGACCGGCGGCCTCACCGAGGAGCGCGAGCGGCTGAGCCTCGAGCTCGCGGCGTTGCGCGAGCGCTACGGCCCCGAGCACCCGGACGTCGTGCGCGCCGCCCGGGCCCGCGCCGAGATCGACACGGCCCTCGCCGACGCCTCGACCGCCACCGCGGGGCTGGACGCCACCGATCCCTGGCTGCTGCCGCTCGAGGCCCAGCGCGCCGTGGTCCGCAGCCAGATCGACGGGCTCGAGCGGCTGCGCACCGAAGCCCGCGAGCGGATCGCCGAATACGAGCAGCGGCTCTTGCGCACCCTCGAGATCGAGCCCGAATACGCGCGCCTGCAGACGGCGCTGAGCGACGCCCGCGCCCAGCGCGACGCGCTCGTCGTCCAGGAGCAGACGGCGCGGCTCGGCGAGGCCGTCGAGAGCCAGGAGCGCGGCGAGCGCTTCTCGCTGATCGAGCCGGCGAACCTGCCCGGCGCGCCGGAATCCCCCAACCGCAAGCTCATCCTGCTCGCCGGCCTGGTCCTCGCCGGCGGCGCCGGCGCCGGTAGCGTCACGCTGCGCCACATGACCGACGACCGGGTCTCCGGGCCCGGCGACGTCGCCGCCGAGATCGGCTTCGAGCCGCTCGGCATGGTCCCCAACATCACCACCCCGACCGAGCGCCTCGCCGGCCTCGTCAGGCGCGCGCTGGTCGTGGCGCTGGTCGTCGGCGGCGTCGGCGCGGGCGGCTGGCTCGTCCACACCCGCGTGTTTCCGCTCGACACCGCCGCCACCCTCGCCTGGCAGGGTGCCGTCGAGCGGGCCATGCCGTTCCTGCCGAGCGACCTGCGCGCCCAGCTCACGCCCGAGGAGCGCTGACCATGGCCGAGGCGACGCTGCACGCGGCGATGGAGAAGGTGCTGGCCGGCCGCGCCGCCACGGCGCCGCGCGCCGCGTCGTCGGGCCACCTGCTCACCCGTGCCCCGGGCGCGCCGCTCGTCGACACCGCCGCGGTGGCGCCCGCCGGCTGGGCGGCCGAGCGCCTCTTGACGCGCAAGATCGTCGCCCAACTCATGGACGGCCAGCGGGCGTGGTCGGGCCAGCGGCGCGCCGTCGAGGCGCTGCGCATCGTCCGCACCCGGGCGCTGCACGCCCTCGAGGCGGCGTCCGATGCCGGCTGCACCCTCGCCGTCACCAGCCCGCGCCAGGGCGACGGCAAGACCCTGGTCTCGGCCAACCTCGCCCTCGGCATCGCCCGGCAGACCCAGCGCAAGGTGCTCTTGATCGACGGCGACCTGCGCCTGCCCTCGCTCCACAAGGCGCTCGACATCGACGCCCCGCTGGGCCTCTCGGACTACCTCGCCGGCCAGGCCAGCCTCGAGCGCTGCATGGTCAAGTCGCCGGACGAGCGCCTGTTCGTCATCCCCCAGCGCAAGTCCCTGTCCCAGGCGCCGGAGCTGCTCGCCAACGGCGTGCTCGCCGGCCTCACCGAGACCGTGCGCCGGCGCTACCCCGACTGGCTGGTCATCATCGACTGCCCGCCGATCCTCGCCGTCGACGACACCCTGGTCATCCTGCGCACCGTCGACAAGGCGCTGCTCGTCATCCGCGAGGGCCAGACCCGCAAGGGCGAGATGCGCCGCGCCGCCGAGGCGATCGGCCGCGACAAGTACCTGGGTGCCGTCCTCAACGACAGCCGCAGCCGCGGCGACAGCGGCCGCTACTACTATTACGACTACGGCTACGAGAGCCGCTGACGCCCGATCG
>CAYZSE010000206.1:0-1111 GCA_964481035.1 uncultured Geminicoccaceae bacterium | reverse complement strand
GAGAGGCCGCATTGTACGAGACCCATTTCGGCCTGCACGAGAAGCCCTTCTCGCTCCTGCCCGACCCGCGCTTTCTCTATGTCAGCCGGACCCACGAGGTCGGCCTGACCATGCTCCGCTACGCGCTGGTCGAGCAATCGGGGATCGTCGTCCTCACCGGCGAGGTCGGCACCGGCAAGACCACCCTCGTCCAGCACCTGTTGAAGGAGCCGGCCGAGCGCATCGTCACCGGCGTCGTCACCGGCACCCACGCCGCCTTCGGCCCGCTGATGACCTGGATCCTGCGCGCCTTCGCCTTGCCCCGGGCCGACGCGACGAGCAGCGCCCAGCTCGACGTCTTTCGCGACCACCTCGCCGAGATCCATGCCCAGGGCCGGCGCGCCGTGCTCGTCGTCGACGAGGCGCAGAACCTCGACGCTCCGGCGCTCGAGCAATTGCGGATGCTCTCCAACCTCAACAGCGAGCCCGAGCCGCTCCTGCAGCTCGTCCTCGTCGGCCAGCCCGAGCTGCGCGAGACGCTGCGGCGGCCAGAGCTCCGCCAGTTCGTCCAGCGGATCTGGATCGACCACCATCTGGAGCCGCTGGATCGAGGGGAGACGGGCGCGCTGATCCGCCACCGCCTGGCGGTGGCCGGCGGCCCGCCTGGCCTCGTCGACGACGAGGCGGCGGCCGCGATCCATCATTTCGGGCGGGGCCTGCCCCGCCTCGTCAACGCGCTGGGGGAGATGGCGCTTCTGCAGGCCTACGTCGAGGAGGCCACGCAGGTCGGCTTCGACACGGTCGTCGACGTCGTCGCCGAGCGGCAGCGCGCCGGCGGCCTCACCGGCTTCGCCGAGCTTCCGGCCGACCTGCCGCGCGCGGCGCTGCGCCGCCAGATCCTCGGCGAAAGCGACGAGGACGTCGCCACCATCGTCGCACCCCGCTGGATCCAGCGCGCCGAGAGCTGAGCCGGCCCCGCACCGCCCGCCTCAGCGCCCGACATGCGGCTCGAGCGCCGGGTACGCCACGCGCATGAAGTCGACCAGCCGCGCCTCGGCCGCGGCCGCGCTCTCACCCGCACCGATCGGCGCGATCAGGCGCACCAGCGCGCCGTCCGAGCGGCGCTCGAGCA
>CAYZSE010000205.1:0-3815 GCA_964481035.1 uncultured Geminicoccaceae bacterium | reverse complement strand
GCGGGGATCCGTCACGCGGATGCTGTCCATCGTGGATACTCCTCGCCGTTCATCGGGATGACACCGTTCACGCCCTTCCTCGAATACCGTAGTTCGAACAACCCGGCGGGCCGTCTTGGCGTTTCGTCGGTGGTCGATCCAGCGCTCCAGCGGCAGAGCGACCCGCGTGACCTTGGAGTCGAGGACCTGGGCACGGACGTCGCGACGGGTCAGTTACGCCCTGCCCCACCGATCCGCGTGGTGGCGCATCGACCCGCCGGCTCGTAGCCCTCCGCCGTCGGCAAAGCGCACGCTTCACGTGCTCGAAAGGGCGCCACGCTCGGCGGACCCGAACGCCGGTTTCCCGAGCGCTATGATCCGTGGGGCCAGCCGATCGGGGGTGCGGCGGCCGAAGGCCCGGCGGGCAACGGACGACGCCTTCGCCCCACGCCCGCCGCTCGTCCGTGATGCGCTATCGCCTTCCAGTCGCGCAGCTCTGGCGCGTGCGGGGGTGATGCGGCCGAAGGCCCGGCGGCACTAGGCCCAGCCGAGCTCCCTCAGCGACCAGGGGGCGTTCCAGATCTTCGTCATGTGGGTGATCTTCTCGCCTGCGAAGTCCATGGCGTAGACGTAATCGGCGGCGACCGTCTTGTTGGTCGGCGGCACCGGGCCGCCTTCGGCCGTGTGGGTGCCGTGGAAGACGGCAAAGACGACGACCCGGTCGCGGGTGTTGTCGACGCCGAGCGCCTTGAGCTCGTAGCGGCCGTCCGGGATCGGGCCCAGCAGGCCCTTCATCCACTCGCAATAGCCGGCGAGCGTGGCGATCTCGGCGAGCGGCTCGGCCTGGGAGGCGAACGTCGCGTCGGGGCTGCACCACTGCTGGCAGACTTCCCAGCCCTGGCCGGTCTCACAGGCGTCGAAGAAGGCGTGGGCGACGTCGGCGTGCCAAGTCATCGAATGCCCTCGTTGGCCGGAGCTGCTTGCGGAGGGGCAGAAACGCGGGCGGACGACCGCTCCCCTCGCCACCAGAAATGTTCATAGGTCACGCCGTGACGGTTCGTCAATCTCGACCTCTCGCGACCCGTTGGAGGGTGACGTCGTCACGGCGGGCCACTCGGCCCGGGGCGGGCGGAAGACCACGAGCGACGGCGCTCGCCGCGGCAGGAGGAGGGTGAGCAGAGCAAGCCCCGGCGAGGCGATGAGCAGGCCGCCCCAGCCGACATAGTTCACGTGCAAGATGCGCTCGAACAAATGAAAGGATGAGAAGCCGCCGGTCGCCAGCGGATATACGATGCCGGCGAGGAGCAGGCTGCCGGCGGCGCAGACCGCCGCCGCGTGGGTCCAGCGGAGGCGCGGCACGATGGCGGCCGCCGCGAAGGCGGCGATGGCCATGGCGAACGGGGCGACGCGGATGACGAACGCGCCGACCTCGGCGGCGGGCACACCGGCTGCGATCAAGAGGCGAAGGCCGGGCGCGGTGAGGAAGAGCCCCCAGCCGATCGCCGTGAAGGCGACGGCCGCCAGCGTGACGATGGTCCAGGATGGCCGCGGATCGGCAACGAGCACGGTCGACCCCGGCCCCAGCAAGGGCGATCGTCCCTCGACCACACTTCCGGCCTCCTTGGGGAGCCGTCGCGCCGCCCAGAGCGGCAGGCCGGCGAGCAGCAGCAGGTTCACGAGGGACAACGGGTTGGTGAAAACGATCAACGCCGCCTGGACATCTCCTGCGAGGTTCCAGCCAGCTTCCGGGTGGAGCTTGCCCAGCGGCACGATGACCAAGAGCGCGTAGGCGTAGGCGATGGGCAGCGCCAGCGTCAGCGCGATGGCGATGGTCACGCGGCGAACGAGGCGCTTCGGCCGCGGTGTCGCGAACAGGCGAGCATTCCAGGCATCGGCGGTCGCCCCGGCCCAACCGGTGCCGAGCGCGAGCGTTGCCACCAAGAACGCCACGAGCGCCATGATGAGCGCCAGGCGCGTCGTCGCGTCGAGGTGGACGAAGACATCCAGTTCGGGCGGCAGCCCCATGCCCGTCGTGCCGACGAAAATGAGCCACCCGAATGGCGAGAGCGCCAGGCCGCAGCCGATGCCGAGCGTGCTCGCGAAAGCGAGCGTGACAGGCGATCGGGGTGGAGCGCCGACGAGCCGCGCGTAGGCGGCATCGCGCTGCAAGAGATAGCCGAGGATGCCGGCAAAGAGACCCGTTGCGATGACCGGCGGCAGCAGCATCAAGATGAAGGCCAGGACGAGACCTGCTGGCGAAGTCCAGAGGAACGCCAAGAAGCCGACGATGACGAGCTGCGGGGTCAGGCCGACCATGGTCCCGACGAGGAAAAACTCCAGGAGACGCACGCGCAGCAACTCCATCGGCTGCGCGATGACGTCGCGGCGCCGCCCATCGGTCGGGTGGGGCCGCAGCGTGTCCCATCCCCGACGACCGACGGCTGCCAGGTTGGGCGCTGCCTCGGGTGCGCCCGCGGAGGCCACGTCCGCGCGGTGCTCGATCTCATGCAGGAGGAGATTTCGAGCGACGTAAGGGATGAGGATCAGCGCTCCGTATTGCGCGGCGAACAGCACGATGGTTTGGGCATCCAGAGGCCCCGCGCGCGGGATCCAGGGGGTCGCCAGCACAATCGGCAGCACTGCACCCAGAAGATAGGCCCACCACACGGCCTGGGCCGTGAAATAGACGTCCACGTCGCCGTGCGCGATGTGAGCGAGCTCATGGCGGACGATCGCGCGAGCCCTAGCGGGTGCGCTGATCGACAGGCCGAGAATTCCGCCGCCGAGCAGAAGCCGGTAGGCGCCCGAACGCCCGTAGACCCGGGCGTGAGGCCGCGGATCCCCCAGCTTCCACCGCACGGCGACCCGGCCCCCGAGCCCCTGGCGCTCGATCTCCTCCTCCGCAAATGCGGTCAATTCCAGCGGAACATCAGCGATGAGGCGCGGCCCGCCCTCGCGACGCTCGATCAACGTCGGAAACAGCAGGAGGATCACCAACGACAGCAGCACGACGAGGCCAAGGAGGATAAAGGGTGCGTTGGAGAGCAGGCCGAGCGTGTCGTAGGTGCCGCATCCAGCAACTCGCTCGATGGCCTCGTCGAGAGCGCGCTCGACGAGGGCCGGATCGCCGCTCTGCAGCACCGCTGCCTGTTCCTCAAGTCCCGCCAGCAGGCAGGCCAAGACCTCGCGCAAGGGATTGTCGGCCGCGGTGGGCGTCGTGGTGGCGCCTGACAAGGTTCCGCCAAGGAGCAGGGTCGTCAGTGCGACGAGCGCGAGCAGGAGGCCAAGGCGGAAGCCGAGGCCGCCAGGCCAGGCCAGCGGGTCGCCGCTAGCGCGCGTCGCCATCGGGCAAGGCGCCCATCGCCATCGCCGCGACGACGCGGTCGACCACGGCCTTGTGCTCGAGGCCCGGATAGCGCGCCTCCAGCTCCGCGGTCAGCGTGGTGTGTAGATGCTGGAGCAACTCCGGGGGAAGCTGCGGCGCGGGTTCCCGGGTGGGCTCGTCGAGCCAGCTCTTGATGCGGTCGCGCAGGACCATCGTGGCGGCGCTCAAGGTGGCGTCCTTGGCGATCTCGTAGAGGAACGCGACGGCACCGACGCCGGCGGCGACGGCGATCGGGCTCAAGAACTCGACGGCATCACTGACGCCGAAGCCGAGCGGGTGCTCTTCGCTCGGCTTCAGCCGCGCGGCGGCGACGTCGTCCTTGAGCCGGAATGCCAGCGTGTCGAAGAGAGGCAGCTCGTCAGGACGCTCGTGCTCAACGGCGCGGCGGGCGAGCCACAGTGCCGGGTCATCCATGGGCTGCGCCGTCATGTCCCACCTCTCAGCGTCTTAG
>CAYZSE010000204.1:0-3904 GCA_964481035.1 uncultured Geminicoccaceae bacterium | reverse complement strand
GACGCGCCGGCCGCGTCAGCGCACCCCGATCTGGCGGCGGATGGTCTTGACGAGCGTGCCGAGGATGGGGATGCGCTGCCAGACGTCGGGGGTGGGATCCCAATAGTCGAGGTGCGCTTCGACCTTGCCGTCCCCGTCGAAATGCAGCTCGGTCATGCCCTCGATGACGAACGGGCCCTGGCGCTTGAGAAAGCCCTTGGGCATCGCGCGGAAGACCCAGCGGATGTAGTGCCCGTCCTGGCCGGAGGCGCGGTCGGTCACCTCGATGCGGATGTCGTCGAGATCCTCGTGGGTCTTCTCGAACATCCGACGAATCTTGGCGGTGCCGCGGATGTCGTTGAAGGGATCGCGGAAGCGCGAACCCTCGGTGAAGAAGGCCATCATGTCGTCGATGGACGCCTTCGGGTCCTGCATGGTGGCGAGGTAGCGCTCGAGCGCGTCGGCGGTCATCGGGTCTTTACGCTCCGGGCGACGAGGGGGAAGTAGAGCCAGTAGGGCAGGACGCGCAGAACCTTCAGCATGTAGGAGAAGCGCCGCGGGAAGGTCACCTCGAAGGATTTGCCCTTGAGACCCTTGACGATGCGCTGCGCGGCGTCGGCGGGCTCCATCAAGAACGGCATCGGGAACTCGTTCTTGTCGGTCAGGGGCGTGCGGACGAAGCCGGGCGCGACGACGCGCAGGTCGACGCCGCCCTTGTCGGTGTCGAACTTGAGCGCCTCGCACAGGTTGAACAGCGCCGCCTTCGACGCCCCGTAATAGGCCGAGGTCGGCAAGCCCGTGTAGCCGGCGATGGAGGAGACCACCGCGATCTGTCCGCGCCGGCGGTCCAGCATGAGCGCCAGCAGCGCCTCCAGGCAGTTGGCCGTGCCCATGAGGTTGATGTCCATGAGCCGGCGGAGGTCGTCGGCCTTGAAGTCCAGCGCATGCACCGGGTGGTGGGTGCCCGCATTGAGGATGGCGCGATCGATCGGCCCCAGCCGTTCCTCGATGGCGGCGAGGGTGGCACGGATCGCCTGCGCGTCGGTGATGTCGGCGGGAAAGGCCAGGACCGCCTCGTGCGCGCGCGCCAGCTCGTCGAGCTCGTCGCTCTGGCGCGCCGTCGCCGCCACCCATGCGCCGTCCTGGACATAGGCCTCGACGACGGCGCGGCCGATGCCCTTCGAGGCGCCGGTGATCCACACCACCTCACGCGGCATGGCGCGGGCCCGTGCCGTAGAGCTCCTCGAAGAAACGCTGGGAATCGACCCGCACGGCCTCGATCTTCTCCGGCTTCATCCGCTTCAAGGTGCGTAACACCGGCTGGACCCGCGGGTTGCGTTCCAGGCGCTGCTCGTTCTCGAGCACGAAGTTCCAATAGAGGTAGTTGAACGGGCAGGCGTCGGCTCCGTTCTTCTTCTTCACGTCATAGCGGCAGGAACGGCAGAAGTCCGACATCCGGTCGATGTACGCGCCGCTGGCCGCATAGGGCTTGGAGCCCATGACGCCGCCGTCGCCGTAGAGCGCCATGCCCAGGGTGTTGGGCAGCTCCACCCACTCGTAGGCATCCGCGTAGACGGCGAGGTACCATTCGCAGACCTCGGCCGGGCGCACGCCCGCCAGGAGCGCGAAGTTGCCGGTCACCATCAGCCTTTGGATGTGATGGCTGTGCGCCTCGCGCCGGGTCTGGTCGACGACCTTGGCGAGGCACCGCATCTCGGTCTCGCCGGTCCAGTAGAACGCGGGCAGCGGGCGGGTCGCCGCGAGGGCATTGCGCTCGGCGTATTCCGGCATGTAACGCCAGTAGATCCCGCGCACGTATTCCCGCCAGCCGATGATCTGGCGGATGAACCCCTCCACGGCGTTCAAGGGCGCGTGCCCCTCGCGGTACGCCCTCTCCGCCGCCGCGCAGACCTCCAGCGGCAAGAGCAGCCCGGCGTTGAGGTAGACCGAGAGGACCGAGTGGAAGAGCCAGTCCTCGCCGTCGATCATCGCGTCCTGATAGTCGCCGAAGCGCGGCAGCGATTTGGCGACGAAGTGGGCGAGAGCGCGTTTCGCCTGGGCGCGGGTGACGGCGAACCAGAAGGGTTCGAGGTCGCCGAAATGGTCGCCGAAGCGCGCACCGACGAGGGCCAGCACCTCGCCGGTCACGTCGTCCGGGGTGAAGCGCATCGGCCCGGTGCTCGCGAGCCCGTCGGCCGGCGGCTTGCGGTTCTCGACATCGAAGTTCCAGCGCCCGCCCTCGGGCTCGCCGGACGCCGTCATCAACAGCCCCGTGCGCTGGCGCATCTCCCGGTAGAAGTACTCCATCCGCAGCTGCTTGCGCCCCTCGGCCCAGCGCGCGAAGTCCCCGAGCGAGCAGACGAAGCGGTCGTCGGCGCGGATCTCGAAGGGCACGTCGAAGCGCTCGGCCCACCCGTCCATCATCGCGCGGACGCGGTGCTCGCCCGGCTCCGTGACGACGATCCGCTCGGGCGCGTGACGCGCGACCGCCCGCTCGATCTCGCCCGTGAAGCTCCCCGTGTTCTCCGCATCGTCGAGGCGCACGTAGTCGACGCGACCCCCCCCGGCGACCAGCTCCGCCGCGAAGTGGCGCATCGCCGCGAGAACGAAGGCGATCTTCTTCGGGTGGTGACGGACGTAGGTCGCCTCCTCCTGCACCTCGGCGAGGAGGACGACGTCGGCTTCTCGGTCGATGCCGCGCAGCGCGGAGAGGTCGCGGCTGAGCTGGTCGCCCAAAACGAGACGAAGGGCGCCGGTCACGACGGCACGGCCAGCGGCAGCGAGGCGACGTCGCTCTCCGGGAGGCGTCGGTACTCGATGCGGCTGTCACGCACCTCGAACGCGAACTTCGCCCACCCCTCGGGCCCGTACCAGAGAACACCCTCGGCCTCGCCGCTGAACGCGTAGCGGCGGCACTCCAGCATCCGGCCCTCGTAGCGGATGCGTTCGGTTCCCTCGTCGCGCACCTCGATCGAGAGAACGCGGCCGTTCTGGCTGTCGATCCACCGCTCCCGCTCGACCGTGCGCGGCTGCCAGTAGGTCGTGGGGATCAGCTCGCCGGCGACGCGCCTGGTTCCGGCCGAGCCGTCGATCACGAGCTCGTCGCCGTCCCGGTGGATGTCGACGCGCAGCTCCTCGCCGTTGTCGTTGGTCCGGCTCGACATGGAGACGAGCTCTGCGCCCTCGTAAACCTCATGGTTGCGGTGCCGGTACGTGTAGACCGGCACGATCGCCAGCGTGACCTCGAGGTCGATGGCGATATCGACCTCGACCCGCGCGCCACTCGCGCGCAGGGTGATCGCGTGCGTGCCAATCTTCGAACCGTTCCGGTAGACGTCGAAGACGAGGCGACCGTCGGACGCCCTCGCCGGCCAGGCGACCATGCTCATCGCCGCGGACCCCGTGAGCCAGATCTGCCGACGCGTCAGAGCCATGAGTGCTTCCCTCGAAATGGCTCAACGACACTACGCGCGGAGATCGCGTTCGATTCCGCCGTCGTCACGAGGTCACGGCTTGGGGCAGCGAAGCGACGTCGCTCTCGGCGCGGCGGCCGTAGTCGATCCGGCTCCCGCCGAACTGGAACGCGAGCTTGGCCCAGCCCTCGGGCCCGTACCAGAGATCGAGGTCGAGATCGCCGCGCAGGCGGTAGCGCTCGCACTCGATTTGCCGGCCCTCGTAGGCGACCCGCTCGACGCCCGCCCGTTCGACGCGGCCCGCGACGAGACGACCGTTCTGGCTGTCGATCCAACGGCTCTGGGCCATCGAACGCGGCTGCCAGTAGGTCGTGGGCAAGAGGTCGCCGGGGGCGCGGAGCGCGCCGCTGCTCCCCTGGACGACGAGCTCGTCGCCGTCGCGGGCGACGTCGACCCGCAGCTTCTCGCCGTTGTTGTCGGTCCGGCTCGACATCGAGAGGAGCCGGCCGGCC
>CAYZSE010000203.1:0-3944 GCA_964481035.1 uncultured Geminicoccaceae bacterium | reverse complement strand
AGGACGATCTGAACGGCCATGCGCGCCTCGGGGAAGGCGGGCTCATCGGGAAACACCGGCAAGGTACCCGATGGCAGCAGCTGACCGCGACCGTTCGCAAACCAGATGTCTTCGACCTTGGCGGCGAAGTGCTGGCCCGGATAGAGGTCGAGGGCGACGACGGCAGGCTGGCCCGGTTCGATGAACTTGAGGCTTTCCTGGCGGTACATCGCGAGCAGATACGGGTCGCGCTCGACGATGAAGCTGGCGATCGCGCCCGCGCGAACGATCCCGGCGATCATGCCTTCCCGCGCCTGGAGGTTGACGATCCGGCCGTCTTCGGGTGCGCGCAGCACCGTCTGCTCGAGGTAGTACTGCGCCTGTCGCAGCTGCGCCTCGGCCTGGAGGACCGCCGTATTGACCCCATCGATCTGCGAGCCGTAGGCGGCTTCGGCACTGGCGAGTTGCGCCTTGGCTTCGGCGACGGCCGCCTCGCCGGCCGCCACCTCCGCAGCCCACCGCTGGGCCTCCGACTGCGGTGCGGCGCGCTGCGCGGCGAGGCCCGTGAAGCGCTGCGCCTCGATCTTCTTGAAGGCCAACTCGGCCTGGCTTCGCTCGACCGCCTGCTGGGCCGCGGTCACCTCGGCGGCGAGCACGGCGACGTTCTGCTTGGCCGCCTCGAGCGCTGCCTGCGCCTCCCCGACCTGGTATTCGTAGAGGCGCTTGTCGAAGACGAAAAGCGGATCGCCCTTCTTCACCGCTTGACCCTCGCGCACCGGCACCTGCTCGAGCCGCGTGGGTTCGGGCAGCCGGGGCACCAGCTGGATCGTCGAGCGATAGACCCGCACGTCCTCCGAGAAAGGGGCGACGAACCGCATGCCGACGAGCGGGACGAGGGTAAGATGAAGAAGAATGAAAGCTGAGACGAGACCCCAGATCGGCGTCATCCGCAGCCACTTGAGCCGGCCGAACACGACGTAGATGAAAATGACATAAATAAAGGTGAGCGCAAAGACAGCCAGCACGAATCAGGCCTCCGGGTGTCCCGCGCCCGTCGACGGCGGCCGCGTCGCGCCCGACCGGCGGCCATAGGCGGCAGCGCCCAGCCGCTCGTGCTCGATGCGCTCGGCGGCGGCCTCGGCCTCTGGCAGGCGGCGAATATCGACCTTGTCGGCCGGCTTGAACGCCCACATCAGCGCCTGGATCCACGGCACGACGGCGAGAAAGCCGATCCAGCCCAGGAGGTAGACGGCTTCGGCATCGGGATGGTTGCGAGCATAGGCGATGCGACCCGGCAGGCCCAAAACCCACATGACGGTGACCAGCCCTCCGCTGACGCACGCGACCAGGCTCGCCAGCGTGATCCAGTCCCAGAAATAGTGGTGCTCTACCATGACAACCTCCCGCGTCGCGTCGAAGTGGATCGGGGCCCGTCGCCCGCGCCAGCCCGCTGCCGACGGCCGCTTTGGCACGCGCTCACCGCCGGATCTCCTGCCTCGGTTGCGTCATCGCCTTCTCGTCTCAATGGACCGCCTGCTCGGCAAGAACAGAAACCTTAGAGGACTTGCACAGTCGATCCAGAGCCCCTTCTCCAACAGACCTCGAGGCACGAATGTGCTGCGGTAATGTATCAGCATGAACGACTTGCGTGGCCGTCTTTTGGTCTTATTGGTCGAGCGTAGACGATGGCGTGCAAAGCAAAGCGCGGGGCGGCGATATCGGGTAGACTTACTTGGCGCGTGGCGCATGTCGTGCCCATACCGCCGACCGGATCGCCGCCACCCGCGCCGCGTGCCGGCGCAGCTCCACCGGCGGCGACTTCGATCTCGTTGCCTTGCGCCTGATGGGTCTCATCCTTGCGAACAACCGAGGCTCCCGCTTCTCATGCGCTCGCCCGTTTCCTCGGCCACCGGTTTGTCCCTGGAGGCAGGGCGATGAGGTCGTTGTGGGTAGGGGACGACGCGCCGTCATCGGCGACCGAGGCCGGGCTGCCGGGCCCGGGGCCGCGCTTGCGTGCGGCGCACGAGCTGGCGGTCGCTCGGCCCGCTGGAAGCACCCGACCTCGCCGCGCGAAATGGCCCGAAGGGCCGGCAGCATCGGTGCTGACGCGCTTGGGTGGCGGTACCTGCGAAGGATGGGGAGAGGTCGTCGGCGTGGGGCTCGTGGTTTGGGCCGGATGAGCACCGTGAAACGCCGCTGGCGGCGATGTCGCCGCCGCCCTATAAGCGGGAAGACAGGCGACCTGAGTGCGTGGCCGCTCCATCGCGGCGCTTCAAGAGGACATGTGACATGCGGCCCCGGATCATGCTCGTGTTGTGCGGTATCGTGCTGGGGTCGCTCGTCGCTTGTGTCGACGGCTACTCTCGATCGGCGCCGGAGACCGACATGCCGGCACCGACGGGCCCCGACCTGCCCAACTCGGATTTGGATGCGACCGAGGGTCTGCCGGAAATGGACTAGTGCCGTTCTCGAGGAGCGGAGGTTCCGTAGCGTGACGGCGTCACCATCGACTTCGTCCTCGGCGGTCGCGCCACCCGCCGTGGTGTAGGAGCGGTCCTCAGTACGGGGCTTCCGCTACCTCTCGATCGACCACGCGAGTGCCGGCATCGAGATCGCGGAACAACGCCACGGCCGACCTTTCGATGGTAATTGATATGACGGCACGACTTTCCAATCCGCCGCCCAGTCCGCCGCCCAGTCCGCCGCGACGTGATGGGTGCACGAGCGGGCCTTCTTGCCGCGCGGCGGCGACGGTCCTCACCGCCATTCTGGTCGCGCATCCCATCGGCGCGGCGGAGATCGACCCGGACGCCGACACCGTCCTTCGAGATATGTGCGCGACGCTCGGCGCGATGTCCGCGTTCACCGTGACATCGGATGCGGTGACCGAGATCATCCTGACCGACGGGCGCAAGGTGCATCTCGTCGCCACGACGAGCGGGACTGTGGATCGCGCGGCGGGGTTCCGGCTGCGCCGGCAAGGGCCTTTCGGAGCGACTGAGACCGTGCACGACGGCACCACGCTCACGGTGTGGTCCGAGGCGCTCGGCGGTTACGCGGCCGTCCCGTCCCCCGGCGGCGTGGACGAGGGGCTCGACACGCTGCTGGCGCTGTTCGGCGAAGACGCGGCGGGCGGCGCCGATCTGCTCTACGCCGATCCCTGCGGCACGCTGATGAACGGCGTCGAGGAGGGCGCCTACATGGGCTTGACCACGGTCGCGGGCCAGACGGCGCACCATCTGTTCTATCGCGCCGCCGACCATGACTGGCAGATCTGGGTTCTCGACGGCGACCGGGCGCTGCCGGTCCGCTACGTCATCACCGCCAAGTGGGTCATGGGGGCGCCCCAGTTCACCGCCCAGTTCCACGGCTGGTCCGTCGGGACGACCGGAGACTTCGCCTTCGTGCCGCCGGAAGGCGCGCGCGCCGTCGATCCGGCCGAGCTTCAAGGCGAGGCGTGGGAGTGATGGCCATGGCCCGCCGCATCGCGATCCTCGCCGCCGTCGCCGCCGGCCTCGCTCTCGACGTCGACCCGGTGAGCTGGTCGCAGGCGTCGGTCCTGGCCAGCGCCGAAGCCCGGATCGGTCGGCCGCTGACCCCGGGCAGCGTCGCCGGCGTCGCGCGGCGCACGACCCGGCGCGTCATCCGCCGCACGACCAGCTACGTCGCAGCACTGCCCGCCGGGTGCCGTCCCGCCGTGATCAATGGCGTGAGCCTCTACAGCTGCGGCGGCGTCTACTACCAGCCCCAAGGCAGCCGGTATGTTGTCGTCGAAGTCGAATAGGCGGCCGCCGAGCCGCAGGACGGTGAGCGGTGTGGCGCAGCCCCGGCGCTGGCACTGTGTTCTGTGCGTGGTCGGCCGACTGAACCGCCCGGGGATACTCGGCAACCGTATGGGGCGCGGTCCATGGAGCGGCATGGGCTGGTCGGCTCGACGCCGCGGATATGCCGCTCCCGCCAGGGGC
>CAYZSE010000202.1:0-3946 GCA_964481035.1 uncultured Geminicoccaceae bacterium | reverse complement strand
CGTCGACCCGCGCTGAGCCCCGGCGCGCCCCTCAGCCGGCGAAGCGGACGATGGTGCGTAGGGTGATCTCGACGCCCTCGACCACGTGCCGATGGGCCGCGCTCGTGGCGAAGGCGTCGTCGGTGGCCTCGATGGTGTCGAGCGAGAGAATGGTGACGCCGAGCAGGCGCTGGCCCGCATGGTCGCCCGTCATCGGCGTCCCGTAGCGGATCTCCATGGCGCCGTTCTCGGCGGCGAGCGGCACGAGCTTCTGCATCGGCTCGACCCTGGGCGTCGCCGAGCGGATCCGCGTCAGCACCCCGCAGGCCGGCGTGCCCGCGGCGATGGCGGGCACCTGCACGTGGCCGCTCGTGACCAGCGCCCGATGGTCGGGCAGATCGGGGTGGATCTCCTGCGCGTCGCCGATGCCGGCGACCAGAGTTCCCAAGCCGGTCCTTGCCTGCCGGGACCGCGGCGTCGATGGGACTTCGCTCTTCGGCGGGCCGAGCCCTCAGGCGTCTTGCGGTCGCCGGGTGCGCGGGACGGCGAAAGGATGGCGAGCCGGCTCGTCGCCGCGGCTCGAGGAGCGCGTCCCGGCTGATCGATGGCGGGCACGCCATCGTCCGGCGCGCCGACGTGGTCGCCTCGCCGGTTTTCTCGGAATAAAGCCGATCATTCAGCGTCGGTTGAAGGTCGGCCAATAATGCGTTGAATGACAATCGTTCACGCGACCGAGATATGGGGTGTCAATGGAACGCAGTCACGCGGGAGTGGCTGCACGCCGCTGGTGCACGAGCCGGCGGCGTGCGGCTATGGTCATGATGCTCGCAGCCGTCACCGGCGCGAGCGCAGCGGTCGTCACCTCACCGGCGCTCGCGGACGCGCCGACGGCCACCGAGCGTTCGTTCGCGCCGAAGCGCGCGCCCGAACATCTTCGCCGTGCCGAGCTCGGCGAGATCGGCGCCAAGCTCGTCCGCAGCCTCGCCGCCGACGCCCCGCTCGACCAAGCCGACCTGGCGCTGTGGTTGCGCCATCAAGGCGGCTCGCTCGCGCGCTTATTGGAGACGACCGGCGTCGATCCGGCCAAGTTGCTGCACGGCGCCATGGAGCACGCCGAGGCGATGGGCGGTCCGTTCATCGCTCGCGGCGACATGGCCGACGACCCGCTGCCCGCCATCGACATGGCGGCTCTCGTCGCGCAGGTGGTGGCGACGGTGCCTCTCCAGTCGCCCGTGGTCGACGCCCACCGCTTGACGAGCGGCTTCGGCTACCGGCGCGATCCGTTTCACGGACGCACTGCCTTCCATCGCGGCATCGACCTCGCGGGCAAGCGCGGCACGCCCATCTACGCGCCCGCCGCCGGCACGGTGCTCAAGGTCGGCCGGCTGGGCGGCTACGGCAACGTCGTCGAGATCGACCACGGCAATGGCGTGGTCACCCGCTACGCCCACCTCCACGCCTACCACGTGCGCCGCGGCGACGTGGTGGCGCCCGGCGATCGGCTCGGCGCCATGGGGCGAAGCGGCCGCGCCACGGGCGTTCATCTGCACTACGAGGTCATGGTCGACGGGCATTACGTCGATCCCGCACGTTTCCTCGCGGTCGGCCGGGAGTTCCAGAGCGAGCAGTCCTGACCCACCTCGCCGTCCGCCGTGCAGGGCCTTGACCGCCGGCTCGGCGCGCTCCACCACCGGCGAGGATGGCGCAGGAGCATGGCATGGAGGACGGTGTTGCGGCTGCCGTGGCCGGTGTGCGGATGCTCGCGCCGAGCGTCGCCGTCGGTGTCGCCTTCGGCGTGACCGCCGAGCGGCTGCACCTGTGCACGATGGGGGCCGTCGCCGATGTCGTCGTCTTCAACAGCTGGCGTCGGGCGCGGATCTGGGCGACGATGACCGCCGTTGCGGCCGTTGCGCTCTCCGTCCTCGCGCTCGCCGGTCTGGTCGACGTCGCAGCCACGGCGGCATGGCGGCACCCGAGCGCCGCGCTGTCGCTCCTCGGAGGGCTCGTCTACGGCGTCGGCATGGTGGTCGCAGGCGGCTGCTTGTCGCGCGCCTGGCTGCGGGCGGCGGCCGGCAGCGGTGAAGCCGTCGTGCTCGTCGCCCTGGCGCTCGCGGTCGCCGTGCCGCTGAGCGCCCTGTTGCCCGAGAGCCGCCCGCTGGCCACGTCGCCGACGCCCTGGCCGCCGGCGCTCGCGGCGCTGCTCGTGGCCGGCGGGCTCGCCTTGGGGGTTCTCGGCGACGCCCGCTTTCGCGGCCTGCGCGGCGCCTGGCGGACGCCGAGCTTGCTCGGCGCTCTCGCCGCGCTCGCCCTGGTCATGGCGCCGACGACCACCCCGGCGCTGGGCGTGAGCTTCGCGCCGCTCGCCGGTGCGGACGCGCATGCCGTCGCCCTGTTGGCCGGCATCGTTCTCGGCGCCGCGGGCAGCGCCGTGCAAGCCCGGCGATGGCGATGGGAACGGCCGGCGTGGCGCGAGCCCGGTCGGCGGATCACGGGTGCGGTAGCACTGGGGGTCGGCGCGGCCCTCGTCGGCGGCGGCAGCGTCGCCATCGGCGTCACCGGCGTCGCGATCGTGGCGCCCACGGCGCTGCTGGCGCTCGTGGGCATGGTCATCGGCGCCGCCTTGGCGGTCAAGGCGATGCTCGCGGGCGGGCCCGGCGCGCTCTTGCGCGACCTCGCGGCCGGGGCGGGGTGGCGCGGGTGAGGCGCGGGCTGAACGCACTCGTGCTCGCGGCCACCGTCCTGCTGCCGACGGTCACCGCGGCGGAAACCCTCGTCGCCGATCTCTCCCGGCACCTCATCGCCATCACCGCCGACTTCGATGGAACGGATGTGCTGGTGTTCGGTGTCGCCGACGGCGGCGGCGACGTCGTCGTCGTGGTGCGCGGGCCGAACGAGGACGCGGTCGTGCGACGCAAGGCGAGGACCTTGGGCGTGTGGCTCAACACGCGCAGTGTCGTCTTCGAGGATGTCCCCAGCTTCTACGCGATCGCCGCGACCCGGCCGCCCGCGGCAATGCTCGAGGAGGCGGTTCGCACCCGCCACGGAATCGGCGTCGATGTCCTGCCGCTGGCCACCGCGGCGACGGTCGACGCGGCGACGGCCCGCGCGTTTCGCGCCGGGCTCGTGCGGGCGAGGCAGCGCGACGGGCTGTTTCCCGCGGCACCGGCGGAGGTCCGGTTCGTCGGCGGCGGCCTCTTTCGGACGACGCTCCGCTTTCCCGCCAGCGTGCGACCCGGCCGCTATCGGGTCGAGGTCTTCAGCATCGACGGCGGCCAGGTGACGGCGGCGCAGCAGAGCGCCCTGCTCATCAGCAAGGTCGGCCTCGAGGCCCGCCTCTCGGACTTCGCGCGAACCGAGGCGTCGCTCTACGGGGTCGGCGCCATCGTCTTCGCGGTCGCTGCCGGGTGGCTCGCCGCCGTTGCCTTTCGAAGGAGTTGAGCATGGCGCAAGATACGACGGTGGAGCGCCGCGTCTTCTTGGTCGTCGCGGACGAAACCGAGGAGATGCGGAACGCGCTGCGGTTCGCCTGCCGCCGGGCCGTCCACACCGACGGTCACGTGGCGCTCTTGGGGGTCGTCGAGCCCAGCGAGTTCAAGAACTGGTTGGGTGTCGGCCGCGTCATGGAGGAAGAAGCCCGCGGCCAGGTCGAGGCGCGGCTGAACACGCTGGCCGGCGAGGTCTTCGACATGACCGGGATGATGCCGACGATCTACATCCGCACCGGCAACAAGCGAGACGAGCTTCTCGCCCTGGTCGAGGAGGAGCCGGAGATCAAGCTGCTGGTCTTGGGGCTGGCCCGCCAGAGCGGCGAGCCGGGACCGTTGGTGAGCGCGCTCACCAGCGGCAACGCGACGCTGCGGGTACCGGTGACCCTGGTCCCGGGCAGCCTGACCCACGACGAGATCGACGCGCTCACCTGAGCCGCTGCCGGCGGCGCCATCCCCTAGCGCGTTTCCCGACATGCTTG
>CAYZSE010000201.1:0-3979 GCA_964481035.1 uncultured Geminicoccaceae bacterium | reverse complement strand
GTCGCCGGCCCGCACCCCTACCCGGCCATGGTCCGCGACTTCCAGGCGGTCATCGGCGCGGAGGTCCGGGCGCAGATGGACGAGCGCGAGGGGCGGTTGCCGGACGTGCTGGTCGCCGCCATCGGCGGCGGCTCGAACGCCATGGGCCTCTTCCACGCCTTTCTCGACGACCCCGAGGTGCGCCTTCTCGGCGTCGAAGCCGCCGGCGACGGGATGGCGACGGGGCGCCACGCGGCGGCCCTCAACGCCGGCACGCCCGGCGTGCTGCACGGCGCGAAGTCGTTCCTGTTGCAGGACGAGGACGGCCAGGTCGTCGAGCCGCACTCGATCTCGGCCGGCCTCGACTATCCGGGGGTCGGCCCCGAGCACAGCTGGCTCAAGGACATCGGCCGGCTCGAGGTCGCGGCGGCGACCGACACGGAGGCGCTAGACGCCTTCGAGCGCTGCTCGAGGCTCGAGGGCATCATTCCCGCCCTCGAGCCCGCGCACGCGCTCGCCGAGGTGGTCAAGCTCGCGCCGACGCTGACGCGAGAGCAGATCATCGTCATGAACCTCTGCGGCCGTGGCGACAAGGACATCTTCACCGTCGCCCGCGCCCAGGGGGTCGAGCTGTGAGCACGCGGATCGAGCGTCGCTTCGCCGACCTCAGAGAGGCGGGCCGGGCGGGCTTCGTCACCTTCGTGACCGCCGGCGATCCCGATCCTTCGACGTCCGCGCGCATCGTCGAGGGCCTGCCCGCGGCGGGCGCCGACGTCATCGAACTCGGCATGCCGTTCACCGATCCGATGGCCGATGGGCCGGCGATCCAGGCGGCCAGCCTCCGCGCCCTCGAGGCCGGCATGACGCTCGCGAAGACCCTGGAGCTGGTCCGCCGCTTTCGCGCCAAGAACCGGACGACGCCTCTGGTCCTGATGGGCTATTTCAACCCGATCTTCGCCTACGGCGTCGACCGCTTCCTCGACGATGCCCGGGCTGCCGGCGTCGACGGGCTCATCGTCGTCGACCTCCCCGCGGAGGAGGACGGCGAGCTGTGCCTGCCGGCGTGCGCCAAGGGGCTCAACTTCATCCGCCTCGCCACGCCGACGACCGACGACCGGCGCCTGCCCGCGGTGCTAGAGAACAGCTCGGGCTTCCTCTACTACGTCTCGATCACCGGGATCACGGGGGCCGCGGCGCCGGTGGCCGAGGTGGTCGGCGCCGCCGTCGCCCGCATCCGCCGCCAGACGGATCTTCCCATCGCCGTCGGCTTCGGCATCCGCGAGCCGGAGCAGGCGGCACCGCTCGCGCGGGCGGCGGATGCCGTCGTCGTCGGCAGCGCGCTGGTCGACCTCGTCGCCCGGCACCGGGACGACGGCCCGGACGCCGTGGTCGCCGCGGTCCTGGCCAAGGCCGAGGCGCTCGCCGCCGCCGTTCACGGCGCTCGCGATTGAGGCGGAGCCGATGAACTGGCTCACCAGCTACGTCCGCCCGCGCATCCGCGCCCTCGTCAAGCGCGAGGGCGCGCCGTTGCCGGAGAACCTGTGGGCGCAATGTCCAGGGTGCGAGCGGATGATCTTCCACCGCGACCTGGAGGCCAACCGCTGGGTCTGCCCGTTGTGCAGCCACCACCTGCGGGTGAGCCCCGAGTTCCGTTTCCGGGATCTCCTCGACGAGGCGAGCTGGCAGACCATCGCGCTCCCGAGCGTGCCCGCCGATCCGCTCAAGTTCCGTGACAAGACGCGCTACGAGGAGCGGCTCAAGGACGCCCAGGCCAAGACCGGCCGCAGCGATGCGATCGCCGTCGCCCACGGTCGGATCGACGGCCACGCCGCCGTGCTGGCGGTGCTCGACTTCGCGTTCATGGGCGGCTCGATGGGCACCGCCGTGGGCGAGGCGCTGGTGGCCGCCGCCGACCTCGCCCGCCTGCAGGACGCGACCCTCGTCGTCGTCACCGCGTCGGGCGGGGCGCGGATGCAGGAAGGCGCGCTCTCGTTGATGCAGATGGCCCGCACCACCGCGGCCATCGCCGAGCTCAAGGAGCAGGGCCTGCCCTACATCACGGTGCTGGCCGATCCCACCACCGGCGGCGTCACCGCGTCCTTCGCCATGCTCGGCGACATCGCGCTCGCCGAGCCCGGCGCCGTCGTCGGCTTCGCCGGCGCACGGGTGATCGAGCAGACCATCCGCGAGACGCTGCCCGAGGGCTTCCAGCGCGCCGAGTACCTGCGCGACCACGGCATGATCGACATGGTGGTCCACCGCTTCGAGCTGCGCACGACGCTGGCGCGGGTGATCGGCCTCTTGCGCGGCACGGCCGGCGCTGCCACGTGCGGGGCCGACAGCAATGTGGGCCTCGCCGTCGTCGGCGCGGCACCGGAGGCGGACTAGCCGACGTGCCCGATCCCATCCTCGCGCGCCTCGAACGCCTGCATCCCAAGGCGATCGACCTCTCGCTCGGCCGGGTGCGCCGCCTGTTGGCCAGCCTCGGCCATCCGGAGCGGCGGCTGCCCCCGGTCGTGCACATCGCCGGCACCAACGGCAAGGGCTCGACGCTGGCGATGCTCGACGCCATGCTCCAAGCACAGGGGCGCACGACCCATCGCTACATCTCGCCCCATCTCATCCGCTTCAACGAGCGCATCCTGCTCCATGGCCGGCCCATTGCGGACGCCGACCTCGAGGCCGTCCTGCTGGAGGTCGAGGCCGCCAACGCGGGCGCACCCATCACCTTCTTCGAGATCACCACGGCCGCGGCCTTTCTCGCCTTCGCGCGAACGCCGGCCGATGTCGTCCTGCTCGAGACCGGGCTCGGCGGGCGGCTGGATGCGACCAACGTCGTGCCGCGGCCGCGCCTGAACCTGCTGTCGCCCATCTCGTTCGACCACGAGGCCTATCTCGGGCGGACGCTCACGGCCATCGCGCGGGAGAAGTGCGGCATCCTGCGCCCGGGGGTGCCGGCCGTGGTCGGCCCGCAGCACCCGCCGACGGCGGTGGCGATCCGCCAGGCCGCTGCCAGGCTCGGCGCACCCTTGCACATCGCCGGGCGGGACTACGCGATCGAGGCGGCGGGCGCCGGGCTCTGTTACCGCGACGGCGCCGGCGAGCTGGAGCTGCCCCGGCCGATCCTGCCCGGCGCGCACCAGGTCCAGAACGCGGGCCTCGCCATCGCCGCGGCGCGGCGCCTGGGGCCGCTCGCGCCGGCGCCGGCGGCCATCGCCGCCGGGCTCACCTCGACGTCCTGGCCCGCCCGCCTGCAGCGTCTCGACCGCGGCCGCCTGCTCAAGGCCGTCCGCCTAGGGGACGAGATCTGGATCGACGGCGGCCACAATCCCGAGGCCGGCGCCGTCGTCGCCGATTTCTTCCAGAGCCTTCAGCCGCGCCCTCTTCGGGTCGTGCTCGGCATGCTCGCGACCAAGGACGCGCGCGGCTATCTCACGCCGCTCGCGCCGCTGATCGACCGGCTGCTCGCCGTGCGCGTCGCCGACACCGAGGCGGCGCTCGCGCCCCAGGAGCTGGCCGCCTGCGCCCGCGGCCTCGGCGTCCGCTCGGACGTCGCCCCCGATGTCCGCAGCGCCGTCGCCCGCATGGCCGAGGACGAGCCGGCGCGTATCGCGGTCCTCGGCTCGCTCTATCTCGCCGGCCAGGCCCTCGCCGACAACGCCTGAGAGCCAGGCCGGGTCGCGCCCGCCTCGCCCGGAGCCGCCACACGCCGTGATGCACGATCCTGGCCCGTCAGGGTGGTTCGTGGCGCTCGCCACCGACCTCGTGGGCCGGGTTCGGCGCGTCGTCGAGGGCTACCGCGACGGGTTCGCGGACAGCGCACACCTTGCCGCCGGGCCGCTCCCCGCGGGGCCGAAGGTCCGGCTCGACGCGCGGCGCTCGAGGGTGTTCACGAGCACCCGCGTCAGTATCGGTAAACAGCCTCGCATGCCTCCGTTTCCCCCCGCCGCACGGACCGTCTGGGTCACGCTCGGGCTCGGCGCGCTCGTCGTCGTCGCCG
>CAYZSE010000200.1:0-4021 GCA_964481035.1 uncultured Geminicoccaceae bacterium | reverse complement strand
AGGACACCCTGCACAAGGTCTACCTGGAGTTGCTCGAGAAGGACATCACCAAGGCGTTCGTGTACTCCTTCCGCGAGCAGGCGGAGACGCTCTTCCAGAACTACCTCGACCACGCCGAGGCGTTCGTCACCAAGACCAAGCTCAAGGACGAGCACACCGGCGACGAGCTGCACCCCGACGAAGCCTTCTTGAAGTCGATCGAGGAGCAGATCGCCATCATCGGCCCCGCTGCCGAGGGTTTCCGGCAGGAGGTCATCGCGTTTCTGTGGCGCGCGACGCGGCGCGGCGAGACCGTCTCCTACAGCGCCTACGAGCCCTTGAAGGAGGCGATCGAGAAGAAGCTGATGAGCTCGGTGCGCGACATCAGCCGGATCATCACCAAGGCGCGCACGCGCGACGAGGAGCAAAAGGAGCGATACGATCGCATGGTCGAGACCCTGATCGACAACGGCTATCCGGAGGAGACCATCGACACGATCCTCAAATACGCCGCCAACCATCTCTGGAAGGACTGAGGAGCAACCGCCTCCCGTGATCGATTCCATCTTCCGGCCTTTCGCCTCGGGCGATGCGCTCAAGAGCGACCGCACCGCCCGGGATCGCCAGCGTCACCGCCACAAGCTCAAGGCGGCGCTTCGCGAGAACATCGCCGACATCATCGCCGAAGAGAGCATCATCGGCCGCGATCGGGACAAGGTGATCAAGATCCCGATTCGCGGCGTGAAGGAGTACCGCTTCGTCTACGGCGACAACCAGGGCGGCGTCGGCTCGGGTCAGGGCGACACCAAGCCCGGGCAGGTGGTGGGCGACCGCAAGGAGGCGCAAAGTGGCTCCGGTCAGGCCGGCGACCAACCGGGCGTCGACTACTACGAGACCGACGTCACCCTCGAGGAGCTCGTCGACATCATGTTCGAGGACCTCGAGCTGCCGGACCTGGAGCGGCGGATCCTGAAGGACGTGGTGGCCGATCGCACGGTCAAGCGCCGGGGCTATCGGAAGTCGGGCGTGCGGGTGCATCTCGATCGGCGACGGACCGCCAAGGCGCGCGTTCGGCGGCTCAAGGCGCGTGGCATCGAGCCGCCTCCGACGGTCGACCAGCCCACCTCGCCGGCACAACCCGATCCGGAGGCGCCCCGCTACCCCTTCATTCAGGACGACCTGACTTACAAGAAGCTCATCGAAGACACCAAGCCGGAAAGCAACGCCGTAGTCATTTGCATCATGGATACCTCGGGTTCCATGGACTCGATGAAGAAGTACCTCGCCCGTAGCTTCTTCTTTCTGCTTTATCAGTTCGTCCGTACCCGTTACCAGCGCGTCGAGCTGGTCTTCGTGGCGCATCACAGCAAGGCACGCGAGGTGACCGAGGAGGAATTTTTCTACAAGGGCGAGTCGGGTGGCACGATGATTTCGTCGGGTTACACCAAGGCATTAGAAATTATACAGGATCGCTTTCATCCATCGCATTGGAACATCTATGCCTTTCATTGCTCTGATGGTGACAATTTTGAAAGTGACAATCAAGCAACTTTGAAGGCAGCGGAAGAGTTGTGCGAGGTGTGCAACCTGTTTGGCTATGGCGAGATCAAGCCGATGGGCTCGCATTTCTACGAGAGCTCGATGCTCGAGCTGTTCGGGCGACTGAGCCGTGCGAACCACCAGTCCGTGCTGATCGAGAGCAAGGCCGACATCTGGCCGAGTTTTCGGGCGTTCCTCGCCCGTGAGCGGGAGGACGTCTGATGGCGGACTGGACCGTCGACGAACTGCAGGATTGGGACGCGCGCATCCGCGAGCGTGCCGCCGCGTTCGGGCTCGATTGCTATCGGCAGGAGTTCGAGGTCTGCGATCACCACGCGATGCTCGGCTACATGGCGTATCATGGCATGCCGGCGCACTACCCGCACTGGTCCTATGGCAAGGCCTACGAAAAGACCCGCACGCTCTACGACTACGGCGTCAGTGGCCTGCCGTATGAGCTGGTCATCAATTCCGATCCGTGCCTCGCCTACTTGATGATCGATAACTCCTTATGCTTGCAGATCTTGACGATCGCGCACGTTTATGGCCATAATGATTTTTTCAAGAACAACTTTACTTTCACGTCCACGACGAATGCTAAGGAGACGATCGGCTCGTTCAAGGCGCGGGCGGACCGCGTGCGCGGCTACATCGAGGATCCGTCGATCGGTGACGAGCGGGTCGAGCGCGTTCTCGACGCCGCCCATGCCCTCGCCTTCTGCGTCACCATGGGTGACGCCGCGCGACGGGCGGGTCCGCGACGGCCGGACGCGCCGCCGGATCGCGGCGGCCCGATCTCTGATCCGTTCGCCGACATTCACCCGCGCGCGCCGGTCGCCGAGCCGGAGCCCGACCGCTTTCCCAAGGAGCCGGTGGCCGATCTCTTGGCCTTCATCCGCGACCACCACCCCAAGCTCGACGAGTGGGAGCGCGATCTGGTCGATATCGTCGACGCCGAGACGCGCTATTTCGTGCCGCAGATCGAGACCAAGATCATGAACGAGGGTTGGGCCAGCTACTGGCACCACAAGATCCTCGAGAGCCTCGACCTGCCGCACGACGTGCAGCTCGAGTTCATGGTACGACACAATCAGGTCGTCTGCCCGCATCCGGGCTCGATCAACCCCTACCACGTCGGCTTCGTCCTCTGGCACAAGATCGCGGAGAAGCATGGCGACGAGGCGATCTGGGCGGTGCGCGAGACCGATCGCGATGCCGCCTTCCTGCGCCGCTTCCTCGACGCCGAGACGATGCGTGAGCTCGACCTCTTCAGCTACGAGCCCAAGGGGGACAAGCTCGTCGTCGCCGAGGTCGCCGACGACGAGCACTGGGAGAACGTCAAGCGCAAGCTGATCGCCCAGATCGGTACCGGCAGCAATCCGTCCATCCGCGTCACCGATGCCGACTTCAACCGCCGCCGCGAGCTCTATCTCCGCCACGAGCACGACGGCCGCGACCTGCACCTGGGCTACGCCGAGCGCACGCTTCAGCATCTCCACGCGCTGTGGGGTCGCCGTGTCCTGTTGGAGACGCGGGTCAACGGCAAGGCGACCCGCCTCGCCTACGACGAGGATGGATTCGACGCGCGGCTGGTGGTTTGAGCCGCCGGCGCCGGAAGCCGCCGCACGATCTTGACGACATCGCCATGGCCGACGGGCTCGTCGTCGTCGAGGCCGTTGAGCAGCCGGAAGAGACGCTCCGCCTGCGGCACCTCGAGGCGTCGGGTCAAGTCGTCGATCCCTTCGCCCGGCGCCACCCTGACCACCTCGATGACGCGCCTGGGAAACTCCGCGAGCTCGCGCTCATCCAGGGTTCGAAAGCTCTCGACCGCGGTAGCGATGGCGCGCCGATCGCCCGGGGAGAAGCGCCCCGGCGTGACGAAGCGCAGCCGAAAGACAGCCCCCTCGCCGTCGCGTAGAAGCGCCGTGTGCGTCCGGGCCGGGCTGCCCGCCAGCGTCGCAGGCGCGTCGAAGCGCTGCACCGTCAGTCGCGCCCCGGTCACCGGCGCGCGGCGCGCGTCGATCCGGGGCGCGTCGAACAGGAGCACGAGCCCGTCCGGGCCGCGCCCGATGAGCCAGTCGTCGTCGTGCACGGCATCGAAGCCCGCCGGCAGGGTGAAGATGATGCCCAGCCGGGGCTGCACGAAGCGGCGGCCGATCACGATCCCGACGTCGGGATCCGCACCGAAGATCAGGCCGTCGACCGCGGCGAGCAGGCCCGCCCGGGGCGCCTCGCCCCGCCCGTTCGCCGTTCCCGCGACGGCAGCGTCGGCGGCGGCCGCTGCGGCGACGATACGCTCGGCCAGCAACGGATGGCTGGCGAACCGGCGCGAGCGCCTCGGTGTGCCGCCATCGCCGAGAGCGCGGTAGGCCTGCAGACGCTGCAGCATGCGCGCCATGGCCGTCGGATCGAGGCCCGCGGCAGCCAGATGCGACACCGCCAGCCTGTCCGCCTCCAACTCCTGAAGGCGCGAGAACCGTCGCCACTCGGCGGTCGCCGCTAG
>CAYZSE010000199.1:0-4087 GCA_964481035.1 uncultured Geminicoccaceae bacterium | reverse complement strand
GGGCTAGCCCTTGGGGTAAAATGAAATGGAAAGGCGTCAAGAATTGGGCGGTGTGCGTGTAGTAGCTGGCGAGCGCGTTGATCAGATGCCAGAGAAGGAAAGCGATCGCCAGCGGCACCAGCACCTCGCGGCCGAAGACGAGGAGGGAGCCGGCGATGACGGCAATGAGCAGCCAGCTGGCGGCGATGAGCGGCTTGAAGTAGCTGGTCGGGTCTTCGGACATCGCCCGCGGCGGGCCATCGGCCCGCGCTCGCGCTGGTGACACGCAAAGGGCGGCCCGAGGACCGCCCGTGGGTGACGGATAGCCGCCTCGACATGGCTTGTCACTAAGCCGCGCGCAGACACCAGAGCCCCGAAAGCGAGGGGGCGACGCCCGAGGGACCGTCACCGAAGCCGGCAAGATGCGCCGAGGCCGGTGCCGAGGGAACCGCGGCGGCCCGGACGTCGAGCGGACGCGGTGGTCTCCTCGCTGGCCGGGGCCCCCGTGCGCCGAAGGGGGGCGACCGACGGGTCGCTTGCGCGACCTCGGCGCGGCGGCTTTAGTCCCGTCAGCCCAAGGAGGCTTCCTTGACCGCATCGTCCGCGCCCGCCCGCCTCGCGCTCGCGGGCATCACCAAGCGCTTTTCCGGCACGCTCGCGAACGACGCCGTCGACCTCGCCGTCCTGCCCGGCGAGATCCACGCGCTCCTGGGCGAGAACGGCGCCGGCAAGTCGACCTTGGTCAAGATCGTCTACGGCCTGCTCGCAGCGGATGCGGGCGAGATCCGCTGGGAAGGCCGGCCCGTCCGGATCGCCGATCCCAAGGCCGCCCGCGCCCTCGGCATCGCCATGGTCTTCCAGCACTTCTCGCTGTTCGAGGCGCTCACCGTCGCCGAGAACGTCGCCCTCGGCCTGCCGCCGGGGCGGTCCCTGGCCGATTTGAGGAGCCGGATCGTCGAGGTCGCCCGGACCTATGGCCTGCCGCTCGACCCCGACCGCCGCGTCGCCGAGCTCTCGGTGGGCGAGCGGCAGCGGATCGAGATCGTCCGCGCGCTCCTGCAGTCGCCCCAGCTCCTCGTCATGGACGAGCCGACCTCGGTGCTCACCCCGCAGGAGGTGGAGCGCCTGTTCGCGACCCTGCGCCAGCTCCGCGCCGAGGGTGTCTCGATCCTCTACATCAGCCACAAGCTCGACGAGATCCGAGCGCTTTGCGAGACGGCGACGATCCTGCGCCGCGGCGCGGTCGTGGCCCGCCTCGACCCGCGCGCCGAGACCGCCGCCACCCTCGGCGCCATCATGGTCGGCCGCGCCATCGAGCGGCCGCGGCACCGCGACCGCCCACCGCCCGGCGCCGTCCGGCTCGCGGTCGAGGATCTCTCGCGGCCCGCGGCGCTGCCCACCGCAACGGCGATCGAGGGTGTTCGCTTCGCGGTCCGCGCCGGTGAGATCCTCGGCATCGCCGGCGTCGCCGGCAACGGCCAGGAGGAGCTCCTGGCGCTCTTGGCCGGCGAGGCGGCGGCGCATCCCGCGGCGGCGATCCGTCTCGACGGCCGACCGGCCGGCGCGCTCGACGTGCGCGCCCGGCGCCGGGCGGGTCTCGCCTACGTCCCCGAGGAGCGCATCGGCCACGGCTCGGTCGGCGAGCTCTCGCTCACCGACAACGCCATGCTCTCGGGTCTGCGCGCCCGCATCATGGGCCTCTTGGGCTTTCTCGACCGCGCCGCCGCCCGGCGCTACGCCGGCGAGGTCGTCGCCCGCTTCGCCGTCGCCACGACCGGGCCCGAGGCCGTCGCCCGCTCGCTCTCCGGCGGCAACCTGCAGAAGTTCCTGATGGGCCGCGAGCTCATGCAGCAGCCCGCGGTCCTCGTCTGCGGCCAGCCCACCTGGGGCGTCGATGCCGGCGCCGCCGCGGCCATCCACCAGGCGCTGTTCGATCTCGCCGACGCGGGTGCCGCCCTCGTCGTCGTCTCCCAGGACCTCGACGAGCTCTTCCAGCTCGCCGACCGGATCGCCGTCTTGAACGCCGGGCGCTTGTCGGAGCCGCGACCGACGGCCGAGCTCGACGCCGCGACCGTGGGCCTTCTCATGGGCGGCGTGCATGGGGCGGACCTCGATGTGGCGGCTTGAGCGCCGCCCCGAGCCGTCGGCGGCGATGCGCGTCGCGACCCCGCTCCTCGCCGTCGCCCTCAGCGTGCTCGCCGGCGCCCTGCTCTTCGCCCTGCTCGGCCACGCGCCCCTGCCGGCGCTCTGGGCCTTCTTCGTCGGCCCGGTCACCTCGACCTACGGGGTGGCCGAGCTCGCGGTGAAGGCGACGCCCTTGATCCTCTGCGCGCTCGGCCTCGCCATGGGCTTTCGCGCCGGGGTCTGGAACATCGGCGCCGAGGGCCAGCTCACCCTCGGTGCCATCGCCGGCGGCGGGCTCGCGGCCATCGTCTTCCACGACGTCTCGGGCCCCTGGCTTCTGCCCCTCATGCTCGCCGCCGGCACCCTCGCCGGCATGGCCTGGGCCGCCATCCCGGCTTTCCTGCGGACCCGCTTCGGCGTCAACGAGATCCTCGTCAGCCTGATGCTGACCTATGTCGCCGTGCTCCTGCTCTCGGCCCTGGTGCACGGTCCCTGGCGCGATCCGGGCGGCTTCAACTTCCCCCAATCGCGCTTCTTTCCGCCCGCCGGCACGCTGCCGATCATCCTCGACGGCAGCCGCCTGCACGCGGGCTTCCTTCTGGCCCTGGCCCTCGCCGCGACGGCCTGGATCGTGCTCGCGCGCACCGTCGTCGGCTTCCAGCTCGACGTCGCGGGCCTGGCGCCGCGCGCCGCCACCTTCGCCGGCTTTCACCCCGAGCGCACGGTCTGGCTCGCCTTCCTCGTCTCCGGCGGGCTCGCGGGCCTCGCCGGGGTCATCGAGGTCGCGGGGCCGGTCGGCGGCCAGCTCGTGCCGACCATCTCGCCGGGCTACGGCTTCACCGCGATCATCGTCGCCTTCCTCGGCCGGCTGCATCCGCTGGGCATCGTCATGGCCGCCCTCGTCGTGGCGCTCTCCTATCTCGGCGGCGAGAACGTGCAGATCACCCAGCGCATGCCCCAGGCCGTGACCGGCGTCTTTCAGGGCTTTCTCCTCTTCTTCCTCCTCGCCGCCGACGTGCTCGTCGGCTTCCGCCTGCGCCGGGTGGCGGTATCGTGATGGAGGCTGCCGTCGCGGCCTCGATCCTCGCCACGGTCGTCACCGCGGCGACGCCCTTGATCTTCGCCGCCCTCGGCGAGCTCGTCGCCGAGAAGTCGGGCGTTCTCAACCTCGGTGTCGAAGGGATGATGCTCGTCGGCGCGGTCGTGGCCTTCGCGGCCGCGGTGACCAGCGGCAACGTCTATGGCGGCGTCCTCGCCGGTGCCGCCGCGGGCGCCCTCGTGGCGCTGCTCTTCGGGCTGTTGACGCTCACCCTGATGGCCAACCAGGTCGCCTGCGGCCTGGCGCTGACGATCTTCGGCATCGGCCTCTCGGCGCTCTTGGGCGCGCCCTACGTCGGGGTGCCCATCGACCGCCTGCCGCGCCTCGACGTCGAGGGCCTCTCGGACCTCGCCTTCTTCGGCCCGGTCCTCTTCCACCACGACCTCCTGGTCTATCTCGGCGTCGCCATGGTCCCGGCGGTGGCCTGGTTCCTCGCCCGCACTCGCTGGGGCCTCGTGCTCCGCGCCGTCGGCGAGAACCACACGGCGGCGCACGGCCTCGGCTACAAGGTCCAGGCCGTCCGCTACGCCGCCGTCGCCTTCGGGGGCGCCATGGCCGGCCTCGGCGGGGCCTACCTCTCGGTCGCCTACACGCCGATGTGGGTCGAGGAGATGACCGCCGGCCGCGGCTGGATCGCGCTGGCGCTGGTCGTCTTCGCCGCCTGGCGCCCCTGGCGGCTCTTGCTCGGCGCCTATCTCTTCGGCGGGGTGTCGATCCTCCAGCTTCACGCCCAGGGCGGCGCGCTGTTCGACGTCCCCGCCCAGGTCCTCTCGATGCTGCCCTATCTCGCCACCATCGTCGTCCTCACGCTGCTCTCCGCCGGCGGCGCCCGCGCCCGGCTCAAGGCCCCCGCCTGCCTCGGCCAGCCCTTCCATCCGGCGTGAG
>CAYZSE010000198.1:0-4100 GCA_964481035.1 uncultured Geminicoccaceae bacterium | reverse complement strand
GGCCGTGTCGGCGCTCGGTTGCTGCCTTCTGTCCGCGCGGCGCCGGGCTCAGATGCGGCCGTCGTAGCTGCGCTCGGCGATCTCGCAGGCGACGAGGGTGAAGCGGTCGGCGGTGAGCGCTTGCTCGAGGGCAGCTGCGAGGGCCGGGCGGTCGCGGACGGTGACGCCGTGGCCGCCGAGTGCCGTGGCGCAGGCGGCGAGGTCGAGGCCGGCGAGGTCGACGCCGAGCTTGGCGAGCTGCATCTCGCGCTGCTTCTTTTCGATCAGCGCGAGCGAGCGGTCGACGAAGACGACGACGATGACGGCGAGCTTCAGCTCTGCGCAAGTGGCGAGCTCGCCCAGGACCATGAGGAGGCCGCCGTCGCCGAGAAAGGCCGCGGCGGGGCGGGCCGGGTCGGCGAGCTTGGCACCCATGGCGAGCGGGATGGCGCCGCCCATGGTGCAGAGGCCGTTGGATTGCAGGAGCGTGCGCGGCTCGTAGCTGTCCCAGGTCTGGCTGAAGAGGATGCGGTGCGCGCCGGCGTCGGTGGTGGCGATGGTCTCCCGCGGCAGGACGCGGCGGGCGACATCGACGATGGCGGCCGGGCCCCAGTCCTCGTCCAGGCGGAAGGGGGCGCGGGCGGCGGCGCGCAGCGCGGCGACCTCGGCGGGGGTCCAGGTGGACGCGCCCTCGAGGCCCTCGGCCAGGACCTGGAGCGTGGCGCCCGTGTCGGCCACGATGTCGAGGGCCGCGTGGTGGACGTCGTGGTCGTTGGGCACGGCCGCGATGTCGATGACGCGCTTGGTGCGCGGGTCCCACGGCCGCTGCCAGCCGGGGCGCATCTCGACCGCGTCGTAGCCGGCGAGGACGATGGTGTCGGCCGCGGCGACGACGGGCAGGAGCACCGCGTCGGCGGCGGGCGAGAGGGCGGCGGGCGCCATGGCCCAGGGGTCGTCCTCGGGCAGGAGGCCCTTGGCCTTGTAGGTCTGGATCACGGGTGCTCTCAGCCCGTGGGCGAAGGCCCGGAGCGCCGGGCCGGCTCGATCCTGCACGGCATCGAAGCCGGCGATGACCAAGGGCCTGCGGGCGTGCTCGAGCCAGGCGCGGGCGGTGTCGAGGGCATCGCCCGGAGCGGGGGCGGCGGGGGCGCGCGGCCCGCGGCGGGCGAAGGGCTCCGCGCCGGCAAGAGCGGCGGCGACGCGGATCGGGACGTCGATGTGGACGGGGCCCGGACGCGGGTCGGTCGCGAGGCGGACCGCCTTGTCCGTCGCGAGGTCCGCCGCCGCGGCGGAGAGGGTGAAGCTGGCCTTGACGAGCGGCGCCAGGAGCTTGGCGTGGTCGAGCACCTGGTGGGTGTAGGCGAGGCGGTCGTCGGCGTCGACGCAGCCGGCGAGGACGATCAGCGGCACGCGATCCAGCGCCGCGTTGGCGACGACGTTGACGGCGTTGGTGAGGCCGGGGCCGACGGTGGCGACGAGGACCGCCGGCGCGCCGGTGCGGTGCCACACGGCCTCGGCCATGAAGCCGCCGGCGGTCTCGTGCTTGACCAGGACGTAGCGGATGCCGGCCTTCTCGAGCGCGTCCATGAGGGTCAAGACCTCGCCGCCGGGGATGCCGAAGGCGAAGCGGACGCCGGCCTCGGCGAGGCGGCGGGCGAGCCGGTCGGCAGCGCGGTCGGAAGAGGTCATGGCGGCAAGGCTCGTTGCGGGTGGCGCTGCGTTCGGCTTTAGAGACGGCCGCGTCGTCGAAGGAAAGGGCAAGCGGATGATCGTGACCACCACCGCCGGCATCGAGGGCCGCCGCATCGGCGCTGATCTCGCCGTCGTCGCCGGCGCGGGTACCGCCGTTCTCCTCGCCGGCTGAGGCCGCGTTGCTCGCCATCGTCGAGGCGATCCTGCCCTTGGTCCTGCTGACGGGCTTCGGCACCGGGCTCAGGGCGATCGGGTTCCTCGACGGCCCGCGCCGGGCGGCGCTCGACGGCATCGTCTACTTCGTGCTGGTGCCGCCCTTGATCCTGCGCGCGATGAACCGCACCGAGATCGAGCTCGCCGTGCTGCTGCCCCTGGCGGTGGCGATGCTGGTGCCGATCGCCGCCGTGACGGCGCTCGCCTTCGCCATGCGCGCCGCCGCCCCGCCCGCGACCGGCTGGCTGCACGGGCCGGGCTTTCCCGCCACGGTGATGGGCGTCACCCGCAACAACATCTTCCTCGTCTTCGCCGCGAGCCAGGCGCTCTTGGGCCCCGACGCCGCGGCGATCACGGCGCTCGCCGCCATGCTCTACGTCCCGGCGGTCAACATCGTCGGCGTCGTCGCCTGCATGCGCTACGGCCATGCGCCGACGACCGCCGTCCGCGACACGGTCCTTGCGCTCGCCTCCAATCCCTTCATCGTCGCCACCGCCGCCGGGCTCGTCCTCAACCTTTCCGGCATCGGCCTGCCCGGCCCGCTCGATCCGGCGGCGAAGCTCCTCTCGGAGAGCGCGCTCGGCATGGCGCTCCTGTGCGTCGGGGCCGGCCTCACCCTGCCGGGCGTGCGCTCGGCGCCGCTGGGCCTGATCCTGACCGCGATGCTCAAGCTGCTCGCCATGCCGCTCTTCGCCTACACGCTCTGCCGGTGGGTCGGAGCGCCGGAGGCGGTGACGCTGGCGATCGTGCTCTATCACGCCGGCCCGACCGCGCCGGGCGCCTACGTCCTCGCCAAGCGGCTGGGAGCCGATGCCGACTACATGGCCGCGCTCATCACCACCCAGACGATCGCCGCGGCCGTCACCATGCCGCTGGTCTTCGCCTGGGTGAACGCGCTCTACGCCTGAGACGCGCTTGCCGCGCCACGCCCCGGGCTTATGGTCGGGGCTCGGCACAGGAACGCTTCTCGGGAGGATCTCTCATGCAGCGACGCACGCTCGCGGGGCTCGCCGCCGCGCTGGTCATCGGCGCCGGTACGCCGGCCGTGGTCCAGGCGCAGGACCTGAGCTTCTTTCGGATCGGCAGCGGCAGCGCCGGCGGGACGTACTTTCCGATCGCCGGGCTGATCGCCAATGCGATCTCCAATCCGCCGGGCTCGAGGCCCTGCGAGGAGGGCGGCTCGTGCGGCGTGCCGGGCCTCGTCGCCGTGGCGCAGTCGTCCAACGCCTCGGTCGCCAACGTCACCGCCGTGCAGTCGGGCCAGATCGAGAGCGGGCTCGCCGCCGCCGACATCGTCTACACCGCCTACAACGGCACGGGCGCCTTCGAAGAGCCGGGCGCCTACGACGACTTGCGCGTCATCGCCAACCTCTTTCCCGAGCACATGCAGCTGGTCCTGCCCGAGGGCGCCGAGCTCGCCTCGATCGCCGATCTCGCGGGCAAGCGCGTCGGCATCGCGCAGGCCGGCTCGGGGACGCAGGTCGTCGTGCTCGAGCTGCTCGAGCTCCACGGCATCACCCGCGAGGACATCCAGGAGGCCGAGCTCAACAACACCCAGAGCGCGGAGCGTCTCGCCGACGGCCAGCTCGACGCCTATTTCTACGTCGCCGGGACGCCGACCGCCGCCATGGTCCAGCTCGCCTCGACCCGGGGCATGGAGCTCTACCGCTTCTCCGACGACGAGATCGCGAGCTTTCTCGAGGTGGTGCCGTACTACTACGCGGCGACCATCCCGGCCGGCACCTACGAGGGCATCGACTACGAGGTGCCGACCGTCGCGGTCGGCGCGCAGTGGGTGACGAGCGCCGAGCAGCCCGACGATCTGATCTACGCGATCACCGAGGCGATGTGGAACGACAACAGCCGTCGCCTCTTCGACACCGGCCACGCGAAGGGTGCGGACATCCGCCCCGAGACCGCGCTGCAGGCGGTCGAGACGCCGCTCCACCCGGGGGCCGAGCGCTTCTACCGTGAGGCCGGCCTGTTGAACTGACCTTCGCGGGTCGCCCGCCCGTGCCGCGCTACGACGCCGACAAGGCGGAGCAGCTCGAGGCCCGCTACGACCCCGAGCTGCAAACCCGGCGCCTGCGCGGCCGGGCGGGCGGCTTCGTCTACGTCTTCCTGCTCGGCTTAGCGATCTACGAGTATTGGACCGCCGGGACCGGCATCCCCGCCGACTATTGGCATATGGGGATATTTCTCGCGTGCGTTCTGCT
>CAYZSE010000197.1:0-4129 GCA_964481035.1 uncultured Geminicoccaceae bacterium | reverse complement strand
GCCCGGCGCGGCCGCTGAGCCGCTTCGTGGTAAAGTCTCGGCATACGCCCTTTAATCCCCGTTGAGCGCCGCGGCGCCTGCACCGCGAGGTCACGGCGGCGCTTCCGCCCGGCGTCGCGAGGCCGATCCGCTCGCAAGCGCAAGCGCCGTTACCAATACGCGTTCAAAGGGCGCCAGCAACGTCCCGCTCCGTGCCCGCCAATCGACGTTAGACTTGGGGAACGGATCGCCGATGGGGACGAAAAAATTGCTGCTTTCAAGCATTTAAGTGAAGGTTTTGGCGGAGGGAACGGGATTTGAACCCGTGAGGGGTTGCCCCCAACACGCTTTCCAGGCGTGCGCCTTAAACCACTCGGCCATCCCTCCCGCGATGCGGGATGTTGCTTCATCGCCGCAGCCGGCGCAACCGCCGAGGCGGGCCGAGGAACTCGAGCCGCGTCGCCAGCTGGTCGAGGACGTTTCGGCATGCGCGATCAGGCGACGAACCGTCCCAGCCGCACCGCCGTCTGCCCCGGCACCAGGCGGCGGCTCGGCATGACGAGCACGCAGTGCGGATAGGGCGTGACGACGGCGGCGCCGGCGTCGCGGGCGATGATGGTGCCTGCCTCGGGCACCACCTCCAGGCTCTCGAAAGGCCGGGTGAAGCGGAAGTCGCGGCTCGCGACGGTGACCGCCTCGGTCACCTCGATCCGCCGGGGCGGTGCCGGTGCCGCCAGCGGTACCGTCTCCGCCGCCCAGCCCGCGGCGACGGCGCCGGTCGCGCGCAGGAACCGCACGGTGGTTTCGATCGCCACCGCCGCCGCGGCCGCGGCCCAGTGCTGGCCGCACTCGACCAAGAGTGCCGTCCGCGGGTCCGCGGGATCGGCGAACGCGCCGTAGTCCCTCAGACGCCGGCCGGCGGCGTGGCCGGCGTCGCCGACGATCACTGGCGGGACGCCGACCCGGCGGGCCAACGCGGCCCCCTTGGCGGCGGTGCCGGCGAGCGTGAGCGGCGGGCTCGCGTGCTGCATCGAGTGAAGATCGAGGAGCAGATCCACGTCGTCGAAGAAATCGCGCAGCGCGCGGGCGCGCCGCAGCTCGCACGAGGTCCGGCCGCCGGCGAGCGTCGTCTCGTCCCACAGCCGGTTGAAGTCCTCGTCGACCCAACGCGACGCCCCGGGGTCTTGAGGATCGAACCGCCGGTAGGCTTCGACGTTGACGAAGGCGAGGCTCAGCCGACCACGCGCCGGCCGCAGTTCGCGCCGAAAGAGCCAGTCGAGCGCGATCGCGCCGCAAGGCTCGTTGCCGTGGACGATCGCGGCAACCGCGACGTGCGGACCGGCGATCCCGCTCTCCAGCGTGGTGACGTAGGGCCACCGGCCGCCTGGGTTGCGGTAGGGCTCGATGTCGGGCGGCGTCAGCTCGATCCGCTCGCGCCCGCCGGCACCTTTGGCGGCGACCATGCTCAAGCCGGCCCCGCCTGGGTCGCGAAGAGGTCGCCCTGGGTTCCGCTGGCGTCGGAGAGCCGCCGGCTCGCCACGCCGTGCCGCCGGAGGCCGCCCGCGACCGCGGCGACGAGCGCGAGGCTGCTGTTGCAGCCGGTCGGGTCGAAGGCGACGAGGCGCTCGAGGAGTTGAAGCGTGATGGGCTCGGACATCGGGCGTTCCGTCAAAGGACGCTGGGAACCGACGAGGGGTGGTCGGCGCGCGCTGGGCTCATCGCCCTAGAGTGAACCAGCGGAGGGGGCCGTCAATACGTGCCAGGCCGCCATCGCCGGCCACCGCCCATCATGCCGCCACCCATCCGGAAGAGATGCGCATGCACCTCAAAGCCGGTCTGCTCGCCGCGACCGGGGCCGCCGTCCTCGCGGGCGGCGTCGCCCAGGCGCCGACGCGGACGATCGGCTCGGCCGCCGAGCGCAGCGCCATGGATCCGCCCTTCCACAACCTGGGCCCGGACAACGCCAAGCGGCGGCCCATCTTCGAGAACTTCGTCGTCCAGGACGAGAACCCGAGCCTGCACCCTGCGCTGGCGGTCTCCTGGGAGCCGGTCTCGGCGACGAACTGACGGTTCGAGCGGCGCGAAGGCGTGGCCCGGCCCTCCACGACGGCTCCCGCTTCGGTTCCGAGGACGTCGTCTGCACGCTCTGCCGGGTCACCAACGTGCAGGACAGGCGCTCGTCCTTCGAGATCTGTCCCAAGGCCGGCGGCTCGGAAGGAGGCGCCGGGTGCCAGCAGGTGATCGTCACAACGGCGACGCCCTGCGCGTTGCACCAGGGCCTGAGCCACACGCCGCGGGCGGACCAAGAAAGCCTGGCGTTGAACGTCTCGATGGTCGAGCCGACGCCTGCCGCATCGCGATCGTCGGGGCGAAAGAGGGGAGCGGGCATTCGAGCCCGCTCCCAGTTCGCGTTGCCACACGGCAGAGGGGTACGGCATCCGGTCACCGGACCCCTTCGCCCAAGATGACGCACGCCGCGTGGCCGGCCAGGGGTGGCGGCCACGTGTCCCAGGCGGCGATGCTCAAAGGCCGGCTTGCTCGAAGGTGTTGCACACCCCCGGATCGCCCGCCTCGAAGCCGCGCACGAACCAGTCGATGCGCTGCTCGGCGCTGCCGTGGGTGAAGCTGTCGGGGACGACCATCCCTTGGCTGCGACGCTGCAAGGTGTCGTCCCCCACGGCGCCTGCGGCGCGAATCGCTTCCTGGGCGTCGCCGGGCTCCAACAGGCCGCGGGCGTCGGCGTGATGCGCCCACACGCCGGCGAAGCAGTCGGCCTGCAGCTCGGTGAGCACGCTGATGCGGTTGCCGTCGGTGCCTGAGACCCGGCGGCGGAGCTGGTCGACCTCGCGGGTAATGCCCAGCAGGGTCTGCACGTGGTGGCCGATCTCGTGGGCGAGGACATAGGCCTGGGCGAAGTCGCCAGGCGCGCCGAGCTTGCGATCGAGCTCCCGGTAGAAGCCGAGGTCGATGTAGACCTGCTGGTCGGCGGGGCAGTAGAACGGCCCCATGGCGGCGCCGGCGAGGCCGCAGGCCGACTGCACGCGCCCGCTGAACAGAACCAGCGTCGGCTCGCGATAGGTGCCGCCCATCTCCTCGAAAAGCGCGCCCCAGGTGTCCTCGGTGTCCGCGAGCACGACCGAGACGAACTCGGCGAGGCGGTCCTCCTCGGCCGTCCGTTCGGCCGGTGCGCCCGGTGGGTCGCCGACGCCGGACTGTGGCGGCAAGCCGCCCTGCAGCAAGACGCCCGGGTCGACCCCGAAGAGCAGCGCGAGCAGCACCAAGAGGACGGCGCCGAACCCGCCGCCGATGCCGGCCCGCCGTGACACCCGCCCGGAAGGAAGCCCGAGCCCGCCGCGTCCGCGGCGATCGTCGACATGGCCGCTCCGTCTTCCGCGTTGCCAGCGCATGACCCTTCCTCCACCCACTGGCGCTCATTCTAGCGCGGTCGACCGCCGCCGCCACACTTTCACGCATGGCTGCCTTAAACGTCATGCGGCGGCGCCAGGTAGCCCATCATATGGCGTCGGCGCGACATGTGTGGTATATTTTGCGGTGGGATGGTTAGTCCCTGACGGGTAGTCCCTGAAGTGGAGGTCACCGTGGTGGACAAGACGGAAACCAGGGTGCCGGCGACCACCTACGCCGACCCCTTCCAGGCGTTTCGCGCCGAGATGGACAAGCTTGCGGAAACGTTCTTCGGGCGGAACCTGACGCCGTTTGCCGGCTTCGCCCCCGGCAACGGGATGGTCATGCCCTCGATCGACCTCAAGGAGGACGATGCGGCCATCGTCCTCACCGCCGAATTGCCGGGCATGGACGAGAACGACGTCGAGCTGGCGGTCAAGAACGGCGTGCTGACCCTCAAGGGCGAGAAGAAGCACGTCTATGAGGACAAGAAGGACGACGTCCAGCTCATGGAGCGACGCTATGGCACGGTGCAGCGGACGATGCGGCTGCCCGAGAGCGTCGATCCCGACAAGATCGAGGCGAAATTCGACAAGGGCGTCTTGACGATCACGATGGCCAAGCGGCCGGAGACGGCGCCCGCGGCACGCAAGATCGCCATCACGCACTGATCCGGCGGGCCCCGAGGGAGGCACCTTGGGCGGCCCCGCGGCCGCCCCTTCTTTGTCGGCGACGGTCGGGCGGC
>CAYZSE010000196.1:2741-4142 GCA_964481035.1 uncultured Geminicoccaceae bacterium | reverse complement strand
GGCGTACTGGAGCGCACGGTGATGGTCTTCGGCCAGATGAACGAGAGCCCCGGCGTGCGTTTTCGCGTCGGTCACAGCGCCATGACCATCGCCGAGCACTTCCGCGACGCGCTCGAGCGGGACGTGCTGCTGCTGATCGACAACATCTTCCGTTTCGTCCAGGCGGGCGCCGAGGTCTCGGGGCTGCTGGGCCGGATCCCGTCGCGAGTCGGTTACCAGCCGACGCTGGCGACCGAGATCGCCGCGCTCGAGGAGCGCATCGCCAGCACCGCCACGGGTGCGATCACCTCGATCCAGGCGGTCTACGTGCCCGCCGACGACTTCACCGACCCCGCGGCGACGCACACCTTCCAGCATCTCTCGGCGTCGATCGTCCTGTCGCGCAAGCGCGCGAGCCAGGGGCTCTATCCGGCTGTCGACCTGCTCCAGTCGTCCTCGAAGATGCTGACGCCCGGCGTCGTCGGCCGGCGCCACTACGCGGTCGCCCAGGCCGTGCGTCACGCGCTCGCCGAGTACGAAGAGCTCAAGGACATCATCGCCATGCTCGGCCTCGAGGAGCTCTCCGAGGCCGACCGGGCGACGGTCGCCCGCGCGCGGCGGCTCGAGCGCTTCTTGACCCAGCCCTTCTTCTCGACCGAGGCCTTCACCGGGCGCGCGGGCTGTATGGTCGACCTCGAGGATGCGATCGGGGGCTGCCAGCGCATCCTGGCGGACGAGTTCGCCGACCGCTCCGAGGGCGACTTCTACATGATCGGCACCATCGACCAGGCGGAGGCGGCCTGATGCGGCTCGAGGTGCTTCTGCCGACCCGGGTGCTGCTCGACCTCGAGGTCAGCCGCGTCGTGGCCGAAGCGGAAGACGGCGCCTTCGGCATGCTCGAGCGCCATATCGACCGCGCGGCGGCGCTCGTTCCGGGTGTCTTGATCTACGAGCCCACCGGCCAGCCCGAGCGCTATCTGGGCGTCGACGAGGGGCTGCTCGTCAAGTGCGGCGAGGAGGTACTCGTCGCCACCGCCAGCGCCGTGGAGGGGAACGACCTCGACGACCTACGCCGCGCCGTCCAGCAGCGCTTTGTCGAGCTCGACGAGCACGAGCGTCAGGCTCGCTTGGCGCTCGCCCGGCTCGAGGCCGGTATCGTCCGGCGGTTCGTCGAGTTTCGCGAGCGGCTCTGATGGCAAACCCCGAACACGATCCGCCCGAGCGCGATCAGATGGGCGAGACGGTCGAGCGCAAGGCCCGGCGCAAGCAGAAGGCCCGGCGCGAGCAGGATCGCGGCGTCTGGTTCGGGCTCGGCATGTTCGGGCTGGTCGGCTGGGCCGTCGCCGTGCCGACGCTCGTCGGCGTCGCGCTCGGCGCCTGGCTCGACGCAAGGCTCGGCGATCGCGTCTCGTGGACGCTCAC
>CAYZSE010000196.1:0-2641 GCA_964481035.1 uncultured Geminicoccaceae bacterium | reverse complement strand
TGCGTGCTGGCCGCCGTGCCGCTCTTCGCCATCGTCGAGCGAGGGGTGCCGGGCTACCTCCGGCAATACATCCAGCCGACGCCCTTCATGCTGCCTTTCAACGTCATCGGCGAGGCGTCACGGACCGTGGCGCTCGCCATCCGCCTCTACGGCAACGTGATGAGCGGCACGGTGATCGTGGCGATCCTCTTGAGCGTCGCGCCGTTCTTCTTCCCGATCCTCATGCAGCTCCTCGGGCTGCTGACCGGCCTCATCCAGGCCTACATCTTCGCGGTCCTGGCGATGGTCTACATCGCCTCGGCCGCACGTCCCCACGCCGGCGAGAGCTGAAGGAGGTCGAAGTTGGACAGCGTCACCCTCATCGCGGCCGTGTCGATCTTCACCGCCGGGCTCACCATCGCCATCGGCTCCATCGGCCCGGCCCTGGGCGAGGGGCGTGCCGCGGCGCAGGCGCTCGCCGCCATCGCCCAGCAGCCGGACGAGGCGAACACGATCACCAGAACGCTGTTCGTGAGCCTCGCGATGATCGAATCGACCGCCATCTACTGCTTCGTCGTGGCGATGATCCTGATCTTCGCGAACCCGTTCTGGGACAGCGTGAGCGCGACCGCGGGCGGCTGAGCGATGCAGATCGACTGGCTCACGGTCACGGCGCAGATCGTCAACTTCCTCTTCCTCGTCTGGCTGCTCCAGCACTTTCTCTACGGGCCGATCACCAGGGCGATGGCCGCGCGCGAGCAGCGCATCACCGACCGGCTCGACGACGCCGAGAAGGCACGGCAAGAGGCCGAATCCGAGGCCCGGGCCTTCCGCGAGCGCCAAGCCGAGCTGGAGCGTGAGCGCGACCGGCGGATCGCCGAGGCCGAGGAGCAGGCGGCCATGCGACGGCGCGAGCTGGAGGAGGAGGCGCGCGCGGACATCGAGGCCGAGCGGCGCGACTGGCGCGAGCGCCTCGACGCGGACCGCCGCTCCTTTCTCGACGACCTTCGCCGGCACGCCAGCGAGCAGTTCTTCGCGCTCGCGCGGCACGCCCTCGACGATCTGGCCGACGCACCCCTGGAGGCGCAGATGGCCCGGGGCTTCGCCCGCCGACTGCGCGAGCTCGACGCGCCGGCGCGCGAGCGCCTCGCCGCGGCCGCGGGCGAGCGGGTGGTCGTCAAAGGTCGCTTTCCGCTCGACGCCGACGCGCGTCGCGAGGTCACCCGCGCGGTGCACGACGTCCTCGGCGGCGAGGTTCGGCTCGATTATGCCGAAGCGACGGACGCCGCCGTCGGGGTGGAGATGGTGGCGGGAAGCCAACGCGTCGCCTGGACGCTCGCCGGCTACCTCGACGACCTCGAGGATGCCGTCGCCGAGCGGCTGCGCACGGCCCCCGACCTCGTCGCCGGAGCCCAGGCTTGAGCGCCCGGCCTTCGGGGCTGGGCGACCTCGCCCGGGCGAGCCTCGCGCCGATTGCGAAAACCCTCGAGGAGCACCGTGCCCGTCTCGAGATGGCGGAGGTCGGCCGGGTCGTCGCGGTCGCGAGCGGCATCGCCCGCGTCCGCGGCTTCACCGAGGTCACCGACCGCGAGCTGATCGCGCTGCCCGGCGGCCTTCTCGGCTTCGCCGCGGGGATCGATGAGCGCGAGGTGGGCGTCGTGCTCCTCGATGCCGGCCGCGACCTCGAGATCGGCGCCGAGGCGCGCCGCACGCGCCGCGTGGTCGACGTGCCGGTGGGCGAAGGCGTGCTCGGGCGGGTGGTCGATGCCGCCGGGCGACCGCTGGACGAGGCGGGCGAGGTGCGGGCGCGCGAACGCTGGCCGATCGAGCGGCCGGCGCCGGCGATCATGGCGCGGGCGCCCGTCGCCGACCCCCTGCAGACGGGCATCAAGGCCGTCGATGCGGCCATTCCCATCGGCCGCGGCCAGCGCGAGCTGATCCTCGGCGATCGCCAGACCGGCAAGACCGCGCTCGCGGTCGACGCGATCTTGAACCAGCCGAGCGAGGTCGTCTCGGTCTACTGCGCCGTCGGCCAACGCGGCGCCGCGGTGGCCCGGGTCATCGCCACCTTGCGCGAGCACGGCGCGATGGAGCGATCTGTCGTCGTCGTCGCCCCTGGCGAGGCGCCGGCGGGGCTCCAGTTCACGGCGCCCTACGCCGCGACGAGCATGGCCGAGTGGTTCATGGCCCAGGGTCGCGATGTGCTCGTCGTCTACGACGACCTCACCCGGCACGCCCGCGCCTATCGCGAGCTCTCGCTGCTCCTTCGGCGCCCGCCCGGTCGCGAGGCCTACCCGGGCGACATCTTCTATATCCACTCCAGGCTTCTGGAGCGGGCGACGCATCTGCGCGCGGACGAGGGGGGCGGCTCGATGACCGCGCTGCCGATCATCGAGACCCAGGCCCAGAACATCTCCGCCTACATCCCGACCAACCTCATCTCGATCACCGACGGCCAGATCTACCTGTCGCCGGACCTCTTCGGCAAAGGCCAGCTGCCGGCGATCGACATCGGCAAGTCGGTCTCGCGCGTCGGCGGCAAGGCGCAGGCCGCAGCCTACCGCGCCGTCGCCGGCGACCTCAGGCTCGCCTACGCCCAGTTCGAGGAGCTCGAGACCTTCGCCCGCTTCGGCACGCGGCTCGACGAGGACACCCGCCGCCG
>CAYZSE010000195.1:0-4228 GCA_964481035.1 uncultured Geminicoccaceae bacterium | reverse complement strand
TACGGCGTCGTAGGGAGACACCACGCGGCCGTCGTCGGTGCGATCGCCCAGCCCGGCGTCGAGCAGGGCGTGGACGTCGCCGTGGACCGCCTCGAGGTCGCGGTCCACCCGCCGCGCCACCTCGCGGATCGTGAGCGCGCCGGCGCCGGTCGGCGCGCGCAGGATCCGGTCATTGCGCGCACGATGGCGACGCGCTTCGGCTCCTGGCACCTCGCATGTTACCATCCCCCTGAAGTAACGAGCCCGAGCCGCCCATGTCCGAAGCCGCCGTCACCAAGCGACCCGCCACCTACCAGGACGTCGTCGACGCGCCGCCGCACATGGTCGCACAGATCGTCGACGGTGCCCTGCACCTGCACCCGCGCCCCGCGTCGCGTCACGCGCTCGCCGCGTCCGCGCTGCAGACCAAGATCGGCGCGTCGTTCGGCTTCGGTGACGGCGGACCTGGTGGCTGGTGGATCGTGTTCGAGCCCGAGTTGCACCTCAGCGACGACGTGCTCGTGCCGGACCTCGCGGGCTGGCGCCGCGAGCGCATGCCGGCGTTCCCGGACGTCATCGCGTTCGACCTCGCGCCCGACTGGGTCTGCGAGGTCCTGTCGCCCTCGACCCGCGCGCTCGACCTCACGCGCAAGCGCGACATCTACGCCCTGCAGGGCGTCGCCCACCTCTGGCTCGTCGACCCCGACGCCCGCACGCTCGAAGCCTTCGCCCTCGACGCCGGCCGCTGGGTGCTGCTTGCGAGCGTCGCCGACGAAGGATCGGTGTCGCTGCCGCCTTTCGACGCCGTCGCCTTCGAGCTTGCGGCGCTCTGGCCGTGATCGGCGCGGACGCGGCCGAGCGCGCTGCAATGGCCGCCCTCGACGAGACGCTCGGCGCCACCGAGGCCGCGATCAAGCCCGCGACGGCGCCGCCGCCCGCGCCCGCGGCGCGGTGCCTCGTCGGCGGATCAGCGCGCCGATCGCGACCGTCGAGGTGAGCGCGCCGACCCACCAGGCCGGGCGCACGCCGGCGTGGGTGCCGAGGTTGGTCGCCAGCACCGCAGCGAGGTCGACCCCGAACCGCAGGTGGAACAACAGCGCCTCGCCCAAGGCCGTGAAGCCGGCCGCCGCCAGAGCGAGGCTCACCGCCGCCGCCGGCCCGACGACGCCGACGCGCCAACGCCACAAGCGCAGCGCCATCAGCCAGGCGACGAGGCCGCTCATGACGAGGGCCTGGGTCGGATCGAGACGCGTCTGCCAGAACATGTGCACGGTCGCGAGCACCGCCGCCGGATAGGCGAGGCGGTGCAGCGCCTGCCAGCGGGCAGCACCGAGGCGGCGGACGGCGGCGTCGGTCGAGGTGGCGCCGAGGACGGTCAGCATCGCGAGCGCGGCGAAGCCGACCAGAAGATACGCGCGCTGCACGATCTCGAGGGCGATCTTCGCCGCCACCCCGTCCTCGAGCGCGACGTAGGCGGCGAAATGGGCGAGCGCGTAGACGAGGGCGGCGAGCCCGATCATGCGGCGCAGCTTGACGAGGTCGTTCCAGCGCCAGAGCAGCCGCAGCGGCGTCACGGCGAGCGACAGGAACAAGAGCCGCAGCGCCCAGATGCCCGCCTCGTCCTGCAGCCGCTCGACGGGCTCCGCACCGAGCGCGCCCCGGGCGAAGGCCGCGAGCAGGAGGGCGCCCGGCAGCGCCAGGGCCGCGAGCGTCGCCGCCTTCAGCGGCGAGAAACGGCCGCGGCGATCGCGCCAGGGCGCGTGCGCCAAGATGTTCGAGACGAGTGTCGACCGCATGGCGGAAAGATGGTGATCGATCGCCCCACGCCAAGCGACCTCGAACGGACCTGAACGGCTTGGCGCAGGGATGCCCGCCGACTAGCCTCGAACCCTCGTCAGTCCGCAGGGAAGCCGCGCTCGTGCCCGATCGACCCGCCGGCCGTCGCCGCCTCGTGCATCGCGCGTGCTTCGTCCGCAGCGCGAGCGCCACCGCCGCGGGTTATCTCCGGCTGATGGCGCGGACCAGCCGCTGGGACTGCGACTTCCATCCCGAGACCGTGGCGCTCTGTCGCGAGCGTCGGGGCAGCATCGTGGTGTTCTGGCATCAGCGCCTCCTGCTCGTGCCGCACGCCTGGGCACGCCTGAAGGCCGCCGCCGGCGCCGAGGGCCTGGAAGCCGCGGCGATCGTCTCACGGCACGGCGACGGCGAGCTGATCGCGCGCACCCTGGAGCTGCTCGGCATCGCCACCATCCGCGGCTCGACCCGCAAGGGCGGTGCGGCGGCCGCCCGCGAGGCACGACGGCTGCTCGATCGGGGCGGTTGCGTAGGCGTCGTCACCGACGGGCCGCGCGGCCCCCACGGCCACGTCCACGGCGGCGCCGCCTTCCTCGCGAAGATCACGGGACGGCCGATGTATCCGCTGACCTTCGCGGTCGATCGCGGCGTGCAGGCGAGGAGCTGGGACCGAATGTTGATCCCGCTGCCGTTCGCCCGCGGTGCCCTTCTCGTTGGCCCGCCGCTGGACGTGCCGGCCGAGAGCAACGCGGCCGATCTCGAAGCCCTGGGCCGGGAATTGCGACGGCGGCTGCACGCCCTCAATCTCGAAGCCGACGGCCTCGTCGGGGCGTCACGTCACGGTGCCGCTCTGCCGCTCGATGCGGGTTGACACCGGCGGCGACGGCGGCCCAATCCTCGCCATCCGCACCGAAGGCCTCGCCGGGCGCCGATCGCCGCGACTCGAACCCATAACGAACCCGAGACCTCGTCCTGGAGGGGACACGCTCATGATGCTTCGCCGCGGCCTCGCCGTTCTCGCGCTCGTCACGGCGGCCGGCGTCGCCTCGCCCGGGCGCGCGCAAGAGCCGATCAGGATCGGCGAGCTCAACAGCTATTCGAGCTTCGCCGCCTTCACGGTCCCCTATCGCCAGGGCTGGCGGCTCGCGGTCGAGGAGATCAACGCCACGGGCGGCGTCCTCGGCCGGCCGCTCGAGGTGATCAGCCGCGACGACGGCGGGACGACGGGCGATGCCGTCCGCGTCGCCGAGGAACTGGTCAGCCGCGAGGACGTCGCCTTCATCTTCGGCACCTTCCTCTCCAACGTCGGCGTCGCCGTCGCCGACTTCGCCAAGCAGCGCGAGATCCTGTTCATCGCCGCCGAGCCTTTGACCGACGCGCTCAATCTCGGGGCGGGCAACCGCTTCACCTTCCGGATGCGACCTTCGACCTACATGCAGACGGCGATGCTGGTGGAGGCCGGCAAGGAGCTCGGCGCCCGGCGCTGGGCCGTCGTCGTGCCGAACTACGAGTATGGCCAGGCCGCCGCCAGGGCCTTCGCCGAGCTCGCGGCCGAGCACATGCCCGACGCCGAGATCGTGGTCGAGCAGTTCCCGGCGCTCGGCAAGATCGACGCCGGCGCCACCATCGCCGCCATCGAGCAGGCCCGGCCCGACGCCATCTTCAACGCGCTCTTCGGCGGCGACCTCGCCAAGTTCGTCCGCGAGGGCTCGATCCGGGGCACGTTCGAGGGCCGCGCGGTCTTGAGCCTGCTCACCGGCGAGCCCGAGTGGCTCTATCCGCTGGGCGCGGAGGTTCCGGAGGGCTGGCTCGTGACCGGCTACCCCTGGGGACAGATCGACGATCCGGCGCATGTCGCCTTCGTCGAGGCCTACCGGGCGCGCTTCGACGGCGAGGCGCCGCGCCTCGCCTCGCTCCTCGGCTACATGATCGGCTACACGATCCGCGACATGCTCGAGGCGGCGGGCTCGACCGACCGCGAGGCGATGATCGCCGCCCTCGAGACCATCGAGGTGGCGACGCCGCAAGGCCCGGTCTCCTTCCGTGCGATCGACAACCAGGCGACGGCCGGCACCTGGGTCGGCACGCTGGTCCTGGGCGACGACGGCCTCGGCACCATGCAGGACTGGCACTACGCCGACGGGGCGCGCTACCTGCTGCCCGAGGAGCGGGTGCGGGCGGTGCGCAGCGACTGATCGCGGGCGCCCGCGCCGACAGCACCGATGGAGCCGAGCTTCCTCGTCATCCAGGCGCTCAACGGGCTGACCAGCGCCTCGGTCCTCTTCCTGACGGCGGTGGGCTTGACGATCATCTTCGGGGTCACCCGGATCGTCAACTTCGCCCACGGCTCCTTCTACATGCTCGGCGCCTATGTCGGCCTCACGCTCGCCGAGCTGCTCATGGCCGTCCTCTGGGGGCCGGTCGCCTTCTGGCTCGCCGTCGTCGTCGCGGCGCT
>CAYZSE010000194.1:0-4245 GCA_964481035.1 uncultured Geminicoccaceae bacterium | reverse complement strand
TCACCTCGGGGCGCACCGTGGCGCCGATGGACGGCACCTTCCAGCTCATGGGCGGCGGCACCGCCGGCTCGATCGGCGCCAGCGCGAGCTGGGCCATCGGCCTCGCCGCCTGCGCCGCCCTCCTCGCGCTGCTGGCGATGGCGCGGCGCCAGCGGGTGCGCTACCGCTTCCCCTTGCGCCCGCTGTGGGCCGAGGCCCTGCTCGCCAGCGTCGGCTGCGGCGTCATCCTCGCGGCCATCTGGGTGGTCAACAGCTATCCCTGGCCGCGCCGCATCGCCGAGCGCTACGCCGAGGCGAACGCCATCCCGATCCCCGAGGGCGGGCTGTTCATCGCCCACGGCCTCGCCGTCCCGGTGCTGGTGGCGATCGCGGTCGGCATCGTCATGACCTTCGTCACCAACCGCACCCGCTTCGGCCGCTACGTCTACGCCATCGGCGGCAATCCCGAGGCGGCGGAGCTCGCCGGCGTCAACACCCGGTGGGTGAAGATGAAGGTCTTCATCCTGATGGGGATGCTCGTCGCCATCGCCGCCGCGATTTCGACCGCGCGCCTCAACGCCGCGACCAACGCCCAAGGCACCCTCGACGAGCTCTACACCATCGCCGCCGCGGTGATCGGCGGCACCTCGCTCGCCGGCGGCGCCGGGACCATCGTCGGCGCCATGCTAGGCGCGCTCGTCATGCAGTCGCTGCAGTCGGGGATGGTGCTGATGGGGGTCGATTCGCCGCTCCAAAACATCGTCGTCGGCATGGTGCTGGTGCTCGCGGTCTGGACCGACACGGTCTATCGCGCGCGGATCAAGTGAGGAGGGCGCGATGACGGCCACCCCGCTCGTCGAGATGCGCGACATCTCCATCGCCTTCGGCGGCATCCGTGCCGTCGATCAGGCTGACTGCAACCTCTTTGCGGGCGAGGTCGTGGGCCTCCTCGGCCACAACGGCGCCGGCAAGTCGACGCTGATCAAGATCCTCTCAGGCGCCTACCGCCGCGACACGGGCCGGATCCTCATCGACGAGAAGGAGGCGCGGATCGACAACCCGCGCGACGCCAAGGCCTACGGCATCGAGACGATCTACCAGACCCTGGCCCTCGCCGACAACGTCGACGCCGCCGCCAACCTGTTCCTCGGCCGCGAGCTGCTGACGCCCTGGGGCACGCTCGACGACGTCGCGATGGAGGCGGCGACCCGCGAGGTCATGGGCAGGCTCAACCCGAACTTCCAGCGCTTCAAGGAGCCCGTGCGCTCGCTGTCGGGCGGCCAGCGCCAATCCGTCGCGATCGCCCGGGCGATCCACTTCAACGCCCGCATCCTCATCATGGACGAGCCGACGGCAGCGCTCGGCCCGCAGGAGAGCCAGCAGGTCGCCGACCTCGTCCACCAGCTCAAGGCCGAGGGCATCGGCATCTTCCTCATCAGCCACGACATCCACGACGTCTTCGACCTCGCGGACCGGGTCTACGTCATGAAGAACGGCAAGGTCGTCGGCGAGGCCAAGACCGCGGACGTCACCAAGGACGAGGTCTTGGGCATGATCATCCTCGGCAAGTGCCCGCCGGCCGCCATCCCCGGACCGGGCGCGCTCGAGGTCGCCTGATGCTCCTCGGCATCGACGTCGGCACCTCCGAGGTCAAGACGGTCCTCGTCGACGAGGAGCAGGCCGTGCGGGCGACGGCGCGCGCCCCGCTCCAGGCCAGCCGGCCGCAGCCGGGCTTTTCCGAGCAGGACCCCGAGGACTGGTGGAGCGCCGTCACCGCCACCCTCGACGAGCTGAAGACGACCGCACCCCGGGAACTCGCCGCCGTGCGCGGCCTCGGGCTCTCGGGCCAGATGCACGGTGCCGTGCTCCTCGATGCCGCCGACCGGCCGCTGCGCCCCTGCATCCTCTGGAACGACGGCCGCTCGGCCGCCGAGTGCGCCGAGCTCGATGCCGCCGCCGACTTCCGCGGCATCGCCGGCAACCTCGTCATGGCGGGCTTCACCGCGCCCAAGCTGCGCTGGGTCGAAAAGCACGAGCCGGGCGTGTTCGCCCGGGTCCGCCGCGTGCTCTTGCCCAAGGACTACGTGCGCCTCCTGCTCACCGGCGAGGCCGTCTCGGAGATGTCCGACAGCGCCGGCACCCTCTGGCTGGATACCGCCGCGCGCGCGTGGTCGCCGGCCCTGCTCGCGGCGACCCATCTCGACGAGCGGCAGATGCCGCGGCTGGTCGAGGGCTCCACGCCTTCGGGCGAGCTCCGCGCCGAGCTGGCGGCGCGCTGGGGGATGACCGCACCCGTCACCGTCGCCGGCGGCGGCGGCGACAACGCCGCGAGTGCGTGCGGCATCGGCGCCGTCCGCCCCGGCGAGGCCTTCCTCTCGCTCGGCACCTCGGGCGTGCTGTTCGTCGCCACCGACCGCTTCCGGCCCAACGTCGCGGGCGCCGTCCACGCCTTCTGCCACGCCCTGCCCGGCGTCTGGCACCAGATGGCCGTCATCCTCGCCGCCGCCGACAGCCTCGCCTGGTGGGCGCGCCAGCTCGACACGACGCCCAAGGCGCTCACCGACGCGCTCGCCGCCGAGGCGGGCGACCGACTGGACGGCCCCAGCCCCGCCCTGTTCCTGCCCTATCTCGGCGGCGAGCGGACCCCGCACAACGACGTCGCCGTGCGCGGCGCCTTCGTGGGCCTCGGCCACGAGGCGGACCGCCAGGCCCTCACCCGCGCCGTCCTCGAGGGCGTCGCCTTCGCCTTCAAGGACGGCCTCATGGCCCTCCAGGCCGCCGGCACCGAGGTCCGTGCGATGACGGCCATCGGCGGCGGCGCCAACTCGCGCCTGTGGCTCGAGATCCTCGCGACCGTCTTGGAAAAGCCCATCCACGTCCCCGCGGCCGGCGACTTCGGTGCGGCCTTCGGTGCCGCCCGGCTCGCCCTCACGGCTACGGCCGGCGCCGATCCCTTTGCCGTCTGCACCCCACCCGTGATGGCCGCCTCGATCGCGCCGCGCGCGGCGCTCACCGCCGCCTACAACGAGCGCTTCGCGCAGTACCGCGCCCTCTACCCCGCCCTCAAGGAGGCCCTCGGATGAGCCGTTTCTTCGGCGACCTCGTCCCCGTCCGCTACGCCGGCCCCGAGAGCGCGGACGAACTCGCCTTTCGCCACTACGACCCCGACGCCCTCGTCATGGGCAAGCGCATGGAGGAGCACCTGCGCTTCGCCGTCGCCTACTGGCACAGCTTCGTCTGGCCGGGTACCGACCCCTTCGGCGGGCCGACCTTCCAGCGACCCTGGTTCGGCGAGACGATGGAGCACGCCCGCATGAAGGCCGAGGCCGCCTTCGAGCTGTTTGCACTCCTGGGCGTGCCCTTCTTCTGCTTCCACGACCGCGACATCGCGCCAGCGGGCACGACGCTCGCCGAGAGCAACAAGAACGTCCGCACCATCGCCGAGATCTTCGCGGCCAAGATGGAGACGGCCAAGGTGCGCCTCTTGTGGGGCACGGCCAACCTCTTCTCCCACCCGCGCTACATGGGCGGAGCCGCGACCAACCCCGACCCCGACGTCTTCGCCTACGCCGCGGCGCAGGTGAAGAACGCGCTCGAGGTCACCCACGAGCTCGGCGGCGCCAACTACGTGCTCTGGGGTGGGCGCGAGGGGTACGAGACCGTGCTCAACACCGACCTGAAGCGCGAGCTGCACCAGCTCGGCCGCTTCTTGAGCCTCGTCGTCGAGCACAAGCATAAACTCGGCTTTGCGGGCACGATCCTCGTCGAGCCGAAGCCGCAGGAACCCACCAAGCACCAGTACGACTTCGACGTCGCCGCCGTCTACGGCCTCCTCAAGACCTACGGGCTCGAGCACGAAATCAAGGTCAACATCGAGGTCGGTCACGCCGTCCTCGCCGGCCATAGCTTCGAGGAGGAGGTGGCGCTCGCCACCGCCCTCGGCATCTTCGGCTCCTGCGACATCAACAGGAACGACGACCAGTCCGGCTGGGATACCGACCAGTTCCCGAACAACGTCCCCGAGGTCGCCCTCGCGCTCTATTACATCCTCCAGGCCGGCGGCTTCACCACGGGCGGGCTCAACTTCGACGCCAAGCTGCGCCGCCAGTCGATCGACCCCATCGACCTCGTCGCCGCGCACGTCGGCGGCATGGACGTCTGCGCCCGCGGCCTGAAGGCGGCCGCCGCCATGCTCGAGGACGGCACCCTCGCCCGCACCCTCGCCGAGCGCTACGCCGGCTGGGACACCCCCGAGGCCCGAAAGCT
>CAYZSE010000193.1:0-4294 GCA_964481035.1 uncultured Geminicoccaceae bacterium | reverse complement strand
AGTTGGCGCGACAAGGGTCTCGTCCACGATCGTGCCGCACCCGAGAGCTACCCCGTCGCGCCGAGGCCCGAAGCGATGGCGTTCACGGTGAGCAGCAGATGCGGGAGCATGGCGTCGGCCTCCGCCAGGCGGTCGCCGTCGCGGGCCTCGCGCCAGCGGGCCATGAGCCCGATCTGGTGCTCGTGCAGCGGTGCGAGCGCCGGCTCGCGCAGGTCGAGCACCCGCTGGATACGCGGCCGGGCCGCGGCCAACGGGCTGCCATAGAGGGCGGCGAGCACGTCCAGCGTGCGCGCGTGCTCCTCGAGGATGGCGCCGGTGAACCGGCGGCGGATCGCCGCCTCGGGGACGAGCTCGGCGTAGCGCTCCAGGATCGCGGGCGAGGCCTGGGCCACGGCCGTGGCCGCGTTGCTGACCATGTAGTGCAGCGGCGACCAGCGCTCGGCCTCGGACTTGGCGCGGACGAGGCGCTCGAACAGCACCGGGTCCTCGTCGCGCAGCGTCGCGAGCGCGGTGCCGAGCCCGTACCACCCGGGCAGCACGGCGCGGCACTGGTTCCAGGCAAAGACCCACGGAATGGCCCGCAAGTCGGCGAGCGTGCGCTGGCCGGTCCGCCGCGCCGGGCGCGAGCCGATACGCGACTGCTCGATGACGTCGATCGGCGTGGCGCGGCCGAAATACGCGAGAAATCCCTCGGCGGTGACGAGCTCGCGGTAGCGGCGCCGGCTCAGCTCGGCGAGCCGATGCATGGCACCGGTGAGCTCCCCCGGGTCGGCGTGCCGCGCTCGGTCGCGCAGGGTCGTGCCGACCGTGCCCGCGAGGAGCAGCTCGAGATGATGGGCGGCGGTGATCCGGTTGGCGTATTTCTGCGAGATGATCTCGCCCTGCTCGGTGAGCCGCAGATCGCCCCCGAGCGTCCCCGGCGGCAGGGCCTGGAGAAAGCGGTGCGCCGGACCGGCGCCGCGGCCGATGGTCCCGCCGCGGCCGTGGAAGAAGCGCACCCGCACGCCGTGGCGGCGGCCGACCTCGGCGAGCGCGAGCTGCGCCTCGTACAGGCCCCAAAAGCTGGCGACGAAGCCGCCGTCCTTGCCGCTGTCGCTGTAGCCGATCATGACCTGCTGCACCGGCTCGGCCAGCCCCTCGCGCTCGGCCCGGCGTGCGAGCGACCGGGCGACGATCGGCTCTCGGAGGTAGGCGTCGAGGATGGCGGGCGCGTTCTCCAGGTCGTCGATGGTCTCGAACAGCGGCACCACCGGCAGCGGCATCCAGAAGCCCGCCGCGTCGCGGCGCAACAGCCCCGCATCGCGCGCGAGCACGAAGACCGCCAAGAGGTCGGCGACGCCGCGGGTCATGCTGACGATGAGCGGGCCGAGGCCGGCCGTGCCGCGTGCCTCGATCTCGCGGGCGAGCACCCGGTGGACCGCCCGGACGGCGTTCGCCTCACCCTCGGGGACGGCGTCCCGCAGGCTGAAGGGGCGGACCGTCGCGAGCTCGCGGCGCAGCAAGGCGAGCTTGCGGTGCTCGTCCCAATCGGCGAAGTCCCGGCCGTCGGCCTCACCCGCGACCTCGAGGAGCTGCGCCAAGGCCCGGTCGTGGAAGGCGCTGTTCTGGCGAACGTCGACCTTGGCGAGGTGAAAGCCGAAGGTCGCGAGCCGGCGCAGCAGCGGGTCCACGTCCTCGTGGGCGAGCCGCCGGGCATGGACCGCGAGCAGGGCCTCGCGCAGGCGCTCGAGGTCGGCGGCGAGAGCTTCGGCGTCGCCGTAGGCCCACACCTCGGCCGCGCCATCGACCGGCGGCAGGGCGGCGGTCATCAGGTTCACCGCCTGCCGCCAGGGCTCGTCGTGGTTGCGCGCCAGCGCCGCCTCGCCCGCCTGCCCCATGGCCGGCGCCCGCTCCTCGATCCACCGCGCGAAGCTCGCCGGGACGGCCTGGCGACGGGCCGAGAGGCTGAGCCGGGCGGCCAGGTCCTCGAGCCCGTCGCGGACCAGCGCGAGCGCTTCGGCGCGGAAGATCGCGAGCGTCTCGGCGGTCAGCTCGGCGGTGACGAAGGGATGGCCGTCGCGGTCGCCGCCGACCCAGTTGCCGAACGAGACCGGCGGCCGCCGCCCCGGCGCCGCGATCAGCTCGAGATCGAAGCCCGCCCGCCGCCAGGCCGCGCTCAGGCGCTGGTCGACCCAGAGCAGGGTCGGCGGAAAGACCTGCGTCAGGTAGTGCAGCACGTTGCGCCGCTCGTCCGCCACCGCCGGCTTGTCGAGATAGATCTCGCCGGTCCGCCACAAGCGTTCGATCGTAGCCGCGAGCTCGGCCTCGAGCTCGGCCCGCTCCGCCGCGGTCCACATCGTGTTCTCGAGGTCGACGATGCAGCGATAGAGAGCGCGGTGGTGATGCAGGACGGTCTGACGCTTGGCCTCGGTCGGATGCGCGGTGAGCACGGGCTCGACGCGGATCCGCGGCAGCGCCTCGGCGATGGCCGGCCCATCGAGGCCCTGCGCCCGCAACCGCGCGAGATGCTGATCCCAGGAGCCGGCATCGTCGGCGAGCCCGCCCTCGGCCTCGATCGCCCGGCGGGTCTGGGCGATGGTGTTCTCCTCTGCCTGCTGCAGAAGCTGAAAGGCGATCGACGACGCCTGCACGCAGCGCTCGGCGAGCGGCTCGGGCCAGGGGCCGACAGGCGGGCTGGCCGCGGCGTGCAGCTCGGGCCACGGCAGCCGTGCCGCGACCTCGCCCTCGCCGATGTCCTCGAGGACGCGAGCGAAGGTCCGCATGAGGAGGGCGAGCGTCGCCTCCAGCTTAGCGTCGCGCACGACCGTCATCGCAGCCGCTCCTGCCGCGCCAGGATCTGGCGCTCCAGCTCGTCCTCGTGCGCCTCACGCGCCTCCTCGTCGAACAGCACGAAGCGGATGTGCTGGACGGCCGTCAGCGCGCCGGCCTTCTCGAGCACCGCGCGCATCGCGACGGCCGCCGCCTCGCCCAGCGGATAACCGAACGCGCCGGTCGAGATCGCCGGAAAGGCCACCGAGCGCACGCCGTGGAAATCGGCCGCGTCGAGGGCGTTCGTGTAGCAGGCGGCCAAGAGCTCGGCGGCCGGCTCGTCGCGGCCATAGACGGGGCCGAGGCAGTGGATGACGAAACGGTTGGGCAAATCGAAGCCGCCCGTGACGACCGCCTCGCCGGGGCGGATCGGGGCGAGCGGGCGGCACGCCTCGTCGAGGGCGGGACCGGCGGCGCGATGGATCGCGCCGGCGACGCCGCCGCCCGGGCGCAGCTCGGCATTGGCGGCGTTGACGACGGCGTCCATGTCCGGCTGCCGCGTGATGTCGCCGCCCGTGCACTCGATGGTCACGCCGTGCAGGAGCTGTGTCGCCATGGCCCTACCCTCCCTGCGTCGGGGGAGGGTCGCCGATCTCACGGCGGTTGCCAACCCGCGAACGCGTCGGCACCCCGGCGATGCGGCCCGCCACGCCCGATGGTTGCCGAGAAAGCGGGTGCGCGAATACACCCAAGCGACAAAGCTCGTTGTCGACATTTGCGCTGTGGTCATATGACCGTCACCTTGCCCTGGTAACATTCACCCCGCGTTAATTCATCCACGGGCGTCGGCAATACCCGGCGCCGAGCCACGCGGAGGTCACGATGGCGCTGCGAGCCTTCATCAACGAGATCCACTACGACAACGAGGGTGCCGACCAGGGCGAATTCGTCGAGATTGCCGGATTGGCCGGTACCGACCTCACGGATTGGTCGCTGGTCGGCTACAGCGGCTTCGACGGCGCGGTCTACGACACCTTGCCCTTGACCGGCACGCTGGCGGATGAGACCGACGGCTACGGCTTTCTGGTCGTCGAGCCCGACACGCTGCAGAACGGCGCGCCCGACGGGGTGGCGCTGGTCGACGCTGAGGGCATGGTCGAGCAGTTCCTCAGCTACGAGGGGACGTTCACGGCAACGGATGGCCCGGCGACCGGGCTGACCAGCACCGAGCTGGTCAACGCCGACGGCGAGCCCGTGGCCGAAGATTTCACCACGCCGATCGGTGACTCGCTGCAATACACCGGCACCGACGGGGAGGACGGCGCCTGGCAAGCGCCGCTGCCGGCAACACCGGACGCCGTCAACGACGGACAGTCCTTCGCCAACGGCGCCAACGGCGCCAACGGCGAGCCGTTCACGCTGCAACTGCTGCACGCCTCCGATCAGGAAGCCGGCGTCCCGGCGCTGGAAGACATCCTCGCTTTCTCCGCCGTCCTCAACGGGCTCGACGACGGCGCTTACGAGAACCAGCTACGGCTCACCTCGG
>CAYZSE010000192.1:0-4524 GCA_964481035.1 uncultured Geminicoccaceae bacterium | reverse complement strand
TCATCCTCGACGATATCGACGCGGCGCGGGAGCGGGGAGACACGCTGCACGCCGCGTGCCTCAAGCTCATCCTGCGCGACTTCTGCCGGAAGTGCGAGGCGGCGGCCGCCTGACGGCCGCAGGGGAGGCTCGCATGGCGTTCAAGACCATCGTCGTCCACGTGGACGTCGATGCCAACCGGGACGAGCGGCTGCGGCTGGCCGAGGAGTTCGTGCGGCGGCACGACGGTCACCTGATCGGCCTTCATCCTTGCGAGCCGCCCTACCTGCCGCCGAGCCTCGGCGAGCTGGCCGGACCGGTCGAGGCCGACATGGTCGAGACGCAGAGGCAGGCGGCGCGGGCACGCGCGGACGAGCTGAAGAGCTTGTTCGAAGCGCATTTCCGCGCCGCCAGCTGCTCGGTCGAGTGGCGCTCGGAGGAAGGCGAGCCGTCGGCGGTTCTCGCCAAGCACGGCCGTTACGCCGATCTCTTGCTGGTGCCGCAGGGCGAGGAGGGCGCGATCTTTCCCGACGCCAGCCTCGTCGAGCGGGTGATCCTGGATGGCGGGTGCCCGGCGCTCGTCGTCCCCCGCAGCGGCCGCTTCGAGGCCAGCGGCACGACCGTGCTCGTGGCCTGGAACGACAGCCGGGAGAGCGCGCGCGCCGTCCGCGCAGCACTGCCCATGCTCGTCGACGCCCACAAGGTGATCCTTCTTCAGGTCGACCCGCCGGACGGCTCGGACGCGCAGGTCATGGACAAGGCGGCGGTCCTGGCGCGGCACGGCGTCAAGGTCGACGCGCATCACACCATCTCCGCCGGCGTGCCCATCGGCGAGGTCATCTTGTCGAGCGTCGCGGACTTCGCCGCCGATTGCCTCGTCATGGGCGCCTATGGCCACACGCGGCTGCGCGAATGGGTGCTCGGCGGCGCAACGCGGTCGGTGCTCGAGAGCATGACCGTGCCGACGCTGCTGTCGAGCTGAGCGCGTGCCTGGGTCGACGGGCGACGACGTCGTCGCCGGCGAGCTCGCGCGGGCGTTTCGAGACGGGACGATCGTCGCGCGGTTGCCGGATGAGGCCGTGGGCAGTGATGGCGCGGCGCGCACGGTGCAGGAGCAGGCCCGCGGCCACGTCGACGAGGCGGTGGCGGGCTGGAAGGTCGGCGCCACCTCCGCCAAGGCGCAGGCGATCATGCGCGCGTCGGGGCCCTTCTTCGGGCCCGTTTTCGCTTCACGCATCTGGAACGACGGCGTCGAGTTGCCGCTGCCCGCGGGCTTTCGCGGCTTCGAGTGCGAGTTCGCCCTACGGCTGGGGGCGGATCTGCCCGTCCGGGACGGCGGCTATGCCCGCGCGCACCTCGCCATCGCCATCGACGCCGTCGTGCCGGTCATCGAGCTCGTCGCGACCCGCCAGGCGATCGAGGGCATGGGTGACGCCAGGCTCGCGTGGGCCGACTTCGGCTTCAATCACGGTCTCGTCCTCGGCAGGCCGACCATGCCGCCGCCGCTCGACGCGCTCGTCGACGCGGTCGTCGTTGCCCGCATCGACGACGTCGAGGTCGCTCGCGGCACCGGCGCCGAGGTTCTCGGGCACCCGCTGGAGGCGCTCGCCTGGCTCACCCGGCAGGGCGTGCCGCTCGCGGCGGGCGAGCTCGTCAGCACGGGCACCTGCACGGGCCTCGCCGCGCTTGCCGCGGGGCAACGGGCCGAGGCCGAGTTCGGCGCCTTCGGCCGCGTCGGCTTCACCGCCGCATCGGCGTCAGAACCGCTTCTCCAGCCATGAGATCAGCGTCAAGATCATCAACGCCGCGGCGGTCGCGACGGCGGCGAGACCGATGTAGCCGGCGCCGCAGGCGAGCCCGATCGCCCCCACCGCCCACAGGCCGGCGCCGGTCGTGAGATTGCGGATCTTGTCTCCGGCGCGAATGATCGCGCCTGCCGCGACGAACGCGACGCCCGTCGTGACCGCCTCGATCGCCCGCAGCGGGTCGATCCCGAAGCCGGTGCCGAGACCCTCCAGGCGGCTGGCGAGATCGATGGCGACGACGGTCGACAGCGACGCCGCGAGCGCGACGAGCATGTGCGTGCGCAGGCCTGCCGGATGGTCCTTGACCTCTCGCTCGAGACCGATGCAGGCGCCCAGCAGCGCCGCCGCGCCGAGGCGCACGACGAGGCCCGGATCGGGTATCCACTGGATGCCGCGCAGAGCTTCCATCAAGCGCAATCTCCCGGTCGGACCACAACACGGCGCCGGCTCGACGAGGTGTCAACACATCGCCGCCAAATGGCCCCGGCGCCGCTCGAGGCGGCCTCAGTGCGCGTAGTCCGCCCCCTCCTCGTCGAGGATGGCCTTGAGCTCCACGAGGTGGTTTGCCGCCTGATCGGGCTGCTCCAGCCATTCGTCGCACGTCTTGCGCGCCACCTCGTCGCTCAAGACGCGCAAGGGGCGCCCGGTCGCGAGCGCCGTCACGTAGGTCCTCGCGGCCCGCTCGAAGTAATAGAGTTCGTCGAACGCGAGGGCGACGCTGGCGCCCGTTACCATCAGGCCATGATTGCCCATCAACAGATGCGGCTTGCCGTCGAAGGCCCGCGCGCAGCGCTCGGCCTCGTCGCCCAGCCCCATGCCGCCGAACGCCGTATCGATGGCGACGCGGCCGAAGAAGCGCGTAGCGTTCTGGTCGATCGGCGGCAGCCGGCTGTCGGCGAGACAAGCGAGCGCCGTCGCGTATTTCGAGTGGACATGCAGCACGACCGTCGCGCCCGGCACGGTCCGGTGAATAGCGCCGTGCAGCGCCCAGGCCGTGCGCTCCGGCGCGGCGGGCCGGTCCATCGTGCTCGCGTCGTAGGCGTCGCACAGCACGAGCTCGGACGCCTTGATTCGCGAGAAATGGCGGTTCTTCGGGTTGATCAGGAAGTGACGCTCGTCGACGGCGACCGAGAAATGATTGGCGACGCCTTCATGCATGTCGAGGCGTGCCGTCCAGCGAAACGCCGCGGCGAGATCCACCCGCACCTGCCGGTGCTCGATGCTCGGCCTCAAAACCGTCGCCATGTCGGCGTTCTCCCTCGTCTCGTCTGCGGATGTCCTATCGCAAGACGCCGGCGGCGCACAGCATCGCCCGGTGCAGACGGCCGGCCCGCGCAGGCGAACCTCTAGCACGTTTCCCGGTGAGGTTGATCTACGCCCATCGCGCACCCCCGCCCGGCCGCCCACGAGGTTACGCTGCCATGGGCGGCCGGGCGGAGCTGCGGGATGGGCAAGCATGTCGGCAAACGCGCTAGCACGGACGAGGCATCGCCCTACCTTCGGCCTAGGGCGAGACGACCAAAGGAGCGCGGTGCCCATGTCCGGCGGGCTCGCAGATGAACGACCATCGCTCGGCGTCCGGCGAAACGCCCATGGGTCCGCGCCGTTGCCGCTCGTTCTGGGCGCGGTTGCTCTCGTGCTCGTCGGCGCGGGTGCGGTCGCTGCGAACGGTCTGTCGCCGGCGGCGGCTGTGGCGGCGCTCGGGCTCTACGCGGTCGTGGCCGTTCTGGTCCTCGGCAACGTCGACCGCGCGCATCCCTTTGCCGAGTTTGGCATCGCGAACGGCATCACCCTCGTCCGCGCGGTGCTGAACTGCCTCCTCGCCGGCCTTGCGCTCGAGGTGATGGTGGACGGCGCGGCGGTGAACGCGATCGCCTGGACCGCAGCGGCTCTGGCCTCGTTCTCGCTGGCCCTCGACGGGCTCGACGGCCGCCTCGCCCGCCGCCGGGGGCGGGCTTCGGCCTTCGGTGCGCGCTTCGACGTCGAGGTCGACGCGCTCTTGTCCATGGTGCTGGCCGTCATCGCCGTCGCGCTCGGCAAGGTCGGCGCATGGGTGCTGGGGCTGGGACTGGCCCATTACGCCTTCCTCGTGGCCCGCGTTCTCTGGACGTGGATGCGAGCCCCCATGCCGCCCTCTGCGGTGCGCAAGACGGTCTTCGTCGTGCAGGCGACACTCCTGATCCTGCTGGTCCTGCCGCCCATCCCGCCGGCCGCGGCGAGCGCGCTCGCGAGCACGGCGCTCGCCCTCGTCTCGCTCAGCTTCGCCCGTGACATCGTCTGGCTGGCCCGACAGCGGCCGTTGGGCGCGATCGGCACGTGACGTCGAGCCGTCGTGCCGGCGGCACGGCGAAGGCGCACACGTCGCGGGCTCCTCGAGGCGCCGCCGAACCCCTGCGCAACGCTCTAGTCGAGGGCGGCGGCAGGCGCGTGCGCGGCGGCCGGCGAGCACGCAGCGACGCGACGCAGCACACCCCGCGGTCGCGGGCCCTGGCGGGCGAAAAGCATCAGCCGCTGCGGCACCTCGCCGGGCATGACGAGATCCGGCGGGGCGACGACGAAGCCGAGCGGGGCGTAGTAGTCGGCCTCGCCCACCAGCACGATCGCCGGTGCCGTCGGCTCGTCTGCGCCGGCGAGGGCCAGCGTCGCTCGCACCAGGGCGCGCCCGATCCCCTGGCCGCGGCGGGTCGGATCCACGCCCAGCGGCCCCAAGAGCAGCGCCGGCATCTCGTCGATGCGGATC
>CAYZSE010000191.1:0-4533 GCA_964481035.1 uncultured Geminicoccaceae bacterium | reverse complement strand
CTCAGGCCATGCCGATGGCGGCCTTGTAGACCTCGAGCAGCTCTTCCTGCTCGACCCGGTCGTGCTCTTGCATCTTCCGCAGCTTCAAGAGCTGGCGGATGATCTTGGTTTCGAAGCCCTCGCCCTTGGCCTCGGCCAGGACCTCGCGGATCTGCTCCGCCACGGCCTGCTTTTCCTCTTCCAGGGTCTCGAGGCGCTCGACGAAGCTGCGCAGCTTGTCGCCGGCGATGGCGGCATCGGACATTCCGTGCTCCGGGGGTAATGGGGTTGCGGGAGCGTGGGCATAGCGGCGCCGGCCGCCCGCGCCAAGCCACCTCGCCGCACCGCCTCGCCGAGCCGCCCGCTCAGAGCGCGTAGCCCTCGGCGCGCTCGGCGATGCCACCGTTTCGCGCGGCGAGCCGCCTCAGGTAGTCGCGGATGGGATCGTCGTCCGCCAGGACCTTGAAGGCGCTCACCGAGCGCACCCACTGGAAGGCGCCGAGCACCATGTAGTCGGCATAGAGCGGCGTCTCGCCGCCGAGGAAGGGCTGCCGCTTGGCGAGTGCCCGCAGCGGTGCCAGCTCGGCCCGAAGGCCGTCCAGGCGCGTCTCCCGGTCGGCTTGGACGTCTTCCAGACGGCGGCCGAGGCGGCGCTCGCGACTTTCCCGGAAATAGGGCTTGTCGACGTCGAGCAGGTGCTCGTGGATGTCGTGCACGATCATCGTCACCAGCCGGCCGTGCAGCACGGCGAGCACCCACATGTCGACGAAGCGGCTCAGGGCGCGCCCGCTTTCGCCGCCGAACAGCGTCGGTGATTCGGGAAAGCTCACCTCGAGATGGTCGGCGATGGCGCCGCTGTCGGCGATGAGGCGTCCCGCGTCCTCGATGCACGGCAGGGTGGTGGTGACGCCGCCGCCGATCGCGGCGATGCCGGTGAACGGCACGGGCGCCGTCTCGAACGGGACGCCCTTGTGGGAGAGCGCCAGCTTGATGCGCCAGCAGCTCGGGCTGAAGCGGCGGTCGTCGCGACCGACCAGGTCGTAGAGCTTGATCATCGCCCGCGGCTCCTCATCCTTGCGCCATGTCCGAGGCACCCGACCGTGCGGCCGTCGCCGCCTGCATCATGGAGCTGGTTCGGGCGCGAGGCGAGGGGCGGACGATCTGCCCCTCGGAGGTCGCCCGCCGCCTGGCCGACGACTGGCGGGCGCTCATGCCGCAGGTCCGCACGGTCGCGGCCGCGCTCGCGGCGGACGGCGACATCGCGGTGACACAGGGTGGCCGCGCCGTCGACGCGGCGACGGCGCGAGGCCCTATCAGGCTGAGGCTCGCCCGCTCACGCCGAGAGTGACGTGAGATCGAGCGGTACCGCGGGCATCGCCGGCCCACCTTGCAGCAGCGTTCGCCAGCCGTCGCGCAGCTCGCCGAGCCGGTCGATCAGCTCGTCGCAGATGACCGGATCGTTCTTGAAGTTGAGCTCGACCAGGCGGCGGCCGAAATAGGCGTAGAGGTGCTCGAGGGAGGCGGCGATCTCGCCGCCGCGCTCGCGATCCAGGGCCATCTGCAGGACGTCGATGACCTTGTGGACCTTGCTGGTCGAGTTGAAGCGGTCCTCGATGCGGCCGTCGGCGACGGCGGCCTTGGCCTCCTGCAGCTTGGCGATCATGCCGTCGTGCGCCTGCACCAGGAGCGAGAGCGGGCTCTCGCCGGCGCTGGCGCCGTAGATCTCGGCCGCCCGGGCGGCATTCGGTGTCGGATACATCGCTGCTCCTTCGGCGCCTAGCTCTTCGCCGACATGGCGTCGGTCTGCGCGCGGACCTGGGTCAGCATCGACTCCGAAAGTGAAAGAGCGGTTTCCAGCCGCGCGAATTTCTCGATCAGCACGAGGCGATAGTCCTCCGCCCGCTGCTCGATCCTGGCGACGTCGTCGCGCCAGTCGTCCGCCCGGGCGCTGGTCTCGTCGATCGCCCGCTGGATGGTGCCGTCGAGGTCGTTCGCGGCGTCGTCGAGGGTGTTGTAGAGGCGGTCGGCGATGCCCTGGGTCGCCTCGACGGCGATCGGCCCGACGGGGTCGCTTTCGCTCGTCCAGAAGAGGGTGAGCCCGTCATAGGCGCTGCCGGCGGGGGCCTTCAGGGTGCCGCCGGTGGCTTCCAGCGTCAGCGTGTTCGTGCCGTCGCGAAGCTGCCAGGTGCCGTCGCCCAGCTTCTCGACCTCGAAGGTCGAGGACGGCAGCGCGTTGGAGTGGGCGAAGACGGCGAGGTCGGGATCACTGGTGGTGGCGTTGAACTCGAAGACCCTGCGCACCGCGTCGGGGTCGGCGAGCAGCTTCGCGTCGAGCACGCCGGCATCGACCGCGAGCCTGTTCTCCTCGCCCATCGTGATCCCCAGCGCGGCAAGGGTGGTCGGCGCGCCGGCCGCCAGCCCTTCCACCGCGCCGCCGACCGCGAAGCCGAGCTGCTGGCCGAGCGAGCGCAGGAGCGTGTCGCCGAAGAGCGGTGCCGCGAGCTTGTCGACGGCACCGTCCTCGCCCACCGCCCGCTGGGTTTCGACGAAATCACGAAAGCCGTTGTAGGCGTCGACGAAGCCGAACACGGCCTCGCGGGCCGCGGAGAAGTCGGCCTCGATGTCGACGGTCACGGTAGTGCCGGGATCCGCCTGGTAGAGATCGACCGTGAGCCCGGCCATGAGATCGGTGATCGTGTTGCTCGACCGGAAGACCTGGACGCCGTCGACCAGGAGCTCGGCATCCCGTGCGGCCGAAAGCTCGTTGGCCGCATCGCCGACGTTCAGCCCGGCCGCCGCATCGCCGTCCGAGGTGAGGGCGATGTCCCGGCCGAGGCCGGTCTCCCGGCCGGTCAGGATCAGCCGGTGATCGCCGTCGGCGACCTTGAGCACGCTCGCCTTCACGCCCGTCGTCGCGGCCTCGGCGTTGATGGCGTCGCGTAGCTCGAAGACGGTCGTGTCCTCGGTGACGGCGAGGTCCGCGGTCGGGCCCGTGCCGAGGCCGATGGTGAGCGTCTGGGCGCCCGTGACGCCGAGCTCGGCGAGCGTCGCGTCGGCGGCGCTGAAGGCGTCGGACATGACCTTGTGGGCGCTCGCGAGCGCGTCGATGCGCATGTCGAAGCTGGCGACGTCGGCGCGGTTGGTCGCCTGGATGCCCAGCAACGTCGCCGGCGAGGTCGGCGTATCGGCGCTGAAGAAGGCGGCCTTGCGCTCGAACAGGTTGTCCTCGACGCCGGAGAAGCCGGGCGGCCTCCTGAGGCCGTCGAGTGCCTGCTGCATGCCGGCGAGGGCCGAGCGCATCTCGCCGTAGGCCTTCACCTTGGCCTCGGCGACCTCGATCTTGCTCTCGATCCGCAGCGCCGGGATCTTCTTGGCGTCGTAGAGCGCCTGGGTGAGCTTCTCGGTGTCGATGCCCGAGCTGAGCGAGGTGACGCGGGCCGAGTTGGTGGTCGGATCGATCGTGATGTTGCCGACGTCGAGGTCCGCCATCGTCGTCTCCAGGGGCTCAGGCGTCGATCATCGTGGGCGGCGGGTCGAGCTTCGGGCCGGAGGCCAAGAAGCGGAGCAGCTCGTCGGGCGGGGTCTGCAGCAAGACCCGGCCGGACCAGCGATCGGCGACGCGGGTGACGTAGCGCCCGGTGCCTTCGTCGTGGAACGAGCTGACCTCGAGGTCCTTGGAGCCGGCGAACGCCTTGGCGACGGCCTCCGCGGCCTTGATCGGGTCGGTGCCGTCGCCGACGCGGTCGGGAGCGGCGGGTGAGGAGGCCCCGGGCGGGCCGGCGCCGACGGCCGGCTCGGGAGCCCGCGGCTCGGGGCGGGCTTGGGCGATGACCGGTCGGGCGGGTTGCGGGAGTATCGCGGCCATCGTCGTGATCCCTCGGAAGCCGGAGCGTGAGGCCTAGCCCCACGCTCCGTTCGATCCGCTTACTGCAGCAGCCGCATCAGGTTCTGCGGCAGCTGGTTGGCCTGGGCGAGCATCGCCGTGGCGGCCTGGGTCATGACCTGGTTCGTCGAGAACTTGGTCATCTCCTCGGCGACGTCGACGTCGAGCATCGCCGAGCGCGCCGCGTCGAGGTTCTCGACGCTGGTCGCGATGTTCTCGCCGACCTTCTCCAGCCGCGACATCGCCGCACCGAGCGTGGCGCGGGCCGAGTTGACGGTCTGGATGGCGGTGTCGATGTTGCCGCTGGCGGTGGTGGCACCGGCCTGGGTGGTGATGTCGTCGCCGGTCACGCTCAACGTCGCCGCGGCCATGTCGGAGATCGTCACGGCGATCTCGTCGCCCGAGCCGCCGGCGCCGTCGCCCGCCGTGATCCCGACCTGGTAGGAGAGGGTGGCACCGCCGGCGAGGCTGGTCGTGCCGTTGAACTGGGTCGAGGTGGTGATGAAGTCGATCTGGGTGACGAGCTGGTCGTACTCGCTCTTGAGGTAGCCGCGCTCGGTGTCGCTCAGCACGTCGGAGTTGGCCTGGGTGGCGAGCGACTTCATGCGGACGAGGGTATCGCTGATGCGGGCCATGCCGCCGTCGAGCACCTGCAGATGCGAGCTCGCTTG
>CAYZSE010000190.1:0-4535 GCA_964481035.1 uncultured Geminicoccaceae bacterium | reverse complement strand
AGCCGGTCATGGCAGCGAGCGCCATCAGGACCTCGTAGAGGAAGGCCGCGTCGCCGAGGGAGTAGATCGTGGTCACGGCCCCGGTTCCTCAGATCCCAGGCTCGGCGTCGACCATGAGCCGGTGCATGTCCGGGGTCGGGATGGCGTCCATGACGCGGCGGTAGGCGGCGAAGAGCTCGGTGCGCGGGCCGGCGCGGGTCCAGAGTTCCTGCAGCTCGGCCTCGACGGAGCGGCGCGAGCGGTCGAGGATCTCGCGGGCTTCGGTGGCCCACTCGTCGTCGCTGGTGTTCAGCGCTTGGCTGACCATGTCGTAGAGGCTCATGATCGTGGCCCGGGCGAGCTCGATCGCCATGACCGGCAGCGCCGCCTCGACGAGGGCCTCCGCACCGGTGGCGTTGACCTTGGCGACCTGGAGGACGAGGGCGCCGGAGCCGTCCGGCAGGGCGCGGAGGATCAGCTGCTCGGCGGCCGGGATGGCGCCGGTGTTGGCGACGGCGCGGGCGAGCAGGCCCGGGTTGGCGCCGTCGCCGAGGAAGGCCCGGCGCAGCCGCTCCTCGAAGCCCTCGACCACCACGACCGAGCGGGCGAGCTCGAGGCACTGATCGGCTTCAAAGCCGTCGGTGCAGTGGAGGAGGCCGGCCTCGCCGCCGTCGATGAGCGTGCCGAGGAGCGCGCTGTCGCCTTCGTAGCGTTCGGTGCGCGGCGACATCCTGCCGGTGGCGGCGTCCGGCTGCGGCTCGCCGACGACGACGGTGCCGGTGATGGTCATCGCGACCTCGAGCAGCGCGTCGTCGCCGAAGGCGAACCAGCCCGAGCCCTGGGCCTGCTTCATCGCCCGCCACACGACGTTGCCCGCGACCATGCGACCGTAGTCGTCTGGGCTCTCGGCGAAGAGCCGCGCCGGGATTTCCTCGGCGGGGTCGAACAGGCTCTCGAAGGTGTCACCGATGCCGCGGACCTCGCGCATGATGCTGGCGTCGGTCACGGTCTTCATCCCGGCGGCCGAGGCGACGTCGTTGAGGACACCCTGGCTGAGCTGACAGCTGTCGTAGGCGAGGCGGTTGAGCCGCTGGATGTGGTCGAACAGCTCGTTGATGACCGTCAGGCACTGCTCGCACATGTTCTTCAGCGCGAGCTGGAAGGCGTAGCCGGCGGCGTTCCTCGCGATGGCGCGCATCAGCGCGGTGAGGTCGGCGGCGTTGATGAAGGAGAAGCTGCCGCCGAACATGTCGATGCCGGAGCAGCCGGCGCGGACGTAGGGCGGCTCGAAGTGGAAGAGCCTTGCGTCGTGGATGCGTCCGCGGGTGCGGACGGCCCCGCCCGCGAGGACGCCGCGGCGCAGGGTGTCGTAGACGCCGGGCGGGGTGACGGCCGTCATCGTATCGAGCGCTTGGTCCATCTCCTGGGCGAGGTCGGCGCGGGCGGGCATGGCCGTACCGATCAGCAAGGCGACGACGGCGGCCGAGGTGAGCAGATGGAGCTTCATCGCGGGGTCTCCATGCCGGTAGCGAGCAGGCGCTCGGCGACGGTCGCCAGGGCTCTCGGGTCGCCCGTGAGCGAGGCGGGCAGCCGGCCGCTGGGCAGCGCCTCGGTCGGCAGGCGCACCGGCCGGGACGCGGCGTAGGCGGCGGGATCGATCCAGCCGGCGGCGTGGGCGAGCCGCAGCATGCGGTCTTCGAGGTCCTGCAACGCGACCGGGCCCTGCGCCAGGACGAGCGCGTCACCCGGCGGGCGCAACAGGCCGATGGCCGGGACGTGCTCGACCCCGAAGTGGGCGGCCTCGCCGGCATCGACGCGCACGCGCTCGAGGGTCGTGCCGGCGGGCACCGTGCCGTCGAGGCTGACGCCGACGATCTCGAAGCCGTGCAGCCGACGGGCGGTCTCGACGACCTGCAGCTGCGCCGCGCAGGTCGGGCAGTCGGCATCGACGAAGATGACGAGACCCGCCTCGCGGGCGAGGTCCGCCAGGGCTCGGTCCTTGCCGACGTCGGCTGCTGCGGCCGCGGCCTCGACGCCGAAACGGGCGAGCGGGCGCTCGCTGACGGCATCCAGCACGGGATCGCCCAGCACCACCTCCTGCCACGCTTCGGCGAAGGCGCTCGCCTTGTTGAGGGCGACGAGCTGGAGTTGGGCGTAGAGGCGGACGTTCTCCGGCGTCGGCTGGTCGATGGCGAGGTCGCGAAAGCGGTCGAGGTTCTCCCGCAGCCAGGCGGCGGAGAAGACCTCGCCGCCGGCGCCGATCGCCGGCGGCAGGGGCTCGGGTGGAGGCTCGTCCTCCGGCAAGGCATCGTCGACCGGTGCCGGGTCGATGTACCAGAACCAGCCCTCGCCCTTGCGGACGTGCCAGCCCCAGTCGTCCGCGGCGGCGGTGCCGATCGCGCCGAGCAGGACGACGAAGAAGGCCAGCAGCTGCAGCAGGCGCCGCCAGGTCCCGCTCATCGTGCGAAGCTCCGGCCGACGCGCACGTCCTGCAACTCGCGCGGCGGCGGGGCCATCGGCACGGTCTCGGGTGGTGTGGGCACCTGCGGCGCCATCGGCGGCTCGACCGTCTCCGGCGGTACCGTGTAGACGCCAACGGCACCGCCGCGGGGTGGCGGGGCGCCGACCGACCAGCGGCGCGGCTCGACCTCGGTAAAGACGTAGCCGGCCATGACGAGGTCGCCGTCGGTGGTGGTGAACGGCGCCATCCAGATCCGCATGATCGGCGGGCGCTCGCGCAGCGGCATCGCCCCCGGCGGCGGGAAGCCCTCGGCATCGGCGTAGATCGTGCCGATCGAGACGACGCTGGGCGGCGCGGGAGGCGTCGACGGCGTCGCCGCCGGAGTAGTCCCGCCCGCCTCGGCTTCGACCGCTTCGTCTTCTCCAGCCGGCTTCGAGATTTCTTCTTCCAGAGAGCGGCCCGACCGGGCGGCGTCGAAGACCTCGCCCACGGACGCGCAGGTGGCGCCGCCCGGCACCGGGCAGGTGGCGTCGTCGCCCGGCAGAAGACCGCCGCCGCAGCCGGCGAGCAGCAGGGTCACGAGAAGCGTGGCTCGCCTCATCCCTCGATCTCCTGGACGCGCTCGAGTGCGACGCTGCGGGTGAGCATGACCGACACCTCGCGTCCGCCCTGAACCTCCAGGACGGGGAACATCTTCTCGGCCTCGCGGATGTAGAACTCGGCGAGCTGCTCCAGCGCCCGGCCGGTGCCGGCGAGCACGCTGCGCCCGGCGCTGCGGCCGACGTTGTCGAGCGCCAGCTGGTTGTCGTCGTCGAGGCCGATGGAGATGCTGTTCGAGCCACCCAGCGACCGGCCGATCTCGCTCAAAAGGCCGCTGAGAAAGGCGTTGCGCACCAGCTGGCCGCGCTTCTCGACCAGCCGGGCGGACACCCCCAGGAGCCCATCTGACCCATAGACGGTGGCATCCAGCGGCGCCTCGTAGACCTCGCGAACGTCGAGCCTCTGGCCGCGGACGACGCAGCTCAGGGTCTCGGCGCGCATCTCGACGCGCTCGGCTGAGCGGTTGCCGCGGGCGGCGAGGATGACGAAGCAGCTTTCCATGTCGACGTCGAAGTCGCCGGGCATGAAGCCGAACTCGCTGACCCGCACGAGCACCGGGCCTGGATCGCCGCCGGACGTCTCTGCGAGCAATCCGGTCAGAAGCACGCCGTTCACGACGGTGCCGGCGGGGAGGAACATCGATGGCGCCGGACGGGGCGGCGGTCCCGGCGGCACCTCCGCACGGACGACCCGGATGGCCCCGGCGGCGACCCGTGGTCGGTCACCTTCGACCGCCGTAGGTGCCGGCGGCGGAGCCGCTCGCCGCCGTTCGGCCTGGAAGACGCTCTGCGGCGACAGATCGCCGGGCGCCGACGGCGGCTCGGATGGCGGCTCGTCGTCGGCCGGCGTGCGAGCGGCGGGGGCTTGCGCATCCCAGACCGGATCCTCGGCCGGCGGGAGCGCAGCGATGGGACCGGGTGCATCCTCATCGGGCGCCGCACCCACATCGGGGAAGAGCGCGTCGGGAGCGTCCGGGACCTCCTCGCCCTTCAGCCGTGCCAGCTCCTCGGCCATCTCGCGGCGGATGCGCGCGAGTTCGGCGGCGCGGCCGCTCGTCGTCGTGTCCGCAAGCGCCGCGAGCGAGCGATCGAGCTTGTCGGCCAGCTCATCGCGCCAGGCCTCGTCGAGGCGCTGCTGGCGCTCCAGGCCTTTCAGGACCTCGGCGAACTCGGCGCGCATGCGCTCGAAGTCAAGGTAGAGGCCCTCGAGCGTCGGGGTCGCCGTCTGGGTGTCGGTGAAGACCGACGTCACCTGCCGCCGGTCGCGCGGGTTCGCAGGCGCGTCGTCCCAGAGCAAAAGCGTGATGACCGCGACCGAGCCCAGGCCGACGCCGCCGACGACGCCCCACCGCTTCAGCCAAGGGGGCAGCCGCTCCATCATCGACGCACCTCGACGAGCGAGGGCCGTACCCGGGTCTTGGGCCGCTCCTGCCGCTGGCGGACGACGAACAGCTCGGCCTCCTGGCCTGCGGCGAGGCGGAAGCTCGGGAACAGCG
>CAYZSE010000189.1:0-4565 GCA_964481035.1 uncultured Geminicoccaceae bacterium | reverse complement strand
GCGCAAATCTGCATGTGAGCCATCGCGTCGCGGGCGGAGGTGGGGGTTCAATGGCGGGCGTCGGCGGCCTACCAGAGCGGCGACCCACTCTAGCCGCGAACGGCGAGCCACGGAGACGAGGATGAGCGACTACCTTCAAAACGAGCAGGAGCTGCTGGCGCAGACCAAGAGCCTCAGCAAGGCGACGCCCGAGACCAGCCAGGCGTTCGGCGCGCTGGTCCGCAGCGTCAACGATACCGGCACGCTCGATCACAAGACCAAGGAGCTCATCGCGCTCGGCATCGCCATCTGCATCCGCTGCGAGGGCTGCCTGTTGTTCCACACCCGCGCGCTCATCAAGCTCGGCTGCACCCGCGAGGACTTCGCCACGGCGATCAACGTCGCCGTCGAGATGGGCGGCGGGCCGGCCCGGGTTTACGGCGCGCACGCCCTCGCCATCTACGATGGCATGGCCGCAGCCTGAGCGTCCGGCCCGGTTTTCCGTGCGCAGCGCGCCTGCGGCCGGCGGCCCGCGCTCTTGGGGAGAATGATCCGTGTTGCGCTCGCTCACCGCCCTCGGTCTCGCGTTCACCGTCGCCGCCTGCGCCCAACAGGGCCAGCCCGGCAGCCCCGGCACCGGCACGGCCGTGGGTGCCGCCACCGGGGCCGTCGTCGGCGGTGTGCTGGGCAACGTCCTGGGCGCGCGCGGCGTGCGTGCCGAGGGGACGGCCATCGGCGCCGCCGTCGGCGCGGCGCTCGGCGGCGGCGTCGGCTACGCCATGGACCGCCAGCGCCAGGACTTCGAGCAGGAGCTCGCCGCCGAGCGCGCCCGCAACGAGGTCCAGATCCAGCAGCTGCGCGACGACGTGCTGCTCTTGGCGCTCGACGACGACACCCAGTTCGCCGTCGACAGCGCCGCCGTCCAGCCGCGCTTTCGCGCCACGCTGCAGAAGGTCGCCGACGTGCTGGTCGAGCACCCGGGCACGCAGGTCGCCGTCATCGGCCACACCGACAGCACCGGGGAGGCCGCCTACAACCAGGCGCTCTCCGAGCGCCGCGCCGAGGCGGTGCGCGACGAGCTGGTGGCGATGGGGGTGCCGGCGGGTTCGCTGGTCGCCACCGGCCGCGGCGAGAGCGAGCCGCGGGCGAGCAACGCCACGGCCGAGGGCCGCGCCGCCAACCGCCGGGTCGAGCTCGTCCTCACCCAGCCGGCCTGATGGCGCCGCCGCCCGCGCCCGGAGCGGCCGCGAGCGGCGCCGACAACCTCAAGAGCGCGCTCTTCATGACGGCGAGCATGGCCGGCATCGTCGTCAACGACACGCTGATGAAGACGCTCGCGGGCGAGGTGCCTCTGGTCCAGGCGATCTTCCTGCGCGGCCTCGCGGCGACGGCGCTCCTGGCCCTCCTCGGCTGGCGGCTCGGCGTGCTCGGCACCCGCCCCGAGGGAGCGAACCGGGGGCTGCTGGCGCTCCGGGTCGCCGCCGAGGTCGGGGCGACCTTGTGCTTTCTCTCCGCGCTCTTCCACATGCCGCTCGCCAACGCGACGGCGATCTTGATGGTCCTGCCGCTGGCGGTCACGCTGGCCGCGGCCGTGGCGTTCGACGAGGCCGTCGGCTGGCGGCGCTACGCGGCGATCGCCGTGGGCTTCGTCGGCGTCGTGCTCATCGTCCGGCCGGGCACCGCGGGCTTCAACGCCTACGCGCTCCTGGCACTGGCCTCGGTCGGCTTCGTCGTCGTCCGCGACCTCGCCACCCGGCGCTTCTCGCAGGCGCTGCCGTCGACCTTCGCCGCACTCGCCACCTCGGTCGCGATCACCCTGACGGGGGCGCTGTTGCTGCCGGCCGTCGAGCCGGTGACGCCGACGCCGGGCCAGCTCTTGACGCTGGTCGCGGCGGCCGTGTGCCTCGTCGTCGCCTATCTCTTCGCGGTCATGACCATGCGGATCGGCGACGTCGGCTTCGTCTCGCCCTTTCGCTACACCAACCTGATCTGGGCGCTCGTCCTCGGCGCTCTGGTCTTCGGCGAGTTTCCGGACGGGCTCACCCTCGCCGGCAGCGCGCTGGTCGTCGCCACCGGCCTCTACACCCTGCACCGCGAGCACCGCCTCGCCCGCCGCCTTTGAGGAGCCGCCATGGCCTGGTTCGCTCTCCTCCTGCTCATCTCACTGTTCGTCGCGCTCCATGTCGTCACGCTGCTGCCGGCCCTTCGCGGCCGGCTCACGGCCGTGCTGGGCGAGCCGGGCTACAAGGGCGCCTACACGCTGGCGAGCCTCGTGGGTCTGTTCGGCGCGTTCGTCGCGGCCGGCGCCGTCTCGCCGGTCATCCTCTGGACGGCGCCCGAAGCCCCGCGTTGGCTCGCCCTCGCCCTGACGCTCGCGGCCTTCGTCCTCGTGGGTGCCGCCTATGTCGGCGGCGCCGGCGCGCGCTTCGCGCGGCACCCGATGCTCGCCGGCATCGCGCTCTGGGCGGCGGCGCATCTGCTCACCAACGGCGACGCCGGCCACGTCGTCGTCTTCGGCGCGTTGCTCGGCTACGCGCTCGCGGCGATGCCGTTGAGCGACCGGCGCGATGCGCTGCGCGATCCCGCCGCCTTCGCCGAACGGCGCGCGCGGACCTCGCTCGTGCCGTTCACGCGGCTCGCCGGCGGCCCGTTTCCGTGGCGAGGGCCCGCGGCCGGCGTCGTCGGCTGGCTCGCCTTCCTCGGGCTCCACCCCTGGCTCTTCGGCGTCTCGGCCCTTCCCTAGTGCACGGATGCAATCGAAGCGTGCAGCTTTGGCGCATTCGGATGTGCGGCATCCGAATGCGCCGCTGCACGAGCGGGACCGACCACCGGTCCGGCTCGACCCGTCGCGCCACCGCGCAGGCGCGTTGATGCGATGGGATGCGGCTGCGATGATGGCGGCGTCGGTCGCGACCCCAGCGCGAGGTGAACGATGCGCGGACCCCGGCCGTTGTCCGCCGACGCCCTCGCCTGGCGCTGCCCGGCCGAGGTGTTCGCACCGTCGGCGGCGCCCGGCGACGCGCAGCCCCCGGGCGGCCAGACGGGCGCGCTCGATGCCCTCGCCTGCGCGCTCGCCGTCGCCGAGCGGGGCTACAACGTCTACGCCATGGGCCCCGACGCGCTGGACAAGCGCGCGCTCGTGCTCGCCCGCCTGAGGGCGGCGGCCGCCGACGCGAAGGCGCCCGTCGATCTCTGCTACGTCGCCCGCTTCAAGAACCCGCGCCGGCCGCGGCTGCCGCACCTGCCCGCCGGGCGGCGTGCGGCGCTGCGGGCCGATCTCGTGGGCCTCGTCCGCGATCTCAAGCCGGCGCTCGCGGCGGCCTTCGAGAACGAGGAGTTCCGCACCCACCGCGAGCTTCTGGAGCAGGGGCTCAAGGATCGCCAGGCGGCGGCGATCGGCGAAGTCGAGGAGGCGGCCAAGGCGCGCTCGATCGCGCTCGTCCGCACGCCGATGGGCTTCGCCTTCATGCCGACCAGGGACGGCGAGGTGGTCCCGCCCGACGAGTTCAGCCGTCGGCCCGAGGAGCATCGCCGCCGCGTCCGCGAGGCCATCGCGGAACTCGAGAGGCGGCTGCAGGCGGCGGTGCGGCAGTTCCCGAGCCTGGCTGAGCGAGGTCCGCGGGCAGGCGCGGACCCTCGGCCGCGGCACGGCGTCCTTCGCGCTGCAGCACCTCTTCGAGCCGAGGAAGGGGAGCACAGCCACCCGTTGCTGCGGCGCTACCTGATCAACCTGCTCGGCGACGCGCGGGGGCCGCCGGCGCGCCGGTCGTCGTCGAGGACGATCCCACCTACGACCGCCTCTTCGGCCGCGTCGAGCACCGCGCGCAGAATGGGGCCCTGCTGACCGACCTGCACCTCATCCGGCCCGGCGCTCTGCACCGGGCACACGGGGGGCTATCTCGTTCTCGAGGTCGAGCGCCTCTTGACCCGACCCTTCGCCTGGGACGCGCTCGCCCGCGCCCTGGAGCGGGGCGAGATCGCCATCGAAGCGCCGATGCAGGCGCTCGGCTTTGTCAGCACGACGACCCTCGAGCCCGAGCCCGTGCCGCTCGTGGTCAAGATCGCGCTCTTGGGCAGCCGCCGGCTCTACTTTCTCCTCAACGCCTTCGAGCCCAAATTCCCCCAGATCTTCAAGATGGCGGCCGACTTCGAGGAGGAGGTCCGCCGCGACGCTCGCCGAGTACGCCGCGCGCCGCGCCGGCGACCGCGGCAAGCTCTCGACCGAGCGCGAGGTCCTGCGCGACATCCTGCGCGAGGCGAACGTCCTCGCCCGCCTCGACCATCGCGCCGCGCTCGGCTCCAGGAGCGCACGCTCGACGCCGTGGTCGAGGGCCCGCTGCAGATCGCGACGAGCGGCGCCGAGGTCGGGCAGATCAACGGGCTCGCGGTCGTGGCTCTCGACGACGCGAGCTTCGGCAAGCCGTCGCGGATCACCGCGCGCGTGCGCCTCGGCGGAGGCGAGTTCGTCGACATCGAGCGCGAGGTGAAGCTCGGCGGGCCCCTGCACTCCACGGGGGTGCTGATCCTCGGTGGCTGTCTCGGCGCACAGTACGCGACGGATCTGCCGCTCTCCCTGCACGCGAGCC
>CAYZSE010000188.1:0-4583 GCA_964481035.1 uncultured Geminicoccaceae bacterium | reverse complement strand
AGGCGGGAGCAATCGCGAGCTCAGCGCGGTTCTCGGGGTGCTGGACCCACCAACGCCCCGCCCTTCCGCCCGTGAGCCTACGATGTCATCGGGCAGAAGGGCGGGGGCGCGGGTGGCAGCGGCGCCACTACGATGGGAACCGCGCTACCGGCCGCGGCGCGCGAGCGTCCGCAACCTCAGTGCGTTGAGCTTGATGAAGCCCTGGGCGTCCTGCTGGTCGTAGACTTCATCGCTCTCGAAGGTCGCCAGTGCCGGATCATAGAGGCTCTGCTCGGAGCGGCGCCCGACCACCTGCACGCTGCCTTTGTAGAGCTTGAGGCGGACGGTCCCCGCGACGTGCTCCTGGCTCGCGTCGATCAGCGCCTGGAGCATCGAGCGCTCGGGGGCGAACCAGAAGCCGTTGTAGATCAGCTCGGCGTAGCGCGGCATGAGCTCGTCCTTGATATGCGCCGCGCCGCGGTCGAGGGTGAGGCTCTCGATCGCCCGGTGCGCGTGCAACAGCACCGTGCCGCCGGGTGTCTCGTAGACGCCGCGGCTCTTCATGCCGACAAAGCGGTTCTCGACCAGATCGAGCCGGCCGATGCCGTTGGCGCCGGCGAGCTCGTTGAGCCGGCTGAGCAGCGCCGCCGGGCTCAACGGCTCGCCGTCGACGGCGACCGGATCACCCCTGGCGAAGTCGATCTCGACGTAGGTCGGCCGGTCGGGCGCGTCCTCGGGTGCCGTCGAGCGGGTGAACATCTCCGCCGGAGGCTCCTGCCAGGGATCCTCCAGCGCCAGGCCCTCGTAGGAGATGTGCAGAAGGTTGGCGTCGGTCGAGTAGGGCGGCTCGCCGCGCTTGCCGCGCGGGATCGGGATCTGGTGCTGCTCGGCGTAGGCGATCAGCCGCTCGCGGCTGTCGAGGTCCCAAGAGCGCCACGGCGCGATGATTCGGATCCCCGGGTCGAGCGCGTAGGCGTTGAGCTCGAAGCGGACCTGGTCGTTGCCCTTGCCGGTGGCACCGTGGGCGATGGCATCGGCGCCCGTCTCGCGGGCGATCTCCACCAGCCGCTTGGCGATCAGCGGCCGCGCGATCGACGTGCCGAGCAGGTAGGTCCCCTCATAAAGCGTATTCGCACGAAACATCGGGAAGACGTAGTCGCGGACGAACTCCTCCTTCAGGTCCTCGATGTAGATCTCCTCGACGCCCAGCATCGTCGCCTTCTCGCGCGCCGGCTCGAGCTCCTCGCCCTGGCCGACATCGGCGGTGAAGGTCACGATCTCGCAGCGGTAGCGGTCCTGTAGCCAGCGCAGGATGACCGAGGTGTCGAGGCCGCCGGAATAGGCCAGCACGATCTTCTTGGGGTTGTCCACGACCATCGCTCCACCTCCACGCCGCACGACCGGCCGCGGAACCTACGCCCTCCGTGCGCTTCTGCCAAACGGTTCGGGGGGCGGCTCAAAAGCCGATGCCGGCGCCGACCGAAATGCCGGTAACCCCGTCGCCGGCGATGCCGGTGACGCGGACGCGCGCCCGCTGGACCGCGCCTTCGAGGCGGCGCAGGTCGAGCTCCACGCCGCCGCCGTACTCGGCGAACCAGGCGAAGCCGAGCGCGTCCCGCTGGTCCCCCAAAAAAGCATTGGCGCCGAGGAGACCGGTCAGCAGGACGCGTGTCTCGGCGAGCCGCAGACCCGTGTCGTACTTGTAGACGGCGCTCGCATTGATGTTCTGGTTGCTGGTGTCGCCGGTAAAGCGATCGTCCTTCGACCACAACGTCTCGAAGTAGACCTGCGAGGCCTTGAAGCGCAGGTCGATCTCGTCGTCGCCGAGCGGGCGCTCGTAGTCGAGGCTGAGCCCGAAGCCGACCGCGCCGGACCACTGACGGATATCGAGTTCCGGCGTGTCGTCCTCCTCGTCGATGGGACCGGGAAGCCCGAAGTCGTCGTCGGCATATCCGGTGCCGAGGATGATCAGCGGCCGGGCCCGAAAATGGCGCGTGATCGCGAGGTCCGGGCCGACTGCGCCGAAGGCGCCGAGGGCGTCGAAGTTCACGTTCTCGCGCACGCCGTCGCCGAGGCGCAGGTCGACCGCAGCCCGGGCAAAGCCGAGATTGCCCTCGAAATAGAGCGCACCGTCTTGAAAGGGGATCGAGATGTCGTTGGCGAGGCGCAACGTGTCGATGCGCTGGCCGTTGAGCTGCCCGGTATCCTCGGTCTCGAGGCGGCTGGCGGTGATGTCGGGGGTGGCGACGAGACCGACGACGCTCAAGAGCTGCGCCGCCGCGTCCGGTGTCCGACTGATCTTTCGGTCTTCGGCGTGAGCTCCCGGCATCGCCAGCACGAGCAGCACCAAGCCGCCGAGGGACGAATCCCGGGCGAGCGTCACGCGGTCTCGTCGACCGAGGTTCCGCCCTCCGCCGACGCCGGCGCCTTGGCCACCCCCACCATCGCCGGGCGCAAAAGCCGATCGGCGATCACGTAGCCGGCGGCCATGACCTCGGCGATGGTGCCCGGCGGATGGGCGTCGGTCGGCACCTCGAACATCGCCTGATGCCGCTGGTGGTCGAACCTCTCGCCTTTCTCGGGCTCGATGCGGCTGATCTTGTGCTTCTCGAACACCGAGAGGAGCGCGCGCTCGGTCATCTCGACGCCGGTGGCCAGGTTCCCGGCCCAGTCCTCGCGCTCGCGCACCTCGGGCGGAATGAAGGCCACGGCGCGGCCGAGGTTGTCGGAGACCTCCAAGAGGTCGCGGGCGAAGCCCGTCACCGCGTAGCGCCGCGCCTCGTCGATCTCGCGATGCGTGCGCTTGCGCAGGTTCTCCATCTCCGCATGGGCCCGCAAGAGTGCGTCCTTGGCCGTCGCGAGCTCCGCCTGCAGGGCTGCGGGGTCGAGCTCCGGCGGCGTGGCGGCATCCGCCGCCGGCTCGGCGGGATGTTCGGCGGGGCGGTCTTCCGGCTTATCGGTCATGCTCGTCCTTGGATCCTGGGTGGGACAGGAGGCGGCCGACCACGCGCGCGGTGTAGTCGACCATGGGAATGATCCGCGCATAGTTCATGTAGAGGGGCCCGATGACACCGAGGGCGCCCAGAACCTTGGGCGGACGACCCTCGACGCCGGCCGCACGATAGGGTGCCACGACGAGCGAGCAACCGCTCAAACCGAAAAGCTCGGTCTCCGCCCCGATGAAGAGCTGCACGCCGTCGCTCTCGGATGTCCGGTCGATCAGGCGCAAGAGGCTCTTCTTGGTCTCCACGGCCTCGAAGAGCGCGCGGATGCGCTCGAGATCGACGAGGCTCGTCACGTCGCCCAAGAGTTGCGCGTGACCCTTGAGGATGAGGACGCCGCTGTCGTCGCCGCCGCTCTCGCTCCAGATGGCGAGGCCGGCCTCGACCACCTTCTGCGACAGGGCGTCGAGCTGCGAGCGCTGCGCCTCGAGGTCGTCGGCGATCGTCGTGCGCGCCTCGCCGAAGCTGCGACCGGCGAGACGAGCGGTGAGATAGTTGCCGGCCTCGACGAGACGTCCGGCGCTCATGCCGGCCGGCAGGTCGACGATCCGGTTCTCGACCAAGCCCCCCTCGTGGACCACGACCACCAGCGCGCGACCCGGCGCCAGCGGCACGAACTCGACGTGCTTGAACGGCGCGTCGGAGGTCGGCGCGATGACGATCCCCGCATGGCGGCTCAGCCCCGAGAGCGTGTCGGAGACGTCGCCGAGGACCGCCTCGACGCTGCGTCCGCTGCCGGCGCAGCGGTGGGCGATGTCGTCCTTCTCGCCCTGGCTGAGGTTGCCGACCTCCAAGAGGCCGTCGACATAGAGCCGCAGCCCGGCGTCCGTGGGCAGCCGCCCGGCCGACGTGTGGGGAGCGTAGAGCAGACCCGATTCCTCGAGGTCGGCCATGACGTTGCGGATGGTCGCCGCCGACAGCGGCTGCGCCAGGCGTCGCGCGATCGTCCGCGAGCCGACCGGCTCACCCGTCGTCACGTAGGCGTCGACGATGTGGCGGAAGATTTCCCGGGATCGCTGGCTCAGCTCGGAGATCATGAGGGCATGTGACGCCGTGTTCCACAACAGCGCGGGACGTGGGCAATCGGCGGCCGAACGTCAACCGCAGCGGCCACCGTCCCGCTATTCGCGTTGTCGCCGCGCTCGCGGCCGCGCCAGGGCGAACCGCTTGGGTCCTTGCCGTGCCTCACCTTCGGCCGCCCCGACCGACGGCCGGGGCTCGGCCACGCGGACCGCGATCGGCCGCCCGCCCAGGTCGGCGCCGTTGAGCGCCTCGGCGGCGGTCACGCACTCCTCCTCGGTCTCCATCATCACGAAGCCGAAGCCGCGCGACCGGCCGGTCTCCCGGTCGTAGATGATCTTGATCTCCTCGACCGCCCCGTGCTGCCCGAAGAGCTCGCGCAGGCTTTCTTCACCGGTCGAGTAGGGAAAGTTGGCGACGAACAGTTTCCTGCTCATAAGATTACGCCCCGAACAATGACACCGCCCCGTACCGGTGTCGAGCCACCCTTATACAACGCTCCCATTGGGTTGACGAGCGCCCGACTTGAGCGCCTTGTATCTCTCAGTTGCCTGCCGGCGAGACGCCGGCGAGGCTGTCGGT
>CAYZSE010000187.1:0-4619 GCA_964481035.1 uncultured Geminicoccaceae bacterium | reverse complement strand
GCGCCTGCGGATCGGTGGCGAGCAAGCGGGCGCGCTCGCCGACCTCGAGCACCATGAGCGCCTGGCGCAGCTTGACGAGCGGCATCGGGCAAGCGAGGCCGCGGGCGTCGATCACGGCCTTGACGGTCGATGACGGTCCGCTCATGGCGCCTTTGCTCTCGGCGGTTGCGCGCACCAGCGAAGGCGGAACCGCGGGCCAGGTCAAGGCCCCGCCGCGTGCGTCCGCAACCACGCCGCCAGCCCGCCGTCAACGCCGGCGAGCCCCTTGTAGCCCGCCATGGCGGGCGCCATCGCCTCGAGGCGGACGGCCAGTGCCCGCGCGGTCGCCGGATCGACGCACGCCGCGGCGAGCGGCTCGACGAGCGTATGGATGGTAAACAGGACCAGGCCCGTCCGCGGCAGTCGCCGCAGCGTTTGCCGCTCGACGCGCAGGAACATCGCCTCGGCCGGTGTGCCGGCCCTCTCGGCGCTCCGGCGAACGGGCTGGTGCAGCTGGGGGTCATCGACGATCGACCAGTTGGCGCGCCATACCGGCCGATCGACGGCGAGGGCCGCGAACAGGCGCTCCATCGGCGCGGCGAGACGCGCCCCGGCCCCGGGAACCGGCTCGTGGATCGCCGCGAGCGGACGGCCGATCTTGTCGGCGAGCCGCCAGTGCGCCGGGAAGGCGACGAACGCCGCGACCAGCCGGTGGCCGCCGTCGCCGGGCGCCAGCCAGCAGAGGTCCTCTTGGACCGAGAGCCCGACCCGCTCCAGCGGCGGCGCCGGTCGCCGGCTCGGCCGTAACGCCGGATGATGCGCGCCGAGGAAGGCCTCGACCAGGGCGAGCGTCTCGGCGACCGCCGGCTCCGCGCCCGGCTCGCAGGCCATCACGTCGGCGTCGTCGTCGACCAGGCGGCGCTTTGCGGCGATTTCCGCATCGTAGTGCTCGGTGACGAGCAGCCAGGCCGCCGGGTCGAGCCGGCGCAGGCCCATCTGGAGGTCGCGGGGCGCAGCGGCCACCGCGCCGGCCAGGACCTCGCGGGCGCGCACCGCCACCGTCGTCAGCTGCCCGAGCGCAGCCGAAAGGTGCCGCTGCCGAAGGCGAGCATGTCACCGTCCTCGACCCACAGCGTCGCCTCGGTGAAGTAGACCCTTCGGCCGCGGTTCTTGACCCGTCCTTCGGCGATCATCAGCCCCGCCTTCGCCTGGCCGGTGAACTGGACGGTGAGCGACAGGGTCAAGGCGTGCTTCTTCGGCGCGCCGGGCGGCGTGTAGAGGCCGGCGAAGCCGCAGGCCATGTCGATCATCGCCGCGGCGATGCCGCCGTGGACGATCTGCGAGCGGTTCATCTGCCACGGCCGGACCGGCGCCTCGAGACGGACGAGACCATCCTCCCACGCGACGACATGGACGCCCATCGCCGCGGCGAAGGCGCTCGGTTCCTCGTCGAGCGAGCGCTGGCCTTCCTCGGTCATCCGCCGAGCCGACCGTAGCGGCCGCGGACGAGAACCAGCGGCTCACGCTCGAAGGCCCTATAGCGCTCGACCTCGCCGAGGTAGATGACGTGGTCGCCGCCGTCGTGCCGGCCGGCGGTGCGGCACTCGAAGCGGGCGGCGCAGCCGTCGAGCAGCGGCGCCGCGCCGAGACCCGCCGCGGCCTCGATGTCCGCGAACTTGTCGAGGTCGCGCTGGGCGAAGTGGTGGACCAGCGCCACCTGGTCGACGGCGAGCACGTTGACCGCGAAGTGGCTGGCCGCGTCGAACAAGTCGAGGGCGACTGCTCTGCGAGCGAGGCACCAGGAGACCAGCGGCGGCTCCAGCGAGACGCTCGCGAACGAGTTGACGGTGAGCCCGGCGCGGCGCCCGTCCGCCTGGGCGCAGGTCACCACCGTCACCCCCGTGGCGAAGCTGCCCAGCGCCCGGCGGTAGGCGCGCGTGTCCGCCGTCGGCGCAGGCGCCCCTGCCTGACCGGGGTGCGCGGCGGGTTCGTCCATGCTTAGACCTTTTCCATCGACCGTATCGTGCGAGGAGGTAGCACAGCGACAGCTTCTGGCGACACCCGCCGCTCAGGTCAGCGGCTGGTCGCAATACTCTTGAAAGGCCGGCCGCTCGACGAGCGTGCGGTGCCAGTTCTCCAGCGCGGGATAGGTCGACCGTTCGATCGGCAAGAGATACCAGCGGTGCGCGAGCAGGCCCAAAGCGATGTCGGCGATGGTGAAGCCGGGCCCGGCAATGAACGCCGTGTGCTGGAGCTGCGCGTCGAGCAACGCCATCTTCGGGTCGAGGAGCCGCCGCTGGCCTTCGACCAGCGCCATGTCCCGCTCCGCCGCAGGGGTGCGGACCAGCTGCCAGAAGACGTCACGCATGTGGACGTAGCCCTCGGTGTGGAACCAGTCGAGCCACATGTCGACGGGCGCCCGCGCGACCGGGTCCTCCGGCCAGATCTGGCCGGCGCCGTAGCACGCGCCGATGTAGCGGAGGCAGGCATGGCTCTCCCAGACGATGAGGTTGCCGTCCTCGATCGTCGGAATCTTGCGGTTGGGGTTCTTGGCGACGTAGCTCGCGCCGTCGAGGCTGCCGAACTTGCCGCCGGCATCGACACGCCGGAAGGGCAGATCCAGCTCCGCGGCGGCCCAGACGACCTTCTGCACGTTGATCGAATTCAAGCGTCCCCAGATGCGGAGCATCTTCCCCCCTCGTGCAGGCTGGAACCGCGAGTGGTTCCCACTTTGGTCGAGGCCATCATCGCAGCTTGAAGCTGCGGCGCAACAGGGAGGCTCGCCCGCTGGTGAAGGAGGTCAGTCCCACGGTCCGCATCCGGCCCGGCAGCCTCGCGGACGCTTCGGCCATCCTCGAGGCGCAGGCCGAGAGCTGGGCGGCCACCTATCGTGGGGTCCTGCCCGAGCGCGTCTTTCCCAGGGCCGGCGATGCCGGAGCGATCCGCTTCTGGCAGGGCGTCCTCATGGCCGGCGACACCGCGACCCGCGTCGCCGAGGACGGCACCGGCCGCATCCTCGGCTTCGCCTCGGGTGGCGGTCGCCGTGATCTCAACCTCGCCGCCGACGCCGAGATCTACGCGCTCTACCTGCGCCCCGCAGCGCAAGGTCGCGGCCTCGGCCGGCGCTTGCTGCAGGGCACGGCCCGGGTCTTGCGCGCCCGCGGCGCGCGTGCCCTGGGCTTGTGGGTGCTCGCGAGCAACGGGGACGCGATCGCCTTCTACGGATCGCTGGGCGGCGCTTGCGGGCGGCGCCAGGTGAGCCGCGAGCGCGGCGTCGCCTTCGACGAGATCGCCTATGTCTGGGACCCGATCGACCGCGCCTGCAGCTGAACGGCGAGCGCGCGGCGGTGCGCCCAGAGCTGGTGCGCGACGACGGGCGCGAGCAGGGCCGCGCCATAGAGATCGCTCGCCGCTCCCGGTGCCACCAGCAGAATAGCCGCGAAGCCGGCGGCGAGGCGCAGCGCCATGGGCACCGTCACGAGCGCGTAGCCGGCGAGCGCGATGCCGAGGACGAAGATGCCGAAGGCGCAGGTCGCCGTCGTCGCGAGAAAGGCGGGCCAGGTGAAGTGCGCGGGCAGGACGATGAGCATGGCCGGCGAGTAGACGAAGACCATCGGCACCAGCGCCTTCGCGTTGCCGAGGCCGAAGGCCGAGATGCCGGTGCGGAACGGGTTGGCGCCGGCGATGCCGCCGGCGGCGTAGGCCGAGGTGCAGACGGGCGGGGTGATCTCGGCGAGCACCCCGTAATAGAGAACGAAGAGGTGCGCGGCCAAGGCCGGCACCCCGAGCTGGGCCAAGGCCGGCTGGGCGACGGTCGCGAGCATGATGTAGAGCGCCGTCGTCGGCAGCCCCGCCCCCATGAAGACGCAGGCGAGTGCGACGAAGACGAGCGAGAAGAAGAGCTGCATCTCGCTCACCGCGAACAGCTCGAAGGGCAGGAAGGCGAACAGGCCGTGGAAGAAGTCGGCGGCGTCGAGGGCGCCGGCCGTCACCATGAAGCCGAGCCTGAAGGCGACGCCGGTGGTGTTGATGACGCCGACGACGATGCCGACGGCGGCCGCCGCGGCGCCGACGGCGAGCGCGTGCTTGGCGCCGGTCTCGAAGGCGGCGGCGAGGTCCTGGAGCGACATGCGGTGGTAGGGGTTGACCAGCCCCACGGCGATGCAGGCGGTGATGCCCCAGAACGCCGCCATGTAGGGCGTGTAGCCCGAGAAGAGCACGTAGATCAGCACGACCAACGGGATCAGCGTCGGCCAGCCGCGCGCGAGGACCGCGCCGAGCCGCGGCAGGTCCTCGGCGGCGTAGCCCTTGAGGCCGAGGCGGCGGGCCTCGAAGTGGACAATGGTCAAGACGCCCAGATAGTGCATGAGCGCCGGCACCGCCGCGGCGATCACGATCGTCGCGTAGGAGACCGCGAGGAATTCGGCCATGATGAAGGCGGCGGCGCCCATGATCGGCGGGGTGATCTGCCCGCCCGCCGAGGCGGCGGCCTCGACTCCGCCGGCGAAATGCCCCGGATAGCCCATCCGCTTCATGTTCGGGATCGTCAACGAGCCCGTCGAGACGGTGTTGGCGACCGAGCTTCCCGAGATCGTGCCGAAGAAGGCCGAGCTGATGACCGAGACCTTGGCGGGCCCGCC
>CAYZSE010000186.1:0-4631 GCA_964481035.1 uncultured Geminicoccaceae bacterium | reverse complement strand
CTGAGCCGAGGCCGTTGCAGCGTCTCGTCGTTCAGCGTGTAGCCGGTACCGCATTCGGGGCAAGCGACGTGCAAGGGACGGACCTCGGCAGTTGCAGCGCCTGGCAACCTAGCCCATGCTGCCTAACAATTCGTTGTGATCGCACGACGATCCGGCGAAGGACCGTCTCGAAAGCAGCGATCCGTGCGCGCCCTGCTCTTCCAACTCGCGTTCGTCACCTGGACCCTCGGCCTCGGGCTGGTCATGCTGCCAATCGCGCCCTTCACCAACGCCGCCGGCATCCGCGCCTGGGCGCGGCGCTGGGAGGGCGGCATCCTGGCGCTGCTGCGCGCGATCTGCGGCATCCGCGTCGAGGTCCGCGGCGCCCCCCCGCGCGAACCGTCGCTGCTCGCCAGCAAGCACCAGTCCGCGCTGGAGACGCTGGTCTTTCATCGCCTCGTGCCCGACATCGCGATCCCCCTCAAGGCGGAGCTGACGCGCATCCCGATCCTCGGCCGTTTCCTCGTCAAGTCGGGCTGCATCCCGGTCGCGCGCGACGCCGGCGCCGCGGCGCTGCGCCGGCTGATCGAGGCGGCGCGGGCGCGCACCGCCGAGGGTCTCTCCTTACTCATTTTCCCCGAAGGCACCCGCGTGCCGCCCGGCGAGCGCCGCCCCTACCGGCCGGGCGTCGCCGCCCTCTACCTGCAGCTCGGGCGCCCCGTGGTGCCGGTGGCGCTGCACACCGCCCACGTCTGGGGCAAGGGCCTCTTCGCCAAGCACCCGGGCACGGCGGTCATCGAGTTCCTCGAGCCGATCCCCCCGGGGCTCGACCGCAAGACGTTCATGGCGCGGCTCGAGGCCGCGATCGAGACGGCGAGCGCGCGGCTCGCGGGCGTTCAGTCGACGGTGCGCTCGCCCGGCGCCGGGCGCAGCCCGTAGGCGGCGGCGAGCCGCCAGACGTGGTCCGGGATCATCCGCTTCAGCCGGCGCGGCTGCTCGCGCCGGAGGTGGACGACGCTCTCCACCGCCTTCATCTCGACCCGGGCGCGGGCGAACTCGAGCCCGCGCGGCCCGATCCTGGGCATCAGCCAGCCGACGACCGGGCGCAGCCAGTTCGGCATCGCGCGCACCGGCAGCCCGCCCGCCGCGCGCTCGACATTGGCGAGGAAGCCCGCCACCGCGGCCCGCCGCCGGCCCGCGCTGCGGGTCGGCGCGAGCCGCACCTCGTCGCCGAGCAGGTCCAAGAGCTCCTCGCCCTGCGCGTTGCGCACCAAGAGCCATTGCTCGCCCTCGCCGCCCATGTAGCCGACGGTGACGTCGGCGAGCACGTTGGTGTAGTCGACGCACGACCGGCAGGTCAGCGGGAAGAAGTCGGGCGGCAGCTTGCTGATCGGCAGCTGCAGGAACGGGACGAGCCTGGTACCGCCGTCCTTGAAGCGTAGCTCGACACGGAAATCGGCGCGAAACTCGAGATAGGTGATCGTCGCAGGGTCGTCGGCGAGGAGTGCCAGGAACTCGTGGAACCGCTCGGTGGTGGTGTTGTCCGAGCACGGCGTGCCGACGACCCAGAGTCGCTCGAAGCCGAGTTCGGCCTCGATGGCGCGCAACGCGTAGACCTGGCACGGGATGCCGATGACGGCGATGCGCCGATAGCCCGCCTCCTGCGCCGGCCGGAGGAGCGCCAGGAGCGGCGCATAGCCCATTTTCATGCCCCGGCAGGCGGCCATGCCTTCGGGCTTGGTCACCAGCACCGGCACCGGCCGCCAGGGGTCGTCGTCGGCGGCGGTCATGGTGAGCACGGCGTCGACGGCGCCGGTCTCGAGCAGGCGCTCGCCGAGGCGCGAGGCGATGCCCGTCCACTGCGCGCCCGGCCGGGGCGCGCGAAGACGGGCGCGGACCATTCGGCGAAACGGCCCGAAATGGAGCTCGTCGGGCCGCCCGAGGTCGCGCGCGCGGCCGTGGACGCGCGCCTCCATGGCGGCGTAGTCCGGCGCGATGAACTGGCAGGCGCGGCCGCAGCGCTTGGCCTCGGCGGTGCGCGACAGCCCGCAGTCGGTGCAGAGCGTGCGCGGCGCCGGCGGCGCCAGGGGCGGCGCCCACAGGGCTCCTTGCGGGTGCGGCTGGGTCGGCGGGGCGTCCGGCATCGCGCGTGTCCTTCCTCGCGGGTCCGCCCGAGGCAGGTTGGGCCCCTCACCGCCGATGGCCAAGGTGCCCGATGGTTGGGCGGCGCCGGCCGAAGCCACACGTGGGGCTTGCCATGCGCGCGCGCCGGCCATTCAATATGCGGCGATCAGAGGTACGCATCGGGCGCGTTCGATCGCCACCTCCTGACTGTGAGACGCGCCATGACCCAGAGCGGAAACGAGATCCGCATCGCGCTCGTCGTCGTGCACGGTATCGGCTTTCAGCAACCCTTCGACAGCCTGGACAAGCTCGTCGGCCAGCTGACGGCGACGGTGCGCGACGTCTACGGCTTCGCCAACGTCCACGTGACCATCGACGAGCTTCCGACGGCAACGTCAGGGGCCGATGCGACCAGCGACTTCTGGGAGCGCAACTTCTTCGAGGTCACGGCCCGGGCGAACGACGGGGTCGCCTTCCGCTTCCCCGTGTTCGAGGTCTACTGGGGGCATCGTCGCGAGACGGCGATCGACGAGGCCAGCGGGCGCCGCTGGGCCGCCGAGCGGCTGCTCGAGCTCGATCGTGTCGGGCTGTGGCGGTGCGCCGAGCGGGCCGACCCCGCCGCCCGCAACCACACGGCCCTGCGCCTGCTCGATCCGAACATCACCGACGACATGGCGAGGATCGGGCCCGGCGACCGGGAGGTGCCACGTTGGCAGCGCCGGGCGGCGGCCCAGCTCATCAGCTTCGCCGACCTCTTGCCGCTGCCGGCGCTGAGCGCTCCGCTGGTGCAGGCGGCCTACGGCTTCCTCCTGGGCCGGGTCCGTTGGCAGGACGTCGTCGCCTACATCACCGCCGATCCCCAGAACCCGCTCTACCGGGTCCGCGGCGAGATCCTCGCCGAGGTCGAGAGCCGGCTCGCCGACATCGCCCGCTGGGCCGCCGAGGAGGCCAACGGCGTCGATGCGGTGGTGCTCGCCGGCCACTCGCTGGGCAGCGTCATCCTGGTCGACACGATCAACCGCATGCGCCAGCACCCGCCGCATCGAGCGCTCCTGTCGGCGCTCGAGCGCAAGAGCGCGATCATCCTCTTCGGCAGCCCCGTCGAGCACATCCTGCGTCTGGTCGTCCTGCGCATGGACGCGGCGCAGGGCTTCAAGAACGCGACCACGATCGGCCGCATCGCCTGGCGCCTGCGCGCGAGCTTCATCGCGCCCTACCGCGAGGCCTCGATCGCCGGCCTCGCCGCCGCCATCGACGACGACCTCTTCACGACCATGCCGGTCTTGAACTTCCACGCCCACGCCGATCCGATCAGCTCCGAGATCACGGCACTCCGGGGCATCACCAACATCGCTTGCGATTACGGCGATCGAGCGGACCCGCACAACGCCTATTGGGAGGACAGCGGCGTCTACGCCCGGGCCTTCACCGAGCTCCTCGAGCGCGGCGTCTTCACCCTCCCCCGCGCAGCCGACGACATCGAGCGGAGCGAGGCCGAGAGCCGCACCGCCTGACGCGTTCTCCGCAGTGCTCGACCATCCCGCGCGCCCGCCCGGCCGCCCATGGCATCGTACTCTCGCGGGCGGCCGGGCGGGGGTGCGGGATGGGCAAGGATCAACCCGATCGGAAAACCGCGCTAATCGTCGCGCGCCGCGTAGCGCTGCTCCATGGCGTCGAAGCGGGGCTTGTCGACGAGCCGCTGGCGCTCGGCGAAGGGCGCCACGAGTGCCGGGTCCTCGTCCATGCGGCCGGCACGCTTGAGCTCGCCGAGTGCTGTCTGCATGCCCAGGATCGCCGCCTGCAGCGCGGTGTTGGCGTAGAGGACGAGTGAGAAGCCGAGCCGGGCGAGCTCCGCCTGGTCGACGATCGGCGTCTTGCCGCCGACGACCATGTTGACGAGCTGCGGCGCCGTCACCCGCTCCGGCAGGGCGCGCAGCTCGCCCTCGCCTTCGGGCGCCTCGATGAAGAGCACGTCGGCGCCGGCGGCCGCATAGGCGTCGGCGCGCGCGACGGCCGCGTCGACGCCCTCGACCGCACGCGCATCCGTGCGCGCGACGACCAGGAAGTCGCTGCTCCAGCGGGCGTCCACCGCGGCCTCGATCTTGCCCGTCATCTCGCCCGTGGCCACCACCTGCTTGCCGGCGAAATGGCCGCAGCGCTTGGGCAAGACCTGATCCTCGAGCTGGATCGCGTCCGCGCCGGCCCGCTCCAGCCGGCGCACCGTGCGCTGCACGTTGAGCGCGTTGCCGAAGCCCGTGTCGGCGTCGACGATCAGCGGCAGGGTCGTCACCTCGCGGATCGCCGCCGTGTGCTCGGCGATCTCATGGAGCCCGACGAAGGCGAGGTCCGGCAGCCCCAGATGGGTGTTGGTGACGCCCGCGCCGGTGAGATAGAGCGCCTCGAAACCGAGATCCTCGATGATCCGTGCGGCGAGCGCGTTGGCGGCACCCGGCACGAGGACGGCGCGGCGCTCGGCGATCATCGCCCTCAGCCGGCGCCCCGTCGCATGGGACATGGGGACCTCCTAG
>CAYZSE010000185.1:0-4639 GCA_964481035.1 uncultured Geminicoccaceae bacterium | reverse complement strand
GGTCGACGGCGAGGTCAAGGTCGCCGGCAAGGCGCCTTCGGCGGAGGAGCTCGAGCCGATCCTGCGCGGTTGAACGACCGGGCTCGGCCGGTCGCGGGGCCATCCGATGGCCCTTGGGGCTATGGCGCTCGCGGCCGTTCTGGCCTAAGGGTCTCAAGACGCCAAGGTTGGTTCTAAAGCGAGATTTTCTACTTGAGCGAGACGCCTCTCTGGCATCTGGCGATCCTGGCGATCGTCCAGGGCATCACCGACTTCCTGCCCATCAGCTCGTCGGCCCACCTCATCCTCATCCCGGCGCTGACCGGCTGGCGCGACCAGGGCCTCCTCATCGACGTCGCCATGCACATCGGCACGCTCGCCGCCGTCGTGCTCTACTTCCGCCACGACGTCGCGAGCCTCTTCCGCGGCGGTCTTTTGCTGCTGCGGGGGCGCACCGAGGGGGAGGCGCAGCTCGCCCTCCTGATTCTGCTGGCGACGCTGCCGATCGTCGTCGCCGGCTTTTTGCTCAAGGAGACGATCGCCACCGACTGGCGCAGCCCGGCGCTCATCGCCGTCACGACCGCGCTCTTCGGCATCGTCCTCTGGCGCGCCGACCGCGACGCCGACGGACATGGGCGCGTTACGGACGGCATGACCTGGAAGGACGCGGCGCTGATCGGGCTCGCCCAGGTGCTCGCCCTCGTCCCCGGGGTCAGCCGCTCGGGGATCACCATGACGGCGGCGCTCTTCTTGGGTCTGCGCCGTCCCGACGCCGCGCGCTTCTCCCTGCTCCTGTCGATCCCGACCACCGCCGCGGCGGGACTGCTCGCCGGCGCCGACCTCGTCCGGACGGGCGATGCCGGGCTCCAGGGCGACGCGGTGGTCGCCGGCCTGCTCGCCGCGGTCAGCGCCTATCTCGCCATCTGGGGGCTCATGGCCTGGGTCAAGCGCGCGACCTTCATGCCCTTCGTCGTCTATCGCCTCGTCCTCGCCACGGTGCTCGCCGTCCTCATCGCGACCGGTCTCGTGCCGGCGGCGGCCGGTTGAGAGGCCGTGAGAAAGATCGCCTCGTCGTGCTGGAGTGGCGGGGTGGTGGGGATGACGTGGGCGAAGGTTCGGCCATTGGCGAGCTGTTCGACGATCTGCCGGAGCAGCGGCGGGATCGGCCGAAGGCGTCGGCGCGGCCGCGGGTGGTCGATGCGGGCCGGCGGCAGGTGGCGTTGGAGGCGGTGTGCCTCGACGACCTGCTGGCGCCGGATCATCCGACGCGGGCGGTGTGGACGTTCGTCGAGAGGCTCGACCTCGGACCGCGCTACGCCCTGATCCGGGCGAGCGAGGACCGCGCCGGCGGGCGGCGCGCGAGCGGGCGGCTTTGGGCCGGCTCGACCGGGTCGAGGCGGCGTTACGCACGCTGGGAGAGCGCGAGGCCGCGGACGCCGAACGTGGCGGCGGGTCGACCGGCGACCGCGACGGCGGCATGAGCCGCCGGCCTCGCCCCGTGCCAGGGCGGCCAGCGCGAAGCCCGGCGCCGGGTCGGCCGAGCCGGAGGGCGCGCCGCCATCACCAACGCCGGCATCCTGGTCACCCCGGCGCCGATGGTCGACGGCGAGGTCAAGGTCGCCGGCAAGGCGCTGTCGGCCGGCGATCTGAAGGCGGTACTCGCCGGCTGAGCCGGTTGGGCCGGTGCTCGCGCTACAGATCGCTTTTCGCGCGCCGCTCGCGCCACCAGACGTAGAGCCCGCTCGCCAGCACGACGGCGGCACCGAGGAGTGTCAGACCGCCGGGCACGTCACCGAAGACGAGATAGCCGAGGATCAGCATCGGCACGATTTGGCTGTACCAGAAGGGCGCGAGCAGCGGTGCCGACACATGTTGGTGGGCGGCGGTCAAGAGATAATGGCCGATCGCCCCGAAGGTGCCGACGAGGACCACGGGCAGCCAGGCGATGCCTTCGGGCGTCTGCCAGACGAACGGCACCAGCGGCGTCGTCAGCGCGCAGCCGACCAGCGCGGCGTAGGCGTTCGAGGTCTCGTGCGCGTCGACCTGGGCGACGACGCGGGTGGAGAGCGTGTAGAGCGCGGCAAAGAGGGCCGAGCCGAGGCTCAACAGCGTCGCCGGCTGAAACAGCTCGGGCGTCGGGCGCATGATGACCAGCACGCCGATGAAGCCGACGACGATCGCCGCCCAGCGGCGCAGGCCGACGCGCTCGCCCAGGACCGGGACCGCCAGCGCCGCCACCAGGATCGGGATGGAGAAGTTGATCGCTCCCGTCTGATCGAGCTGGAGGTGACGCACGGCGACGAAATTGCAGCAGGTCGCGCTGAACAAGAACAGCGCCCGCCAGAGCTGCAGTAGCGGCCGGTTCGAGCGCCAGACCGAGACGACGTTGGCGCGCTGCAGCGTCGCCATGGCGAAGACGACATGGCCGGTGTAGCGGAACCAGATGACGAGCACGGCGGGCAGGCCGGCCGCGCCCAGATACTTGGCGCTGGTGTCGAGCACCCCGAAGCAGGCGAAGGCGAGGACGGCGAGGGCGATGGCGCGAAGCCGCTCGCGTTCGGCGGTGAGCGCCGCATGATCGGCGGACAAGCATGGCTCCCATGGCAGGCGCGCATCTTGGCGCTCGCGGGCGACCTTTCTACGCTGTGGCGGCGGCGAGGAGGCGACGATGGACGCGGTGTTCTGGCACGAGGGCCGTTGGCACGAGACCCAGCCCAAGGTGCTCGGCCCGATGGACCATGCGATGTGGATGAGCTCGTCGGTCTTCGACGGTGCGCGTATCTTCGAAGGCTGCGGCCCCGATGTCGACCGGCATTGCGAGCGCCTGGTCGACAGCGCGCGCAAGATGCTCTTGCACCCGACGCAGAGCGCCGAGGAGGTCCAGGGTCTCGTCGTCGACGCCTTCAAGCGGCTGCCACGGCACAAGGCTTATTACGTGCGGCCGATGTTCTACGCCATGCGCGGCTTCGTGACGCCCGACCCCGCGAGCACCGAGTTCCTGCTCGCCGTCTACGAGAGCCCGATGCCCGAACCCGCCGGCTTCTCGGCGACGCTCGCCCCATTTCGCCGCCCGCCCCGCGACGCCGCGCCGGTCGACGCCAAGGCCGGCTGCAACTACCCCAACGGTCAGCGCGCGCTGGTCTGGGCTCGCGAGCGTGGCTTCGACAACGCCTTGATCCTCGACCCGTGCGCCAACCTTGCGGAGCTCGCCACCGCCAACATCTGGCTAGTCAAGGACGGCATCGCCCTGACGCCCGCCTGGAACGGCACCTTTCTCAACGGTATTACCAGACAGCGGGTGACCGACCTCTTGATCGCCGACGGCATCGACGTCCTCGAGACGACCTTGACGCCCGAGGACGTCGTCACCGCCGACGAGATCTTTTCCACCGGCAACTACGGCAAGGTCATGCCCTGCATCCGCTTCGAGCAGCGCGCCCTGCAGCCGGGGCCGATCTACCGCCGGGCGCGCGAGCTCTACTTCGACTATGCGGCGGGTGCGCCCGTCGCCTGAACGCCACGCGGCAAGAAGGGGGAGGAGCACCGATGGTCCAAGCGATCGTGCAGGCGAGGCACGGCGGGCCCGAGGTCTTGAAGGTCGCCGACGTCGAGGTCGGCGCACCCGGCGCGGGCCAGGTGCGGGTGAAGCACACCGCGATCGGCCTCAACTTCATCGACTGCTACGTCCGCTCGGGCCTCTACCCGCTCCTCCAACCGCCCGGCACCATCGGCATGGAGGCCGCGGGCGTGGTCGAGGCGACGGCGCCGGACGTCGGCGGGTTCAGCGTCGGCGACCGCGTCGCCTATGTCTGGAATGTGCCGGGTGCCTACATCGCCGAGCGCAACGTGCCGGCCCGCTGGCTGGTGAAGCTGCCCGACGACGTCGACGATCGTCAGGCGGCGGCGATGATGCTCAAGGGCATGACCGCCGAGTACCTCCTCCACCGCATGACCCGCGCCGAGGCCGGCGACGCCGTTCTGGTTCACGCCGCCGCAGGCGGCGTCGGGCTGATCCTCACCGCCTGGGCCAAGGCCAAGGGCTGCACCGTCATCGGGACGACGAGCACCGAGGAGAAGGCCGCGCTCGCCCGTGCCCACGGCGCCGCCCACGTCATCGTCACCAGCCGCGAGACGTTCCCCGAGCGAGTCATGGAGATCACGCGAGGCGAGGGCTGCCGCTACATCTACGACGGTATCGGCAAGGACACCTTCGAGGGCTCGCTCGCGTCCTTGCGCAAGCACGGCCACCTCGTCTCTTACGGCAACGCCTCCGGCGCGGTGCCACCGGTCGACCTCAAGGTGCTGACGCCCAAGTGCGCCAGGCTCTCGCGGCCGTCCCTCTTTCCGCACCTCGCGACGCGCGCTGACCTCGACGAGATCGCGGGCAACCTCCTCGGTGCGATGGCCAAGGGCATCGTCGCGGTCGACATCAACCAGACCTACAAGCTGGCCGAGGCTGCCCGGGCGCACGCCGATCTCGAGGGCCGGAAGACCACGGGCCAGACGATCCTCGTGCTCTGAGCGCGAGCGCGAGCTGCCGGCCCGCCAGCGGCGACGCTTCCGCCCGTCGACCTCATCGCCGGCTCGAGGGCGTCGCCGACGCGCGCGCCGCCTCGAGCCGGCGGCGGATCCCAAGGCCCGCGGGCTCGCGCCCGGTCAG
>CAYZSE010000184.1:0-4643 GCA_964481035.1 uncultured Geminicoccaceae bacterium | reverse complement strand
GTTCATTGAGGCGGCCGAGGCCCGTGAAGGCGTCGAGGCGGTGGTTCTCGATGCCGGCGGCGACGTCGCTCGCCAGATCGGCCAGATGCAGGACCTCATCCAGCAGCAGGTCGACGTCATCGTCATCTGGCCGACCAACGGCAAGGCCGTCGTACCGGCGGTCCGCAACGCCCACCGCGCCGGCATCCCGGTCGTCGTCACCAACTCGAACATCGCCGAGGAGGGCTTCGACTTCATCGCTTCCTTCTCCGGCCCCAACAATATCCAACAAGGCCAATTCGCCGCCGAAATCATGTGCGACGAGCTCGGCGGTGACGGGCAGATCGTTCAGATCTCCGGCCAGCCCGGCTACACGACGGCGATCGAGCGCCAAGAGGGGTTCGAAGACCGCCTCGCCGAGATCTGCCCCGACGTCGAAATTCTCGAGACCCAGCCGGGCGACTGGAACCGCGAGAAATCGCAGCGAGTGATGGAAAACTTCGTCGTCAAGTACGATGATATCGATGGTGTGTATGCCGGCGACGACAACATGGGTGTCGGTGCCCTCAATGCGGCCAAGGCGGCGGGGCGCGACGGCATCGTTTTCGTCGGCGCGACCAACTTCGCGGTCGGTTACGAGGCAATGGCGCGCGGCGAATACTGGGGCTCGATCTACCAATCGCCGGTCGACGATGCGCAAAACGCGCTGGAGACGGCGATCGCCGTGGCCCGCGGCGAGGAGGTGCCGTTCCTCAACTACTTTGTCACGCCGAAGATCACCCAAGACAACATGAGCGAGTTCACCAAGCCGGTCTTCTGAGCGGCGGGGGCGGCAGCGGCGGCAACGGCTCGGATGGGTACCGGCGGGGCGCCGCCGGTCGCTCAGAGCCTCGGCGCGAACAAGAAGAGCAGGGGGCGACTTCGCCATGAACGTGCAGATTGAACGCCACGGCGGACCAGGCCCGGCCGGGCGCGCCGGCGCGCCCGGGCTTCGCGGCATGAGCCGGCGGCTCGCCGATCACGGCATTCTCATCGCCTTCGTCGTCTTCATGCTGAGCTTCGGCGTCTTCTCCGACCGCTTCCTGTCGGCGGAGAACCTAGAGAGCGTAGTGCGCTCGGCGGCCATCATCGGGGTCATGGCGATCGGCGTCACGGTTGTCGTGCTCGGCGGCAACCTGGACCTTTCCGTCGGCTCGATGCTGAGCTTCGGCACGGTGGTCGTCGTCGACCTGCACGATCAGGTCGGCCCGGCGCTCGCCATTCTCGGCATGCTGAGCGGTGTGTTGGTGCTCGGTTGCATCAACGGCTTCCTCGTTGGCGTCCTTCGCCTCAACTCCCTGATCGTGACCCTCGGCATGCTCTCCGCCATCCAGGGCCTGACGCTCATCTATTCGGGCGGCAAGAACGTCGACATCGATCCCGCCACTCAGGATACGACGTGGTTTCGCATCTTCGGCCGCGGCGACGTCGCCGGCCTCGACATGCCGATCATCCTGTTCTTCGCGCTCGCCGCCATTGCACACGGCATCATCGCGTTCACGCCCTATGGGCGGCGCGTCTACGCGGTGGGGGGCAACGCCACGGCCGCGATCTTCTCGGGCGTGCGCCGCAGCCGGGTGGTGTTCTCGACCTACCTCGCCTCTTCCTTCTGCGTCGGCCTCGCGGCGATCATCCTCGGCAGCCGGGTCATGGGCTCCCAGAACAACGTCGGCCAGGGTTACGAGCTGCTCGTGCTCGCGGCCGTGATTCTCGGCGGGACCTCGCTGCTCGGCGGCTCCGGCAGCATCGCCAAGACCGTCGTGGGCGTGCTGATCCTGGCCTTCATCCAGAACGGCCTGCTGCTCATGGGCTACCCGTTCTACGCCCAGTGGATCGTCACGTGGGTCGTCATCATCCTGGCCGTGTGGCTCGACGTCGCCGCGACGCGCGGCCGTCTCCTGTCGCGGATCGCTTGAAGGAGCACGCCGTGGCAAGCGCCGCCAAGCCGAGCGTCGACCGATCGCGCGCCGTCCTGCGATCGTTGGGCCGTCAACCGATCTGGGCATTCGTCGTCATCGTCTTTCTGTTCTTCAGCGTGACGACCGAGCACTTCTTCGATCTCCAAAACTTCCGTAACATCCTGGTGCAGACATCGACCATCGGTCTGATCGCACTCGGCATGACCCTGGTCATGATCAACGGCAACATCGACCTGTCGGTCGGCGCGACACTGGCGCTCGCCGCCGCCTTGACCGTCGACATCATGGGCTGGCCGATCTTCGCGGGTTGGGGCAACTGGCAAATCTTGCCCGCGGTGCTGGCAGGCCTGCTCGCCGGCACGGCGATCGGCGCCCTCAATGGCTTCATCGTCTGGAAGACCGGTGTCGACGCCTTTATCGTCACCCTTGGCGCGATGCTCGGGATCCGCGGCCTCGTCTTCGTCTACACGCAGCAAGAGAGCTTCTACGCGGTCAACTTCGCCTATTCCGACTTCGGCGCGTCGGCGGTGGGCCCGATACCGACGCTCGCGCTCATCTTCCTGCTCTTCACGGTGCTCATCCACATCCTGCTGTCGCGCACCGTCCACGGCGCCAACACCTACGCCGTCGGCGACAATCGCGAGGCCGCGGTCAACGCCGGCATCCGTGTCGGCCGGCACATGATGATCAACTTCATGATCGTCGGCTTCTTCGCGGCGCTCGCCGGGATCACGCTCTCGACGCAGATGGGCGCGTCGACGCCCAACCTGGGCCGCGAGTTCGAGCTCTGGGTCATCACCGCGGTGGTCCTCGGCGGGACCAAGCTCAGCGGCGGCTACGGCACGATCGTCGGTACCTTCGGCGGTGTGCTCGCGATCGGCATCCTCCGCAACGGCATGAACCTGATGCAGGTGCCCGCGTTCTACGTGCTGGTCATTCTCGGCACGATCCTCATCGCCGTGTTGATCCTCGACAAGCAGCTCAACCGTCGAGGCGAAGAGGACTTGCGGCTATGACCGACGACACCGGCCCGGTCCTGAGGCTCGAGAACATCGTCAAGACATTCCCGGGCGTCCGCGCCCTCGGCGGTGTCGACTTCGAGGTGCGGGCCGGCGAGGTCCACGCGCTCATGGGTGAGAACGGCGCCGGCAAATCGACGCTCATGAAGGTGCTCGCCGGCATGCATCAGCCGGATTCCGGCCTACTCATCCTCGCCGGCGAGGAGGTCGAGATCCACAATCCGATCCAAGCCAAGAACTTGGGCGTCATCCTCATCCACCAAGAGCTCTCGCTCACCGAGGAGATGACCGTCGCCGAGAACATCTTCCTGGGCGAGCTGCCCCAAAGCCGCTGGGGCTTCGTGGATCGCCAGGCGCTCGACCGGCGAGTCGGCCACATCCTCGAGAAACTGCGCTGCGACTTCGGCCCGCGCACCCGCGTCGCCACGCTCTCGATCGCCAAGAAGCAGATGGTCGAGATCGCCCGCGCGCTGACCCACGAGGCCAAGGTCGTCGTCTTCGACGAGCCGACCGCGTCGCTCACCGATGCCGAGAAGGTCGTGCTCTTCGACGTCATTCGCGACCTGCAGGCGCGCGGCGTGGGGGTCGTCTATATTTCGCACCGCATGGAGGAGATCTTCAAGATCAGCGACCGGATCTCGGTGCTGCGCGACGGCACCTATCGCGGCACCCTCGTGACCCAACAAACCGACGAGGACGAGGTGACCCGGCTGATGATCGGCCGCAGCCTCGACCTGTCGCCGAACCGCGAGGCTCGCGAGCTCGGTGAGGTCCGACTGGCGGCTGAGAACCTCACCTGCGGAAGGCTTTTCCAGAACGTCAGCTTCGAGGTTCGGGCGGGTGAGGTGGTGGGCTTCTACGGCCTCATCGGGGCCGGTCGCACGGAGGTCGTTCAGACCCTGTTCGGGCTGCGGCACCCGACGGGCGGCAGGATCGTGGTCGCCGGCGAGGAGGTACGCATCCACTCGCCGGCACACGCCATCGAGCTCGGCATCTCGCTCGTCCCCGAATCGCGGAAGGAACAAGGGCTCGTGCTGGGGATGAGCTGTCGCGACAACATGACCCTGCCGCAGATCGGCGACCTCACCGCCGGCCCCTTCGTTGCCAATGGCGCCGAGATCGCGATCTACGACCTCTACCGTGACCGGCTCGACATCAAGGCGCCGTCCTGGCGCGCCATCGTCAAGAACCTCTCCGGCGGCAACCAGCAGAAGATCGTCATCGGCAAGTGGCTCGCGATGAAACCGCGAGTGCTCATCGTCGACGAGCCGACCCGCGGGATCGACGTCGGCTCGAAGGCCGAAATCCACAACCTCATCCGCGAGCTCGCCCATCAAGGCTACGCGGTGATCGTGGTGTCGTCCGAGATGCCCGAGGTGCTGCACGTGTCGGACCGGATCATCGCGATGTACCAGGGCCGAATCACCCGAACCTTCACCGCCGCGGAGGTCACCGAGGATCGCCTCATCCAAGCGATCTCCGGCATCGACAGCGCGGTCGCCTGACACGCCATCGGGCGGCGGGCGGCGCTGGCCTGCCCGCCGAACCAACATGGACGCACGTCCGTTTGCAGGCGTGCCGGAGGGGAGCCTTCAGAACCGAACTGGGTTAGGCGGCAACCGTGTTCGGCAAGGGCCTTCGGCTGGCATTCGCTGGGGGTGGCGACGCCGTGGCGATGCCGCTCCGG
>CAYZSE010000183.1:0-4652 GCA_964481035.1 uncultured Geminicoccaceae bacterium | reverse complement strand
GCAAGCACCGGCCCTTCGATGGCTTTTTGCGTCAATTTGCCACAATACCTATCGATCGAAATTCGCGTGAGCGTTTCCGACTGCGTGCAGATGCGGCTGTGCGCGCCTCGGTGGCCGTCGAGGACGCGCCCGCGCGGGCACGTCTAGCGCGTTTCCCGGCCAAGTTGATCTACGCCCCTCCCGCACCCCCCGCCCGGCCGCCCACGAGGTTACGCTGCCATGGGCGGCCGGGTGGGAATGCGGGAGGGTCAAGCATTTCGGGAAACGCGTCTAGGCGGTGCCTCAGCCTTCCATCACCGCCCGCAGCGCCTCGATCGCGCGGTCCAGGCCGGCGTCGTCGACGTCGAGGTGGGTGCAGGCGCGCAGGGTGTCGGGGCCCATGGCGCCGATGCGGACGTGGTGACCGGCGAGCGCCTGCGCCACCTCCGGCGCGGCCTTGCCGCTGGGCGCGGTCGAGAAGAAGACGAGGTTGGTCTCGACCGGGGCGTTGAGAAGCGCGAGCCCGTCGATGCCGTCGATGGCCTCGGCGAGCCGCCGGGCGCGGGCGTGGTCATCGGCGAGCCGCTCGACATGATGGTCGAGGGCATGAAGGGCGGCGGCGGCGACGATGCCGGCCTGGCGCATGGCGCCGCCGAGCTGCTGCTTGATCCGCCACGCCTCGTGGATGGCGTCCACAGAGCCGGCGAGGCAGGCGCCGATGGGGGCACCCAACCCCTTGGAGAAGTCGAGCCAGACCGTATCGACGAGCCGGCCGTAGGCCGCGAGCGGCACGCCCGCGGCGACGGCGGCGTTGGCGAGACGGGCGCCGTCGATGTGGACCTTGAGGCCGTGGGCGCGCGCCACGTCGGCGACGGCTGCCACCTCCTCGACGCTCCAGACCGCACCGCCGCCCAGGTTGGTCGTGTTCTCGATGCAGACCAGGCTCGTGCGCGGGTGGTGGCGGTAGCTGCCGCGCACCGCGCCCTCGACCTGGCTCGGCGCGAGCTTGCCGCGCCGGCCCTCGAGCGGGCGGAACATGCAGAATGCGGTGGCCGCCGGCCCGCCGGCCTCGAGATGGAGCGGGTGGGTGGTGCCCTCGAGGAGCACCTCGTCGCCCGGCCGGGTGTGCAGGCGAAAGGCGATCTGGTTGGCCATCGTCCCCGACGGCAGGAACAGCGCCGCCTCGTGGCCCAAGAGCGCCGCCGCGCGGGCGCACAGCGCGTTGACGGTGGGGTCCTCGAAGGCCTGCTCGTCACCGACCTCCGCCTCGGCCATGGCCCGGCGCATGGCCGCCGTCGGCTTGGTCTTGGTGTCGCTGGCGAGATCGACGAGGGCGTTCATGCGAATGGCATCCCCTGCATCAACATTACGATCCTAGCGGGCGCAGGAAGCGTTGGCCAGGTGGCGCGTGCGCCGTCTCAGCGGCCCGCTGGAGCGAACGGCCGGAGGTCGACCGCGGGCTCGTCGCCTGTGACGAGGGCGGCCATCGCTTCGCCGCTGGCCGGGGCGTTGAGGATGCCCCAGACGCCGTGGCCGGCGGCGACGAAGGCGCCGGGCCGACCCTCGACGGCGCCCATGAGCGGCAGCCCGTCGGCGGTGACCGGGCGAAAGCACGCCTGGACGGCGCGCAGCGGTGCTTCGGCCAGGGCCGGGGCCAGCGGTGCCAGGATCGCGCGCAGGCGCGTCTCGGCATCCGGCGTCGGCGCGACGGCGGCCGGATCGACCGGCAGCGGCACCTCCTCGGTGAGCCCGCAAACGTAGGTCGTGCCGTCGGACCGGGTAAACACCTCGGGGTCATGGACCTCGCCGGCCGCGGTCTCGACCTGCGCGAAGACGGCATGCGCCGGCAGGCCGGTCCCCGTCGCGAGGACGATGCTCGAGCCCTGGAGCCCGCCCACGGTTGGCAAGCCGAGCCCGGCGCCGGCGAGGCCGGTCCAGGGGCCGAGGGCGAGGACGGTGGCCTCGCCCTCGAGCGGTCCGCGGTCGGTGGCGAGCCCGGCGATCCGCGCGCCATCCGCGAGCAGGCCGGTCACCGCGGCGCGGACGAGCGCGACGCCCGGCGCCCGCTCGAGGAGGCCGCGGGTGAAGCGCTCGGGGTGGACCTGGGCCGTCGTCTCGGTGGTGCCGAGACGGTCCTGGACGACCGCATCGGCCGCGAGCCAGGCCGGCGGCGGCGACGGCACCCGCCAACGGCGGCGCGCGCTCGCCGCGACGGCGTAGGTGTCGAGCCGGCGATGGTCCCAGGGGTTGTCGAACCGTCGGGCCAGCTCGGCGTGCAGCGCGAAGCTGCGTCGGGCGAGCGCGTCGAGGGCCGTGCCGCGGCACCAGTCGCGGGCGAGAAAGCCGCCGGCCTTGCCCGACGCGGCACCGGCGACGGCGTGGCGCTCGACGACGGTGACGCGCACGCCGCGCTCGGCGAGAAAGAAGGCGGCGGCGGCGCCGATCGCACCGGCACCGGCGATGACGACGTGCATGGCGCGCTCTCCAGCGACGGCCGCAGCACCCGGCGTGGCCTCCCGTGGCACCCTCATCGGCGGGCCGTTGCGACGGGGCTCCGGGCCTTCTAGGAACGAAGGTCGCAGAGCAAGATCAGGGAGGCAAGCGGTGGCTCTTGCCCGGTTCGAGCGCGGGCTGGAACGCCAGCCGGCCAACTTCCAGCCCTTGAGCCCGTTGAGCTTCCTCGCCTGGGCGGAGGGCGCCTATCCCGACAAGACGGCCGTCGTCGACGGCGAGCGGCGGTTCACCTACCGCGCGTTCGCGCTTCGCTGCCGCCGGCTCGCCGGCGCGCTCCACGCCCGGGGGGTGGGCGCGGGCGACGTCGTCTCGGTGCTGGCGCCGAACACCGCCGTGCTCCTCGAAGCGCATTACGGCGTGCCGCTCGCCGGTGCCGTCCTGAACGCGCTGAACACGCGGCTCGACGCGCGGACGGTCGCGGTCATCCTGGCCCATGCGCGAAGCCGCCTCGTCGTCGTCGACCACGAGCTCGAGACCGTGGCGCGCGATGCCGTCGCCCTCCTCGACCGCCCGCTCGAGGTGATCGTCGCGGGCGGTCCGGCGGACGGCTACGAGGCGCTTCTCGCAACCGGCGAGGCGCTCGCGATCACCCTGCCGGACGACGAATGGCGGGCGCTGTCGCTCTGCTACACCTCGGGGACGACCGGCGATCCGAAGGGTGCAGTCTATCACCACCGCGGCGCCTATCTCAACGCGCTGGGCAACGCCCTGGTCTTCGGGCTGTCGCCCGCGTGCGTCTATCTGTGGACGTTGCCGATGTTCCACTGCAACGGCTGGACCTACACCTGGGCGGTGACGGCGGTGGGCGGCACCCACGTCTGCTTGCGGAAGGTCGAGGCGAAGCCGGCGTTCGCTCTGATCGCGGGCGAGCGCGTCACCCATCTTTGCGGCGCCCCGGTCGTCCTCAACATGCTGGCCCACAGCAAGGACAAGCCGGCGCGGCCGTTCGCCGGCAAGGTCAAGGTCGCGACCGGCGGGGCGGCGCCGCCGAGCGCCGTGATCGGCGCCATGGAGCCGCTCGGCTTCGAGGTGGTCCACCTCTACGGCCTGACCGAGACCTTCGGGCCGGCGACCGTCGCCTCGCCGCAGCCGGACTGGCCGGCACTTCCGGTCGAGGGCCGGGCGCGGGCGATGGCGCGCCAGGGCGTCCGCTACCCGACGATGGCGGAGATGATGGTGGCGGACGCGGCGACGCTCGAGCCCGTGCCGGCCGACGCCACGACCATCGGCGAGGTCCTGTTGCGCGGCAACACGGTCATGAAGGGCTATCTCGACAACGAGCCGGCGACGCGGGCGGCCTTCGCCGGCGGCTGGTACCATTCGGGCGACCTCGCCGTGCTGCACCCCGACGGCTACATCGAGGTCAAGGACCGGGCGAAGGACATCATCATCTCCGGCGGCGAGAACATCTCCTCGCTGGAGGTCGAGGAGGTGCTCTACCGGCACCCGGCGGTGCTCGAGGCCGCCGTGGTCGCGCGGCCCGATCCGATTTGGGGCGAGAGCCCGTGTGCCTTCGTCACCTTGAAGGACGGCGCCGCGGCGACAGGCCACGAGCTAACCGCTTGGTGCAGGGCCGAGATGGCGAGCTTCAAGGCGCCGCGGACGATCGTCTTCGGAACTCTTCCCAAGACCTCGACCGGCAAGATCCAAAAGTTCGTGCTGCGCGAACGGGCGCAGGCGCTGGCCGGGACGGGCTCGGCGTAGGACGGCCGCCAGGCGCATCGCCCCCGGTCATGGAGCGCCGGGCGCGGCGAGCACGGCGTCGAGGCTCGCATCGCGGCGCCGCTTGGCCAGCTCGGCGGTCAGCCGGCGCGCGACCTCGGGGCTCATCGCCGCGACGACGGGCGCGAGCTTGCGTTCGCTCATGGCGAGGCTCAAGGGCGCCATGACCTCGAACGGCAGCTCGTCGAAGATCACCGCCGCCCGCTTGGGGTTCATCGTCTCGTAGAGCTTCACCAGCCGGGCAATGCGCGCCTCGTCGCGGGCCTCGAGCTCGGCCAGCCGCGCCTCGACCTCGTCGCGCAGCGCCGCGAGCTCGGCGATGTGCCCGCGCAGCCGCTTCTCGGCGATGTCCATGGCGATCTGGCGGACGTTGAGCGCCTCCTGCTGGCGCGCCAGCTCGCGGCGCTCGTCGAGGAACGGCTCCGCCTGAAGGCGAC